>PANG01000071.1 GCA_002708345.1 Planctomycetaceae bacterium | reverse complement strand
CACGGACGAGTGATCCCCTCTCGGTGCTTTCAGATCTCAGGAGTGAAGGCACTCCACCGGTCAAACCGGCCGAAGAGAAGTGAATTGGATGTGCGATCAGCGAGAGATTGGCTTTCGCGAAGCAGAACGAATCTCTCATTCAAACATCAACTCCAGCGACTCGGCCAGCCAGCCGCTGTGCCAGTCATGCTTTCGTTTCGGCCCGTCGCGGTACTGGTGCAATACTCCCTGCTTTTCCATCAGCTCGTGGAGGGCAACATGGTGCTGGCGAAAGTTGCCGAAATAGCCGGTTAGGACGAGCCGTGACTGGCGAGTGAAGGAACGGTCCGCCTGCTCGATCAGCCGGGTGACCTGGTAGTGTCTGAAATTCTCTTCCCCACCAAAAATGGGACCGCTGCCGTAACCACCGGGCTTGTCCATCATCATTGGGGCATCCCAGGCGGCTGCCCGGCCGAACTGGTGGGGATGCCGGAGGATCAGTGTGAAGGCCCCCCAGCCTGACTTGCTGTATCCGACCAGGTGTCGGTGGCGGGACTGGCGACGGACAGGGTAGAACTTCTCGACAAACGGGATCACATCCTTGAGCAGGTAGGATTCCTGCTGGATTCCCTCGTCACTGGGGTGATCTGCATACCAGGGGAGTTGGGAAAAACTTGGTGCGATGTAGACCAGGCGGAAACGGTTGTGCAGGTCGTTCTTGAGAATTTCTTCGACCCCGTCGCCATAGCCTGTTTCCAGGCCGGTCTCGACCGGGAGTACGTAGATCGATGCCAGTCTCTCACCCTGTTTCACGTTGTCCGGCAGGATCACGCGGAGATGCGTCGTGCCCGACTGGTAGCGGGACTGGACCGTGTGGTGGTGGACTCCCTGGTCACTCGTGTTGGACTGGAGTAGCACAAGTTCCTGTTCGTCCGCCCAGGAAACCGGTGCGAGAAAAAGCAGCAGCGTGATTGCCCAGGAAGTGTGAAGAGGGAGGTTCATTGGTTCTTTCTATTTCACCTCGCGATGCAGCAGCTCGTCGATCGAGAACTTTTCGAACACCACGTGTGCCTGGCTTCCCTCGTAAACCAGCCCAACATGCCGGTCGTCGATACGTGTCAGGCTGGGATAACCGGCTCCTCCACCCACATCCAGCAGCAGGTGGTATTCTTCCGGCCAGGTCATTCCCTCGTCAAAACTTACTTTTAGCGTGTGATGATCTCGCCGCTGTTGGGAATTCGGGTTGGCGAAAATAAGCACGTGTTTCTTCTCCCCCCCGTCCTGGTAGTCAAAGCGAAGCAGGCTGCCATTACAGCTCGGCTCGATCAACCCTTTCAGGTGGGTCGGATGGGCGGTCCAGGTCTGGCCCAGGTCACGAGTGGTAAAGACACTGCGCATGAGGGCGATATCTCGCTCGGTCCGCATGTTGAGCATCAGCGAGCCGTCGTCCAGTTGGACAGCCTGACACTCGCTGCTTCCGATGACGGCCGGGTTACTGACTGTCCAGCTGCGACCGTGGTCCTTGCTGTACATGATATTGGAGAAGGGAGCGCCTTCTTCATTGCGGCCCTGGCTGGGCATCACCAGCGTGCCGTCGTGAAGGGCGATCCCGCCCTGGGGAGAGGGAGCAAACAGGATCCACTCTTCACGCTTCAGTTCCCGGGTCATGTTCCGCGGGGCGGACCAGCGACGGCCATCGCTGGTGGATTCAACCATCAGGAACTGGGCTGCCTTGCCGATCTCGAACCCCGCTTCCGATCCATCGTCACTCCACTGGTGCTTGCCCGGCTTGCCCCACATCCAGACCGCCGCACAGAAAATCCTGCCGGTTTTAGGATCCACGAGGATCCCGGGGTCACTGCACCCGTTCTGTTCCTGCCCCAGGCCGCCGTACTCACCCATGTCCATGATCACCTGGGTCGGCGACCAGGTCTGCCCGCCGTCGGTGCTGCGGCTGAGCCCGATATCGATATCCTCCTGCAGGTCACGTCCCATTCGTCTCCGCATCTCATAGACGGCCAGCAGGGTTCCCTTGCGGGTCGTTGTCAGTGCCGGGATCCGGTAGGTATGCACGTTGTCGTCCATGTGACGTCGGAGTGCATAGCCGATTCGCTTGCGGACATCGGGCGTGCTGTCGGTGATCGTGGCTTCTCCTGCGGAGGTGATGATCCGGCTGCAAGCGGCATCGACCTTGTGCAACAGGTTCGCCGTCGGTTTCAACCCGCAGTTCAGCCAGATCGTGGTGGTCCCCTTGGCAAGCAGCAGGTCCTTGAACGTGAAGACCTCCTGTGGACGGGTAACGAGCGGTCCGGCGAAATCGACGCTACTTCCCTGGATTTCCATCTTGATGAAATCCAGGTCGGCAATATCATCGCTGCCGGAGAGATCGAAAGTAATCTCCTTGAGCTGCACGTTGTCCGCGCTACACTGGATCTCGATCGTCAGCAGGCGGCTCTCAGGATTCCGGATCAGGATAGGGTGGATGCGCTGGGAGCTGGTTGCGGTGACCGTGTGCTGGGCTGTGAGCTGCGAGCTGACCATTGTCAGCAGGAGGGAGCTGAGGATGGCCAGGTGGGTTTTTCTGATCATAGGTCTTTATCCTCTGTTTTCTTGAAAGTGCTTTCTGGCGGNAGGGTGGCTGTACACAAAATCGCACGTTCTGTCAGTGAATTCAATCACTTGCCATGACTTTCTCCGCTTCAGTTCNCGGTAGCCAGTTTGTTGAGGTGTCATCTCAGGGCGTCTATGATTGTGGCGCTGCTGTAATCTGCCTGGTAGTTGGTTTGACAGAAGGGAGACCCCGATGACACGTATTGCCCTCGTGCTGGTTGGCTGCTGTACCGTTGTGGTCCTTGTTGTCAGCACCATGTCCCCAGCACCGGCAACCCGGCCTGCCGAGCGCGAGAAGCGGTCCTTGAAGATCTTCATTGTCTGTGATTCGGAGGGGGGCAGCGGGATAGTCGAGTACTGGTCTCGCAACGTGCCCCCGGGGAATCCCCGCTTCCAGGAATACCGCGAGCTGATGACCCGGGATATTAACGCGGCCATCGAGGGTTGCTTCCAGGCAGGGGCCACCGAGGTGGTAGTCAGTGACGACGGTTTTGGTGGAACCTGCACCGTCCCCGAGTTGATGGACTCGCGGGCCAGCTGGATCCGGGGCCCTGGTTTCGGCACCGGTACGCTTCCACTGCTGGCAGGTCTTGATAGCTCTTTTGACGGCCTGATGCTGATTGGCTTTCATCCCATGGAGGGAACGGAGAAAGGTGTGCTGGCCCATACCTGGAGTAGTGCCGGCCGCCGCCGCTTTACGATCCAGGGTAAGCCGGCCGGGGAACTGGCAATTTACTCGATCATTGCTGGTCACGATCATGCGGTTCCAGTGATTCTTGTCCAGGGGGACGAGGCGGTCTGTCAGGAAGGTCGTGACCTGCTGGGAGTGGACCTGGTGACCGTGGCGGTGAAGAAGGGGTTGAGCGAGCAGCGCGCTCTGCTGGTGGCTCCCGGTAAGGCCCGTACGATGATCACGGTAGGTGCCAGGCAAGCGGTTGAAGAGATCCAGAAGCGAGAGCCTTACCTGGTAAAGATGCCGATCGAGGTCCAGCTCCAGCTGGAAAACAAAGAGAAGGCAGATGCCCATGGAGAGAACCGATTGCGGCTTCTTCCTGACTGGCCAGGTCGCCGCGTGGACGAGCAGACATTCGAGGCAACTCTTTCTTCGACCCGNTTCCTTTCCCTTTAATAGAGTATCTCGTTGATGGACCCTGGATTCCTGGAGAAGTACCGCGAGCAGGGCTACTTTGTCGTCCCGCGGTTGCTTGGGCTCGACGANGTGCAGGCGATCTGCCAGGAGATTACCCGCGTGGTCGACCAGCACCCGGATCTGCCGGAAGGGCTGATCCAGATGGAGCCGCTGGTCCTGCGAGGTGAAAAGCAGGTGGAGACGCTGGAGATGGGCGTGCGGAAGTTGTTCCAAGTGGCCCGTCACGTCGATTTTTTTCGCCAACTGGCATTCCATGACTCGCTTGTAGAAATTGCCCATGCATTGATCGGCCCTGACCTGTTGTTGATGCAGAGCATGACATTGATGAAACCTCCGCATGTCAGCACGGAGAAGATCTGGCACCAGGACAATGCTTACTTCCGGCTCGATCCACCGGATCTTTTCGGATTCTGGATTGCCTGTGACCCGGCTACCGTGGAGAACGGTTGCATGCACCTGCTGCCAGGGTCTCANAAGGGAGGTGTCGTTGAACACGCGGGTCCCGGGGATGATTACGGGGCAACATCGCCTCCCAGCCTGCAGCAGGCAGTTACGATTCCGCTGGATCCCGGCGATGCCCTTGTTTTTCACGGTGAACTGCTTCACTACACACCACCCAACCGGACCACCAGTCGGCGGCGGGCAGTGCAGTACCACTATGCCTCGGGGACAGCCAGCCGGCGTTGTGGAACCAATGAATTTGATTACCAGCCAGAGGTGGTGGTGGCCGGTAAAAACCAGCTACGGCGAATTGAAGAACCACTGGTAGAGGACAACAGGACCTTACTGTAATTCCCGGGAGAGTCAGATGAACGAGACAAGTGGATGGCAGTTGCAAGAGCTTCATCACCTGGGCATGACGGTTGCCGACATCGAGCGTTCGATCGAGTTTTACCGTGACCTGCTGGGCATGCAGCTGATCGGGCGGCGGCCATGTGTGGAGGCGGATTACGTAGCNCAGCAGACAGGCTACGAGGGAGTCCAGCTGAGCGTTGCCTCATTCCGCGTTCAGCCGGAAAGTTCCCAGTCGCTGGAGGTGGTACAGTACCTCAACCATGTCGGCGAGCCGGCAGATGGGGCAACGAACCGGGCAGGGAATACTCACCTCTGTATCACGGTGGATGACCTGCAATCGGCTTACCAGGCACTCAGCGCAAAGGGTGTCAAGTTCAAGTCAGAACCAGTCACCATCACGGCAGGTCCTAACGAGGGAGGACTGGTGATTTACTTTTTCGACCCGGATGGTTACACGCTGGAGATGTTCCAGCCTGTCAAAGCGAATAATTNAAGCGGGACTCCACGAAAGGGAGAATGGCTGTGGCTGAGGATAACCTGTTTGACTTGTCCGGTCGGGTGGCCCTGGTTACCGGGGGTGCCAAGGGGCTGGGAGCAGCGATCGGGTATGCGCTTTCCAGGCAGGGAGCGGTGACGGTGCTGGCGGATATTGACCTGCCTGCTGCCGAGCAGCAGGCGTCCAGGATCCAGCAGAAGACCGGTAACCNGGTCCAGGCAACTGGCTGTGACGTGGGGGAGGAGGACCAGGTGACAGAGCTGGTTGCCCGGCTCTCTGCAGAGCATGGCCAGATCGATGTGCTGGTCAACAACGCCGGGATCCACCGTCGCGTCGATCCGCTGGCCCCGCAGCTGGAGGATGTGAAGGANATCTTCCGGGTTAACCTGCTGGGTGTTCTGAATATGTCCAGTGCCGTGGGGAGAGTGATGGTGGACCAGGGGCGTGGCAGCATCATCAATATCTCGGCACTGGGAGGTGGNCTGGTGGGCCTGGGTCGCGGCGGCTCGGCCTATGGTATGAGCAAGGGGGGGATTGTCGCCCTGACTCGTGACCTGGCTGCAGAATGGACAGCAAAGGGAGTCCGCGTGAACGCCGTGGCCCCCGGCTGGATCCGGACACCGATGACCGAGGCGCTNCAGAACAACGAGGCGGGTGCCGCCATGGTGCTTAAACAGGTTCCGGCGGGACGCTGGGGAGAACCCGAGGATGTCGCCGGGGTGGTTGCATTCCTTGCCAGTGACGCGTCAGGNTACATCTCCGGACACACCATCCCGATCGACGGTGGAGCNNTTAACGTGATCTCNATTTCCTANGGCTGCCATGATGACGTGGGAATGTGCCATCCAGGATCGCCCCGTACCGGCCCAGCGGCTCGGTCCGTTGCTCGAGTACGACGGCGACGTGGCCGACCAGCAGCAACTTTCAGAGACAGTCGCTCGCCAGGGATACGTGCTGTTGCGGTCGGTACTGGATCGNGAGTCCGTGCTGGCAGCCCGCCANGAGGTNTTCCNGAGCCTGGCGGGTGTGGGAGAGATTGAGAAACCTGTGATCGAGGGAATTGGCACGGGAAGGAGCCAGCGGTCCGAACAGGAAGCGGACCTGGATACTTTCTGGTCCGCAGTCAACCAGGGCTCTNGGCTGCGCAGTGTCACCCATGGAGAACCGATTCGTGATCTGCTCTCGGCGGTGATGGGNCGGCCGAGCCGNNCTCACGACCTGATGTACCTGCGGCCGATGGCCCCGGGTCCCGGCACCCGGTTGCATTATGACCTGCCCTTTTTTGCCGGGTATTCCACCTCGATTCACACTGCCTGGATCCCGCTGGGTGACGTAGCGATCGAGGAAGGTCCGCTGGTGGTGGTGGAAAACTCAAATACCTTCTCGGACCTGCTCGACCCGATTCNGCAGATCGACTATCAAGGCGATCGATCCAACGAGACGGTCCAGGCGGCGGCCTATGCGAGACANAACGAGATACACCCGGTGGACCTGGCGGTCGAGCGAGATGTTCGGCTGCTGACGACGGAATTCCAGGCCGGCGACCTGCTGGTTTTTAACATGCTGACCCTGCATGGCTCGCTGGATAACCAGTCATCGGTCGGTCGGGTCAGGCTATCGTGTGACGTCCGTTACCAGCCGGCAGAGGATCCGCATGACGACCCACGTTACTTTGGCTCGCGACCGACCGGTTCCAAGGGTGGGGGTTATGGCGATATGCGAGGTGCCCAGCCGCTGGCATGAATACGACATTAGTGCAGCTGGACGACCTGGCCGCTGGCAGCGGATTCTTCCGCAGCGAGACAGGCGCGGACCGCCTCGAGCGACTCTCGCGGGCTGATGATACCGGGCGGCTGGTCCCGCTGGATTGCCGAGACAAAGTAGGCTAGCTCGTCACGCAACGCACCGGCTCGCTGGCCATGCAGCAAGGGCCAGTAGGTCGTATCGGGTGAGTGCCAGCCCTCCTCATCGCAGATCGAGAAGTTGGAATGGGTCTCCTGCACGTGGATCGATCCCCGCGTGCCGATGATTTCCATCCGCTCGTCAATCTGGAAGGCGGTCTTGTCCGGNAGGCACCAGACATTCTCCAGCACGCCGGTCGCCCCGCTGGCAAAGCGATAGATGGTCCATCCCAGGTCCGGAAACTTCTTGCCGCGCACATCGACCGTCTGGGCATAGGCACTTACGATCTGGTCCTGGCTGTACCACAGCATCAGGTCTGTATCGTGGACGCCATCACCGATGATGGGACCGATCTTGTTGAGGATCTCCTCGGTCACCTGGGCGGGAATATTGCGTCGAGCGTAGATCGAGATAATCTCGCCAATCCGGCCCTCGAGAATTGCTTCCCGGGCTGCCACGTAGCGTGGATTGAAGCGGCAGATATGTCCGGTCATGAAATAACCTGTCGCTGCCTCGGCGGCAGCAACGATCTTCTCGCAGTCCTCCACGGTCGAGGCCATCGGTTTTTCCACCAGCACGTGCTTGCCTGCTTCCAGCGCAGCGAGCGTGGGATCCAGGTGCTGGTCCCACATCGTGACGATACTGACCGCNTCCAGCTCCGGATCGGCGAGCATCTCCNGGTAATCGGTAAAGGTCTTTTTGACCTCGAAAGTGGTCGCCAGTTCTTCCAGCCGTGACGTGGTCCGGGTACAGAGTGAGTGAAGGTTGACACCGGGGATGGCAGCCAGNGCCTCGCAGTGTTTTTCACCGAACCAGCCAAGTCCAATCACACCGTAGTTGACCTGTTTCATGGTTTCTTCTGTCCGGGGGCCTGGAATACGGGGTCCGCTGGATTGTCACCGGCCTTGGGGTGGGCAAGCAGGTTGCCGGGCTGNAAAGAGGACGTGCTAGGAAACCAGTTCTGCAATGGGTTGACCATCTTCAATCAGGTATGTCGGACGTCCCTGATTGTTGACGTATTGCAGTCGGTAATCCAGCCCGTACATGTGGAGAATGGTGGCCATCAGGTCCTGNGGAGAAACGGGTCGGGCTGCGGGAACCTCGATGCGTGGTGATGACTCGCCGATCACCTGCCCCATGCTGAGGCCACCACCGGCCAGCGCCAGCGTGCAGAGACGTCCCCAGTGGTCCCGCCCCCCCTTGCTGTTAATCTTCGGAGTGCGACCAAATTCACCGGTCACGACGACCAGCACATCATCCAGCATTCCCTGCTCATCGAGNTCCTCAATCAGTGCCGAAACACCCTTGTCGACCTGTTCGGAACGGCCGCCGTTGAACCCCTTGAGAATTCCCCCNTGCATGTCCCAGCCGCCATAGCTGACGGTGATGAACGAGCAACCGGCCTGGCAGAGTCTGCGGGCCTTGAGCAGGTTCTCCCCGAGCCCACTGCCATATCGATCACGCATCTGCCGGCTTTCCTTGTTGACGTCGAAGGCATCCCGGGCACTTCCCAGGATGAGTTCGAAAGCCTGCTGTTCAAAGCCATCGATCCCGTCCATGGTTCCACTGGCATCTCGCTGGCGGTTGAGCCGGTCCAGTTCATTGAGCAGGCTGCGGCGGTCCTGTAGTCGGTCGGCCGCCACGCTGGCATCCATGTTCTTTCGTGCCGGGCCGCTTGGATTGAAGGGGCTGTAGGCAGTTCCCAGCCAGCCGGGCCCATCTCCCCGGATGGAGCCTATACGAACGTAACTTGGCATACCGGTATCGGGATTCGTGGTCCCTCGTGCGCGGGCCATAACAGAACCGAGTGACGGCCGCATGCTACTTCGGTCGTTGTAACCGGTCATCAGCCGCTGGGTTGCTGTTCCGTGGCTGCTGTCACCATGGGCAAAGCTGCGGACAATTGCCATCCGGTCGACGAGCGAGGCAAGTCGGCCAAAGCTGCCACCGATGGTNACCCCGGCAATCGGTGTGCTGGCTTCCCCGGTAATGCTGCGATACTCCGAGGGTGCCGTCATTTTCGGGTCGAATGTCTCAATATGCGTTGGTCCTCCTGCCAGCCAGACCCAGATCACCGACTTCTGCTTGACCTTTTGCTGCTGATCGGCCGCCCTTGCCCGGAGCAGTCCTGGTAGGCTGAAGCTGGAGAGGCCCAGGGTCCCGATGCGGAGGAAATCCCGACGGCTATTGCCCTCACAGTCACGGCCATGGCGTGATGAGAAAACGGTCAACATGCTAAGCCCCCCCCGAAAGAACACTCCTCTAAGGGATTTATCGGCCTGGTTGCCCGTAGAGGATGATTCTTGCCCGGTTGGGCAGGAGGAACAGGGCACCTATTTTCCCCATCTTGCGGGAAAATGTGCGTGGCGAGGCGGGCCGGTTGGTGCTACTCGCCGGAATCCAGCCTCACGATACTACGGCCGCTTGTCGTGCCAGAGAGCATCTGGTCAACGATCTGCTCAAGTTGTTCAAGCTCAAGGACCTGGACTCCCTCATCCAGCTTCGCTGGCTTGAGTTCACCGGCCAGCCGCTGCCAGATCTGCTTCCGGATCTCTGCCGGGGTCATGGCTGAATCGATGCCAGCCAGTCTCACGCCCCGCAGGATAAAGGGGAAAACAGTCATTTCCAGCTTNTCGCTGGCCGCCATTCCACAGGCTGCCACACAGCCTCGCTGCTGGCAGCGGCGAAGCAATGCCACCAGCGCATCTCCTCCCACCGTATCGATGGCTCCTGCCAGGTCCGCCTTGAGCAGCGGTCGGTCGGGCTTATCGACCAGTTTTTCTGGAGTCCAGCATTCGGANGCTCCCCAGGCCTGTAGCTGTTCTGTCATCTCTGCCTTGCGGCTCACGGCGATCACCTCATAGCCCAGGCCCACCAACATGCGGATGGCCAGGCTTCCCACTCCCCCGCTGGCTCCGGTCACGGCAATCGGTCCNGAAGNGGGCAGGACATCGTTGAGTTCCAGCGCCTGGATACACTGGGCAGCAGTGAACCCGGCGGTCCCCAGTTCCATCGACTCCCGGGCCGAGAGGGATTCCGGGAGCGGCACAGCCCAGTTGGCGGGGACGCGAATCAGCTCGGACCATCCTCCCCAGCGACTACTTCCCATATCGTGTCCGGTGACCACGACCTGGCTACCGGTGGGCAGGCTTGGATCCTGCGACTCCAGCACCTTTCCGACNGCATCAATGCCGGGCACGTGCGGAAAATCCCGCACCACCCCGGGGTGGCCAGTGGCGGCCAGGGCATCCTTGTAATTGAGCGAGGACCAGCTGACCTGGACCAGCAGGTCTCCTTCCGGAAGNAGTTCCACTGGTTGATCCGTTACCGATTGTCGGATCGTCATGTCGCTGTCCTGTTCAACAAGAAAACACCGCATGGGAGAAGCCCTTCTGGATCAATTGACAGAAAATCGGTGATGGATAGAATCGCCGGTGGTCAGACGATGGTCGTTTTTACAAGGCAAGGAGTTGACGATGGGCAACATTCTGGAATTGACCGACGATACATTTTCCAGCGAGGTCCTGGAGTCTGATGAGACGGTGCTGGTTGATTTCTGGGCTCCCTGGTGTGGTCCCTGTCGCCAGTTGATGCCGGTCATTGACCAGCTGGCAGAGGCGAACGAGGGGAGTGCCAAGATCTGCAAGGTCAATATCGACGATTGTGTCCAGACGGCCATGAATTACAAGGTGAGTAGTATCCCCACGATCATGGTTTTCAAGGGCGGTAACATGACTTTCAAC
Organism: Planctomycetaceae bacterium; assembly: GCA_002708345.1. The sequence goes on along the minus strand of PANG01000071.1, from coordinate 3,820 downwards.
CGTCCAGGTGTTCTCTCGCAGCAACAGCTTCAGGAAGCCATCGACAATGCCTGACCGATCGTAGGACCGCATGGCCTGTTTATCTCCCGGCAGGATNTTTCGATCTTTACCCGGCTGCCATGGTTGTTTAGCTTTCTTGCTGACTGGCGGCCATTGATTCCCGGTTGTGACAATCTGGGGCGAGGATTATATTGGGTGATTCGTCAACCTGACGAAGAATGAGGTGAGATAAACAGGTACCGCTGGCAGGAAATCGTTTTCATGCAGTTTAGCTTGATTGACCGGATCCTNGAGNTGGAGGAAGGGTCGCATATCAAGGCNGTGAAAACCCTCTCCATGGCGGAGGAGTATTTGAAGGACCATTTCCCCCGGTTTCCCTGTATGCCAGGGGTACTGATGGTGGAGTCGATGTTCCAGGCGGCTGCCTGGCTGATTCGCAAGAGTGAGAATTTCACCAACTCGATGGTTGTACTCAAGGAGATCAGGAACCTGAANTGTGCTGATTTTGTTGCCCCCGGGCAATCGCTGTTGGTCACCGCCGAGATCATCAAGCAGGATGAAACGACGACCACGCTCAAGGCCCAGGGAACCGTCAACGATAACCTGGCCGTGGCTGGTCGTTTGATCGTCGAACGATTCAACCTTGCCGATCGGCACCCNGAAAGAGAAATAACGGATAACTACCTGCGTATCAAGTTACAACGACAGTANTCGATCCTNTGGCCTGTTGAATTGATAGCCGAGAAAGAACCAAAANAGATCAATTGATCCCCACCGATGGGGAAAGCGAAAGACCAATTACTATTGAACAATGACGGGAGCACGTACCCCATGGCACCCAGTAGCGACGAGATTAGTGCACAGATAAGCGGGATCCTCGAAGAGACACTCTTTCCTGATGATCCGATCATTCCAGGTGCGACCCTGCTGGGAGANCTGGGGGCGGAGTCGATTGACTTCCTCGATATCATGCACCAGATGGAGAAGGCCTTCGGGCTCACGCTCAATCGAGACGATTTCTGGCCGGATGATATCCTGACGAGTGAGGAGTATGTCGAGGATGGCCGTGTCAACGAGGCAGGTGTTGCAGCTCTCAAGCAGCGCATGCCGTATGCCGACCTTTCGGCATTTGAGCAGGAACCGTCGCTCAAGAGTTTTGGCGACCTGTTGACCGTGGGTGACCTCTGCAAGATGGTCGAACACAAGCTGTCAGGAAGCGGCGAAGCGACGGCGGAGGATGGCGGCGAAGCGACGGCGGAGGATGGCGGCGAAGCGTGACCAACAAGTTCGTCCAGGACGGATCGGTACGTTTTCGCTGTAGCCGATAGCAGTTGACCTGGCGTTTTCTCCACGGTGAGGCTCAAGCCAATTATCCCCATGTGGGAATAAAATCCCTGGGTGAATACTGATGCGATGGTACCACATTGATCGGTTCGAGGAATTCACAAGTGGTGAACGGGCCATTTCGATCAAGACGGTCAGTCTCTCGGAAGATCACCTTCACGAGTACTGGCCAGGGTATCCCATTTTCCCTTCGACCCTGATCGTGGAAGGGCTGGCCCAGACCGGTGGCCTGCTGGTTGGCGAGGCAGTTGGCTTCGAGCAATGCGTGATCCTGGCCAAGATCTCTCGCGCGNTTTTCCATGAACTTGTCCGGCCNGGNGACCAGTTGACTTATACCTCTGTGCTGGAGANCTGTACGGATGACGGTGCGATCGTGAAGGGGACGAGTCACAGAGGTGACCAGCTGCAGGCGGAGGTCGATATCGTTTTTGCTTTCATCCCACAGCGGCTGGCTGCCGAGCAGTTTTACCCGGCAGATTTCCTTTCCAGCATGCGCAAGTTTGGCATGTACGAGGTGCTAAAGACACCGGAGGGTGAGCCAAAGTTACCACCAGCCTATATGCTCGAAGCAGAGCAGAATGCATTCAAGAGTGGTTTGCTAGACNACTAGTGCTGGACAATCTCCNGCCTCTCTCTCGGCGGGGTTATCGTCGCATTGCCAGCTTGTAGTTACAATGGACGGCCTTGGAAGATAAAACAGGCAGCACCGAGGATGTTTTCACAGGAATCCAGGGGACGGACGAGATGACTCGCAGGGTTGTTGTAACCGGGTTGGGTAGCGTTAATCCGCTTGGACATGATGTGGAAACGGTCTGGTCCAATGTCAAGGAAGGCAAGTCTGGTGTCGATTACACGACGGTGTTTGACGCNAGTGANTTCCCCACCAAGATCTCGGCAGAAGTGAAGGACTGGGATGTCTCCGCNGTGGGGCTTGACCCGGCTGACTGGGTGGAGCGGGGACGNCACACGAAGTTTGCAGCGGGTGCTGCGACCCAGGCTGTGGAATCGTCTGGNATCATGGATGCCGNAATCGATCCCCGCCGGATCGGCATTTATCTTGGCTGTGGAGAGGGCTTTGTTGATTTTGAAGCATTTACTTCTTCCGTTGCCGCCAGTCTTACCGAGGAGGGCATCGATTACGCGAAGTTTGTGAAGGCAGGATACACCGCCTTCAACCACCGGCTGGAACTGGAGACCCTGCCGAACATGCCAGCCAGCCATATCTGCAGGATGTTCAATATCCAGGGTCCCTCGGTCAATACTCTCACTGCCTGTGCGGCGAGCAGCCAGGCGATCGGTGAGGCGACCTACATGATCAAGCGGGGGCTTGTCGACGTGATGGTCTCCGGCGGTGCTCACAGCATGATCCACCCGATGGGTGTGACCGGTTTTAACCTGCTCACGGCACTCTCCACGAACAACGATAATCCAACCGGGGCGTCCAGGCCCTTTGATCGGCTTCGCGATGGCTTCGTGCTTGGGGAAGGTTCAGCCATGGTGATCCTGGAAGAACTGGAGCATGCTCGCAAACGGGGAGCGGAGATTTACGGGGAGATCCTTGGTTTTGGCAGCACTGCTGATGCCTATCGAATCACCGATATTCATCCGGAAGGCAGGGGAGCCATTGCCTGCATGAAGATGGCGATTGATGCAGCTGGCCTGGAGCCAGGGGATATCGATTACGTGAACGCCCATGGGACAAGCACGCTGGTAAATGATCGCACCGAAACACACTCCTGCCGGGAAATATTTGGAGAGAATGCTCCGCCAATTTCCAGCACCAAGAGCATGATGGGCCACCTGATCACGGCAGCGGGAGTAACTGAGATGATCTGTTGCCTGATGGCAATCCGGGACAATGTTGTGCCACCAACGATCAACTATGAAAACCCGGACCCGGATTGCAACCTGGACTACATTCCCAACGAAGCCAGGGAAGTTGAATGCACCCACGCGCTCAACAATAGCTTCGGCTTCGGCGGCCAGAACGTCACGCTGATCGTTTCCCAGTACCGCGACTAGAGCAGGACTGCTAGTTGCCAATCGAGGGTGGGTTCTTCATGAAGAAGTCCCGGGGTCCCCGTATCGTGTAATACGGGTAGGCATAGGCGGCGCTGGCTGGGCCGGCCTGCTGCATCATCGGGTTGGCTGGTGCCATGGCCTGGCCTGGCATTGCTTGTTGTGCCTGTGCCTGCATCACCTGCTGGTTTGCCTGCTGTTGCATCACCTGCTGGTTTGCCTGCTGTTGCATCTTCGCCTGGTCCTGGCCGCAGTCCGTGCAGCGTGTCGGGAGCATTTTGCAGCCGCTACTGGCAAATAGTGCCGTTGCCGTACAGAGAAGGAGTAACTGTCGCATCACCCTGTTTTCCTCCTGCCCGGCTCCATTTTGGGTCGGACAATTGTATGGTCAGTTTTGTTTCTTCAGTTCGTGCTGGCAAGAAACTCTCACCGAGCGGATTGGTCGCTGCGGATGGAC
>PANG01000070.1 GCA_002708345.1 Planctomycetaceae bacterium | reverse complement strand
GGGCCCGTTACTTTGATCTTCTCCGCCATGGGAACTCCTGTTTCATATTTGAGGAAGGCGGCAATCTTAACCTTTTCCCGGCTGGCTGAAAAGGGGCCGNCGGGAGGNTCTNGNGCTNANNNGTGGCGGTATTCAACNATGNNNCGGCTGCCGATCCCNCCNGGNAGNTCGTAGGCNANNACGATTTCATCNCTGAGNTTCAGGTTGCTTGCNNTGTTCCTGGCCTTGGCGAGCTCCGCTGTCGGGTCAGGCCCCTTGTAGAGCAGCAGCCTGCCGAAATTCCTGGTGACTCTCTCGAGCATCTTCATCAGGCGCTCGGCCGGCCCTACAGCGCGAGCGAGGACGGTATCTACCTTGACCCTTCTGAGGATCTCCTCGCCTCGCTCNCCGATCACCTNGATGGAGGGCAGCGCGAGCTCGTCTGCNGTTTCCTGCAGAAAGCGGGCCTTCTTGAGGGTNGATTCNGCCAGGATCATCTNTTGGAGGTCAAGAGCGCANGCCAGTGGGATCCCCGGGTAGCCGGCNCCGCTGCCGAGGTCGAGAACTNNCTCGCCNGGNTTGANNAGGGAGTGCGGCGCGAGACTGTCGAGGAAATGNTTCAGGGCNACGTCACGCGGCTCGACGATNGAGGTCAGGTTNAGCCGCTGGTTGGCNGCAAGNGTCAGCTNCGCGTGGNGCAGNAGCTTGTCNNCNAGGCCCNCGCGNCCGGCNANGCCNNCCACCAGGTCNTTNGNNAGCATCGATTCNAGCTCANTTNTCAGGGNGTCNNNCCCNGNNGTGTCNNTCTGTTCNGNCAAGCTANTCAGTCCAGGGGGGNNCNCNNNAGCTCNCGCACCCAGATGTTGCGGTAGCTGACNANGGANCCGTGGTCNTGCAGGAAGAAGGNCTGCTTNTANTCNGGNGNTACNGGNNTGTTNGAGTTNGTGCGNCCNANGATNTTGNCNTTNTCCTGNACNAGGATNCCGTTNTGGAAGACNGTGAAGGTGCCNANCTTGACNCGCTTGCCGTCCTTNTCGNNGTAGGGCGNGCGGAAGACGATGTCGTAGGTCTGCCATTCNCCCGGGGGGCGGCAGGCGTTCACCAGCGGAACGTGCTGCTTGTAGACCGAGCCGGCCTGCCCCTTGGGGTTGGACTGGTTCTTGTAGTTGTCGAGCACCTGGATCTCATAGGCGGAGTGGAACTTGATGCCGCTGTTACCCTTGCTCTCGCCCTTTCGCTTCGTGGCCGCCGGGGTGCGCCACTCCATGTGCAGCTGGATATCGCCGAATTTCCTCTTGGTGTACATGTCGCCCTGTCCCGGGGCGACCGTCATGATGCCATCCTTGACTGTCCAGGTAGCGGCTCCTTTCCTTCCAACCCACTCGTCGAGGTTCTTGCCGTCAAAGAGCACGATCGCGTCGGACGGCGCCCTGGTCGTGGAGCCCGGGTCGATGGCTCGCGGCGCCTTGTTCGCCTGGATATTCCAGGCCACGTTTTGCATGCAGAGGGTGAACAGGATGGCCACGGCGAGGGAGCCTGCCGCGAAGAGTCTTCCAGATGTCATCAGCTTCTCCTTATTGTTTACGTGAATTCGCGTCCCGGAGATCCCGCGCCGGGCCGCCCTCGTTTTCAGGAAATGATCTCGTTTACCACCCGACCGTGGATATCCGTCAGGCGNAAATCACGACCGGCATAGCGATAGGTCAGGCGTTTGTGGTCCANGCCCATCAGGTGAAGGATTGTAGCGTGCAGGTCATGAAAATGAACCTTGTTCTCAACGGCGTAGTAGCCGTAGTCGTCGGTCTTGCCGAACCGCAGGCCACCTCGAACTCCGCCGCCGGCCATCCACATGGTGAAGCCGTGGGGGCTGTGGTCGCGGCCGTCGCGATTTCCCTGGGAGGTGGGGGTGCGTCCAAACTCGCCGCCCCAGACCACGAGGGTGTCCTGCAGCAGGCCGCGCTGCTTGAGATCCTGGAGCAGCCCTGCTATGGGCTTATCGACCTCGGCAGCGTTCTTNGTATGGTCCTTTCTCAGGTTTCCATGCTGATCCCATTTGTAGCTGTGGGTGCACTGGATGAAACGTACGCCGGCCTCGGCGAAGCGCCTGGCCATCAGGCATTGGCGGCCGAAGTTCCTGGTGTTGCCCTTGTCGAGTCCGTAGAGCTTTTTCGTGGCCTCGGATTCTCCCGCGATATCCTGTACCTCCGGCGCGGCGGTCTGCATGCGGTAGGCGAGCTCGAAGGAGCCGATCCGGCTCTCGAGATCTGTGTCCCTGCCGAGGTGCCGAAGCTGTTCTTCATTCATCTCCCGCAGGAGGTCGAGCTCGATGCGCTGGATCGTTCCGGGTGTGTGCTGGTTGCTGATATAGGGGATCTTAGCCTTGTCCGCCGGAACGCTGGTATAGCCTACCGGGGTTCCCTGGTAATGAGCCGGGAGAAAGGACGAGCTCCAGGCGTTGACTCCGCCGTGACCGAGGGTCGGGCAGATTGTGATGAAGCCGGGCAGGTCGTCATTCTCGCTGCCGAGGCCATAGCAGATCCAGGAGCCCATGCTGGGGCGTACGAAGGTATCGCTGCCGGTATGCAATTCTAACAGGGCGCCACCATGACGCGAGTTGGAGCCGTAGATCGAGTTGATGACGCAGAGGTCATCGACGCGGCCGCCGACCTCGGGGAAGAGGTCGCTGACGGGAATACCGCTCTCGCCCCGCGGCCTGAACTTCCAGGGAGACCGCAGGAGGTTGCCGGTCGCTCCGGAGACGATCCGCGGCTTGGGGAAGGGCAGCTTCTTGCCATCGTCGCGGTCGAGCAGGGGCTTGTGATCAAAGGTGTCGACCTGGGATGGACCGCCGTGCATGAACAGGAAGATGACCCTCTTGGCCCTCGGGGTGTGATGGCCCTCGCGAATCGCCAGGGGGCTGGCGCTCGATGCCTCTTCGGCGAGCGCCTCACGGCCGAGCATCCAACTCAGCGCAAGCCCGCCGAAACCGGCGCTGCTTTCCTGAAGCATCTGTCGCCGGGTCTTTGTTCTGCCCAGGGGGTCTGTCCAGTGGTGATTCATTTTAGTTGGTGTCCGGATTTTGCTTCTTCTCTTCATTCATTCTACATAGATGAACTCATTGGAAGACAGCAGTACTCTCGCGAAGCTTCTCCAGGCTTTCTTCCTGGCTTCCTTTTCGCCCGCCTCCCGGTAGCTTTCTTCAAGTTTTACGAGCATCGAGATCCAGCGATTTTCTTCATCGTCGCCGGCGGGTCGGCCAAGAACCCGCAGAAAGGCCTGCCTCACGAGGGACAGGCTGTCCGCGGTGCCTGAGCTGAGCAGGTGGGACGCCAGGCCCTGGGCCGCCTGGTCCATGAGTTTCGAGTTCATCATGACAAGAGCCTGCGAGGGGATGGTCGTTGTGGAACGATCACCGTTGACGACGCTCGGGTCGGGGAAGTCGAATGATTGCAGGACATCGTAGACCGCGCTGCGAAGCACCGGCAGGTAGACCGATCGTCTTGGGTCGTCGTAGGTGTTGTTCTTGGAGGCCGTGCCTGTGACATAGGCCCGCGCGTTCGCGCTCAGCAGCTGCCCGCCCATCTTATTGTCGATCTTTCCGCCCAGTTCGAGCAGAGAGTCTCGGATGGATTCCGCCTCGAGCCGCCTCCTGCTCCATCTCCAGCGCAGCGTGTTGCCAGGGTCCAGCTCGGCGGCGGCGGCGTTGAAGATGTTCCCCATCCGGTAGGTGCTCGAGGTGAGGATCTCTTTATGCAGACGCTTCACCGACCAGCCCTCGTCGGCCAGCATCGATGCGAGCCAGTCAAGCAGAGCCTGGTGGCTCGGGCGTGAGCCCAGCCTTCCGAAGTTGTCGGTACTCCTGACGATTCCCTGGCCGAAATGCCAGCGCCAGATCCTGTTGGCCATGACCCGTGCGGTGAGAGGGTGGCGGGGGTCGCTGAGCCACCGGGCCAATTCGAGCCGCCCGCTGGTGGTCTTGATCTCGGGTTTGTCGAAGCTTGCGAGGAAGGTCGGGAACCCCTTCCTGACCTGCTCACCGAGGGTGAGGTAGTTGCCTCGGAGATGAACCTTGAGGTCTTCCGCCTTCCCCTCCTTGACGCCCATGACCTTCAGCTTGGCAGCCATTTTCTTTTTCAGCTCGGCCTGGGATTTTTCAATCGCCGCGATCGCCTCCCTGGCCTTGGCGGAAAAGAGAGGTTCGCGTTTGTTGGCAGGGAAGGCGAGGTTGAGAGCTTCTCCGGCCAGGGCGGCGGTCCCGGCAAGCAGCTCTTTTCCAAGAGCCGGGGTGATCTTGTCGGTGGCAAGACCCGCCATGACGGCCTCATCGAGTTTCCCCAGGAGCGCGGGGTCTCGGGAACTGATGGTCGCCCAGGCTCGCAGCAGCTCCGCGCGAAGTCCGAGCGACCGCGCGACCTCGGAAGCGTTTCGATGGTGTTCGCTCGCGGTTTCCCCCGGCTTGACTGACTGGAGCGAGAGCTTGTCGAGGTGGGGCAGAGGGCCATCGGTCCGCTCAATCCGAAGCCTGCTCTTTCCTTTCGGGAGGTAGATGATTCCCTGAGAGAACCAGAGCTGGCTCTCCGGTCCCCAGCCCCCGGTCACCTCTCCACAGGCATTGCCGACAAGCCTGTCGTTGAGAAAGAGGCGGACCGGCCGCGGTTCCTTCGCGGCATGACGGATTCTGAGGAGCCGGTAGCCCTCCTCTTCTGTGTTCAATTCGAGCTCGGCGGAGGCGGTCTTCTCGCTGGCGAGGATGCCGATGCCTTCGCCATTTCCATCGCGCTGAATGACGAGGTCGCCGGCGGTTTTCGTCGCATCTTCCAGTTCGATCATGAGGGCCGGGTCTTTCTCAGCGGCCGGAGCTTCAGGCGGAGGAGGGAGCTTGCTGAGGAAGAACTTGTCGAGATGAGGAATGGGGCCGCCGTAGCGCTCGAAACGCAGGACGTTGCGGCCCCGGGCGAGGTGAACGGTCGCCGCCGGGAACCATTTCTGGGTGTCGGGATACCACGTCCCGGTGATGGCGGCCGCCACGCCGGTGACCCTCGTGTCGCCGTTGACCGTGACAACCATGGGACGGGATTCGGCCGCGGCGTGCCGGACATCGAGCTGGTAGAGTCCCTCCATCGGGATCTCGAGGTCATACTCGGCGGCGGCATTCACCCTGCTGAGCAGGACGCCGATGCCTTTTCCGTAGCCCGTGGTGTCGACGACGAGATCTTTTTCCTTCCGCTGGAACTTTTCCATCTCGATGAGGATGCCCCGCCTGGGAAGCTCGGCGGCGGGGATCTTCGCGGCGACCGCTTCGCGCGGTTTCTCATGGACCAGGGGCGGAAAACGAACCAACTCCCAGGCGCCCCGGAGGTAGGGGCCAAGTGCCGCCCTGTGCGATTTTTCCACCTCTTCCCCGGCGGCCTTTCGGCGAGCCTCGAGCTCACCCTGCCTCGCCTCCAGCTTCGCCTTGAGCTGGCGCTCTTCGCCTGAGGGGAACTCGTATTCGTGCCAGACGGCGACGACATTGAAGTTCTCCATGGTCTTGGTGCTCTTGAAGATCGAAGCCATGGAGTAGTAGTCCCGGGTGGAGACAGGATCGAATTTATGATCGTGGCATCGCGCGCAGCCAAGGGTGAGCCCCATGAAGACCCGTCCGACGGTGTCTACCTGCTCGTCGACGATGTCGAGCTCCATCTTCCGGCCATCATCCTCGGCGAGCATCTTCGGGCCGATCGAGAGAAAGCCGGTAGCCACCTTGTCCTCGTAGTCGCTCTCCGGGTCGGGGCTCTGGAGCAGGTCGCCCGCGACCTGGGCGCGGAGGAATTCATCGTAGGGCTTGTCCCTGTTGAAGCTGTCGATCACCCAGTCCCGGTAGCGCCAGGCCTGGATGTAGGCGATGTTCTCATCGAGTCCGTTTGAGTCCGCGTAGCGGGCGACATCGAGCCAGTGACGTCCCCAGCGTTCTCCGTAGCGTGGAGAGGAGAGCAGCCGATCGATGATTTTTTCGTAGTTCTCCGGCGAGGTGTCTGAGGTGAACTCCCTGATCTCTTTCGGTCTGGGCGGCAGGCCGATGAGATCAAAATAGACCCTCCGGATGAGTGTTTCCGAGGTGGCGGGGGAACTGGGAGCCAGGTTGCTGTCCTCCAGTGCGCCAAGAATAAAGCTGTCGATCGGCGAACGAATCCAGTCTTTCTTTTTTACCAGGGGGGGAGCCTCACGCTTCAGAGGCTGGAAAGCCCAGTGGCTTCCTGATTCACGCAAGATGGCTTCGTAGGCAGAGCCGGNCGCTTTCACAGCGGGAGCTTTTCCAGCCGCCGNGCCTGGCCAGGGCGCGCCCATCTTGACCCAGGCCGCGAGGTCGGCGATCTCCCTGTCGGAGAGCCGCTTCTTCGGCGGCATCTTGAGTTCTTCGCGGTATTGGACAGCCTGGATGAGCAGGCTCTTTTCCGGTGTTCCAGGAATAATGGAGGGGCCGGATTCTCCGCCGTTGAGCAGAGCCTGCAGCGAATCGAGGCGCAGTTCGCCACGCTGTTTCTTTTCACTATGGCATTTGTGGCAGCGCTCGATGAAGAGCGGCCGGATTCTTTGCTCGAAAAATTTGATGGCCGACGCGTCGGGCTGTGCCGCCTGGTCTTCTGCCCTGGTGAGGGTCGTCTGAAGAAGCAGGGTGATAATAATCGGCAGCAGGGCTCGAATCATCAGCTGAAGAGGTGGTGTCGCGAGCTTCACTTCCGTCATAAGTGCTTTTAGCATAATGTTCTTCACTTCCATGTTCCAGTAATTTGAANNTTCTTNNCCTNGCGCNGATGTCAGCGAGGTGAGCTTTTNGNGATTCTTCTTGAACTCAGGGANNCAGAATAGAATGATCGTTCTTTTGGNNACCCGTTCTGCGGGTNGCGTACTACAACCGNTTGACCTGATGAGGTGACAGAAGTGACACAATTNCGCGCNCTTGTTTCAGCCGGCTGCGTTTTATTCGCGCTGGCGCTGACGTTTGTATCGACCGCTTATTCCCAGGANAAAAAGNCNCCGGATTCCGCGATCGCAGAGNTCGATAAGTTCATCTCTTCGAAAAAGATCGANAAGTCATCGCCGCGCTGGCGGACTTGGATTGCCGAANCCGCCCCAGGCCGACTTTGGANNNGGGGATACGGANTANTTCTGGAANATNGAAANCAANAAGGGNNNGATNAAGGTNNNNCTGTGGNCCGATGTCGCCCCGATGCACGTCTCNAGCACNATCTACCTGACCCGCCTGGGNTTCTACGACACCCTGCCTTTNCATCGNGTNATCACCNGNTTNATGGCCCAGGGCGGCTGTCCNNTNGGNACNGGCACCGGCNGNCCGGGCTNCAAGTACAGCGGNGGAGTNCTCNNCNTCGGTGAAGCANGATCGCNNGGGNCTCCTCAGCATGGCGAACNCNGGNNCTGGAACCGATGGCAGCCAGTTCTTCCTNACCTTCAAGGCGACTCCCTGGCTCAACAACCGTCANACCCTCTTCGGNGAGGTGGTGGANGGNNTGNANGTGCTCAAGGTNNTNGAGNCNNNGGGNTCNCGCACNGGGAANNCCNCNGANNCGNTGTTCATGAANAAGTGCACNATCNCCACGGNCGCNAATCGTNAGGGAAGAGTTCAGCTTCGCGGCAATTGACAAGTTCATCGCAGCTGGCAAGGTCAATAAGTCGGTTCCGAACTGGCGCAAGAAACTTCGTAAGCCGCCGAAGTACGTCTTTCCCAAGGGCAAGAGCCTGTTCTGGAACATGGAGACAAGCAAGGGCAAGATCCGCATTCGCTTCAATCCAGAGGTGGCGCCCATGCACGTATCGAGCGCGATCTATCTCACCAGGCTTGGATATTACGATGGCCTGACCTTTCACCGGGTTATCCAGGGTTTCATGGCCCAGGGCGGCTGTCCTACCGGTACAGGGCAGGATGGTCCCGGCTACCAGTTTGGCGGAGAATTTTCAAAGGATCTGAAGCACGACAGCGCCGGGGTTCTCAGCACAGCCAACGCGGGACCGGGAACCGATGGCAGCCAGTTCTTCATCACCTTCGGGCCTNCTTCCACCCTTGACGGGAACTATACGATCTACGGCAAGGTGGTCGAGGGGCTTGACGTGGTCAAGGCGATCGAGAAGGCCGGAAGCGCTGACAACAGCGGCAAGACCTCTGAGAAGCTGAAGATCACGAAGTGTACGGTAACCGAGAAGTAGCCGCGGGGCAGGTTCCGTCTGCTATCCGGCCGGGGTGACAGCCTGCATCATGAGGCCGCAGAGCCAGGCGGCGTAGGTCCCCAGGGCGTAGCCGAGCACCGCCAGCAGCACGCCCACCGGGGCTAATGATGGGTGGAAGGCCGCCGCTACGATNGGAGCGGAGACCGCGCCGCCGATATTGGCCTTGCTGCCGACGGCCATGAAGAAGACCGGAGCCCGGATCAGGATGGTCATGCCGACAAGCAGGATGATGTGGATCAGCATCCAGATCCCNCCGATTACGAAGACGCCGGGATTGTTGAAGATCGCGAAGATGTCCATTTTCAGGCCGATTGTCACCACCAGCAGGTAGAGGAAGACGGTGGCGATTCTGGAGGCGCCGACACCCTCGAGGTTCCTGTAGCGGGTGAAGGAGAGCAGCACCCCGCCGGTCGTGGCCAGCACGACCAACCAGAAGAAGGTGCTGGTGAGGTTGAAGTCCTTGATCCAGGGGCTGGTGACAGCCAGCTCTTCACAGCCCGCCGAAATCTTTCCGGAGAGGAAGTGCGACAGCGCGGTCACCGCGAAGCCGACGGCGAGCACCATCAGGGTGTCAGCCGTCTTCGGGATCCGCAGGGTCTCTTTCTGGTAGGCGCTGATACGCTCCTTCAGGGTGTCGATGGCGCTGGTGTCGGCCTTCAGCCAGTTGTCGAGTTGGCGTGATTTTCCAGCGATGATCAGCAGGCCCGCCATCCAGACGTTGGCGACCAGGACATCGACTGTGATCATGGCCGAGAAGATCCTGTCGCCGACTACGAAGACCTCCTTCATGGCGGCCTGGTTCGCTCCTCCTCCGATCCAGCTTCCCGCGCAGGTCGCCATGCCGCGCCAGACGGCCTCCGGGCCATCGCCCGCGACCATCTCAGGCGAGAAGGCAGAGACGATCAGGATAGCCAGGGGGCCGCCAAAGAGGATACCTACGGTGCCTGTGAGGAACAGGATGAGAGCTTTGGGGCCCAGGCCGATGATCCCCTTGAGGTCAATGCTCAAGGTCAGGAGCACCAGGCTGGTGGGCAGCAGGTAGTTTTTGGTGACAAAGTACAGCTTCGAGCCATCCTTGTCGGTGGCCACGATGCCCAGGCTGCCGAGCAGCGAGGGGATGAAATAACACAGCAGCAGCACGGGGCAGAAGGTGTAGAACTTTTTCCAGAACGGGTGTTTGAGGGATGCTGTCTTGAAGATCGCCGCGAGAACTACGAGCAGGATACCGAGAATGACGGCGTCATCTGTGATGAGTGGAGCCGTCTTTGCAGGGACTGCTGCGCCCGCCTCGGCGAGAAAGCCTGAACAGAATAGCTTGAGGGAGCTGAACGCTTGCATCATTTGTGAGCCATGGCGCTTCGNTTCAGGGTTTTCGAGAAGACCTCTTTGCCATCGATGTTGCGGACCGCGTAGGTGACGGCCGGATCGTCAAGGGTCGTGTCAAAGCTTACCAACCCGAAGGACTGCTTGGCGTTGTAGGAGAACTCGGCCGCCTTCATCGTCGAGTGGACGTGGATGTTGGTCAGGCGTGAGCTGTTGAACTCCCACAGGGGGTAGGCGTTCTTCCGCTTGATCTTCCACAGGTCGGAACGGTGTCGGTCGGCCGACATCAGGATGACACCTTCGATCTTTTCCTTTTCGAGGAAGGCGAAGATCTCGTTTCTCTCCTCCTTGAATCCGTTCCAGGTGTCGAGGCTGTCTCCCTTGGCCTCGAAGACCCAGGGTACGGGAGAGCAGAGCACCCGGAAGGTGCCCTTCGAACCTCGCAGGGTCTCCAGCAGCCACTTTTTCTGCTGTTTGCCGAGCATGGAGGGCGCTTTCTTCTTCGCCGCAGGCTCCTTCTTTTTCTTCCTGGCCTGCTTGTCGCGGTAGAAGCGCCCGTCGAGCATGATGAAGTGGATATCGCCGAGCTGGAAGTCGTAATAACAGCCGGGTGCCTTGTTGGTGCCGTAGCCCGGGTTGACCCAGTTGTTGCTGAAGACCTTCCAGACCGGTTTTTTCCAGGNGGGGCTGTCAATCCTCGGTCCGTAGGCGCAGTCGTTGACGCCGAAGTCGTGATCATCCCAGATCGTGTAGACCGGGGTCGAGGCGGTCAGCTTTCTGAACTCCGGTCGGGACTGGCGTCGGTAGTAGCAGTAGTGCTGCATCTCAGGGCTCTGGGGCGCATCGCTGTAGATGTTGTCTCCCAGCAGCAGCAGGATGTCGGGCTTCGAGTCGCTGATGGTGTTCCACATGCGCTCGTGCTGGGGGGTGTAGCCCGCGCCGCCGCCGAAGGCGAGCCGCAGGGACAGTCCGTTGCCCGGAGGCTGGATGGTTCGGAAGGCGCCCGCTCTCTCCGGTTTCTCCCCGTTGATTCCCAGTCCGTAATGGTAAGGCCGGCTCTTTTCCAGNCCGGAGACCTGCAGTGCGGCGGTGAAGTCTTCGGTTTTCTTTGAGCGNCCCTTGACGCGGGCAACCGGCTCGGAGAGATCGGTTTTTTCAGAAACGATGACCTCGATGTCGGCCTCGCGCGCGGTGCGAACCCAGATCTTCACGCCATCGTGGGAGAGGCAGCCGAGCATGGGNCCGTGGGCCGCGGTATTGCCGTGGTCGGTGAGCAATTTCTTGTAGATCTCTGTTTCGGCAAGAACCTCGAGGCCTGTCCGGGTGCCCCCGATGATCCTTCCAGGTGGCAGCCCGTTGTCGAGGGCTCCCTGGAGAGCCTCGGCCGCCTTCTCCAGCTTGCCCAGCTTTGCCTGAGCGACCGCGAGCATGTAGTGGGTTTCGGCGTCTTTCGGGGTTTTTTCCAGGAGAGCCTTGAGCGACTTGACCGCCTCGGCGGCCTTCTTCCCCGTGACCAGGGCGAGCGCGGCCTGGTGGGTGCGCTTGTATTGCTTGTTCTTGATCTTGACCTGGAGAGCGTAGACGAAGGTGCTGAGCAGGGCGAGGGTCAGGATCAGCAGGACTGATTTGTATTTCGACATGCCGACATAGTTCCATCTATGGACTGAGGTGTCCAGTGCGGCATGTCCTGNCGGTTTGACTGCGGGACGGACAGGCGGTAGCCTGATGGGTACCATGCTTCGTATACCGAACACGTGGGTTCTTTTATTCTTCTTCGCGGTCTTTCTTCCTGGAATACCGCCTGGGGCTGCTGAGTTGCAGAAGCTGCCGGCCGTGGGCGATGGGTTCAGCGGCCGCGTCGAGTTGAAGGAGTCCCAGGAGTTCATTGGGCATTGGAGCCGGGAGCCGCGTTTTTCACGGCGTTTCGAGCTCGGGGCCGAGGTTGCCTGGAAGGTGCTCAAGGTCAAAAAGGATGAGATCCTGCTGCAGGGGCGTGTTGCCACGGGGCACTACCGGCACGCGCTGGCGGGATTTATTGAGNTGGAGGAGGTCTATGGCCTGATCCTGGATGGCTTTGTCTTCCAGGTTCGANTGGGCGCCAGGGAGTGCCGGGTGGAGCCTGATCGCAAGAGCCTGCAGCGTGTGGTGAATCGTTTCGAGAAGGGTCAGGCCAACCGGCGTCTGCCGGATGGTATCAGGAAACAGATTGTGGATGCCCTGCTGGATCGCCTCCAACTGGCGCATTGGAGCGCCTTCTGGCCCGTCCTGAACAGCGCTCTGCGCGACCAGCGCAGGGTGGAGTTCTTCAGTCGACGTCTGGCATCGCGGGCGGAGAAACTATCCGGTCTCCTGGCCTTCTCCATCTACCCTGGTTCGAGCCGGACCTTTGCCGAGGGGAAAGGGCGGGAGATCCTGGTCAGGAGAAATCATGCAACGGCTACGCAAAACCGGCCCGGGTTCTCAGGATACGGATCCTACGCCTGGGTGCCTGGCGATGCGGGGCCTCCCTACCGTACGCTCCTCAGGATCTCCGGCGATTACCTGGACGAAGAAGAACTGAAAACAGTGGTCGATTTTCCACAGGAGTATCGCCAGCGCCACTCCCTCGAGATTTTCCTGGGGGCTTCCGGAGAGAAGTCTCCTCAAGGGGAGGGCTTTACCCTGCTCAGTCCCCGGGTGGAACGACCGGTGATCGCCAACGGTCTTCTCAGCGCCAGCGAGACCAGGGAACTCGCCCTGGTGAAGCGGAAGGCCGCCAAAGGCCAGGAAGAGCTGCTTCGAGCCATCGCGGATTACGTTCGACGGGAGCAGGGCGCCGGTGGGGGGAAACCCTTCGCCGCCGCCGTTCACTTCGCGCTCGCCGAGCGTCTTGCCCGGACTCTTCCTGTTCAGCGCGGGCCGCTTATCGATTTTACCGAGAGGGTGATCGCCAGGGGGCGGAGCCTGCCCGAATATCTGCTCGTTTTACGCGCGATCGCCAGCCCTGTGGCCGGCTTTAACGATGCGGAGAGGCTGGAGTTTTTCAGGGCCGCTCTTGCCCGCCGTGAGACCAGCTTCGCCAGGTGGGGGGGGATGCTGCTGTCCCAGGGGCGTTGGAAGGGAGCGGTTGAGCTCCTTCTCGAAGCCCTCGCCCGCCAGGGACCGGCCGTTGACCCGCTCAGAAAGCGCAATCTCGAGCTTGACCTCCAGCGCCTCACCGGCATGCCCGTTGCCGGTCTTCCCGCGGCCAGGGTCCGGGCCGCGGCGACCGACAGGGCTGTTCGATCCGCCGCGCGGCCCTTCTCGATGATCCTGCCCGGCGACAAGGCGAAGGGTTTTTATTTCACCGAGGCCGGCGCGGGCGCGGTCTTCCTCTTCGATGCCTCAAGACCTTACGAGCGCGAGTCTCTCACGAGAAAGCGAGGGGCCCGGCGTCCTCTCATCGAGCGCACTCGGCTGGCGTACCTGGCCCTTCGGGCGTCGCTCGAGAAACCGCCGTCGGGTCTGCGCTTCGCCCTGGCCCGGTTTCATTCCAAGGCTCTGCTGAGGTCCGGCTGGGCGCCAGGTACCTCACCGAATTGGCGCAAGGAGAGCCTTGATTTTGTCGCCTCCGAACTGCCCGCCGGAAAGAATTCCCAGTTGATCTCCCGGGCGCGCTACGAGGTCGGACTGAAGGCGGTTCTCTCCGGTCTGCCCGAGGCCGAGACCATCGTGCTGGCGACAGACTTCGACCGTGGCGACTACTGGAGTGTCGAGTCGAGCCTCCTGGTGTGGAATTATCTGCGCGGCGCCCGGGTGATCACCTACGGCCTGCGGGAAGAAGGCAAGCTCGACCCGGGCGCGTTGTCTTTTCTCGAGCGCCTGGCCTGGAGCCACCATGGCTGGTTTCGCTTCCTCGATTGAGTCGGCCGTTTACCGGTCAGGGTAAATGTCTTACCATGCCGGATACTTCAAGGGTTGTCCGTATCGTTCATCATGAAATGACAATGGAGTCCGGCCTGGCCGGATAGATCTGAAATGAGTACCAAGATCGGCTTTATCGGTATGGGGATCATGGGGCGCCCGATGGCGAAGAACCTGCTCGATGCAGGCCATGAGGTGACCGTTTACAACAGGACCGAGTCGAGGTGTGAAGAGGTTGTCGCCGCTGGAGCCGCGAAGGCCTCAACGCCGGCGGAATGCGCCTCAGGCAAGGACGTTGTCATAACGATCGTCACCGATTCTCCCGATGTGGAGGAGGTTCTCTTTGGTGAGGACGGAGCGGTCAGCGGGGCCGCCGAGGGCACCCTGTTCATCGACATGACCACGATCTCTCCGGATGTGACCAGGGAGATCGCGAAGCGGCTTGAGGACGGCGGTTTTCAGTTTCTTGATGCCCCGGTCTCCGGCGGAGACATCGGGGCTCAGAATGGTACCCTGACCATCATGGTGGGCGGCTGCCAGGAAGCCTTCGAGCGCGCCGAGGCGGTCTTCGAGGCGATGGGCAGCCGAATCACGCTGGTTGGCGAGAGCGGCGCCGGGCAGGTCACGAAGGCCTGCAACCAGATTCTCTGCGCCGTGAACCTGCTGGCCGTTTGCGAGGCTGTCTCGCTTGCCGCGCGCTCGGGGATCGACCTGGAGAAGATGCATCGCGTGGTTACCGGCGGGGCGGCGGCCTCCTGGTCTCTCGAGCATCTTGGCAAGTCCATCATCGAGGGAAACTACGACCCGGGCTTCATGGTCAAGCTCATCCAGAAGGACCTGAATATCTGCATGAGCGCCGCGCGGGAGCTGGATCTTCCCGTTCCCGGAACAGCCCTGGCGAACCAGTTCTTCCGCTCCAACGAGGCTCACGGCGAGGCTGATCTCGGCAC
>PANG01000069.1:14767-15474 GCA_002708345.1 Planctomycetaceae bacterium | reverse complement strand
TGGCGAGCTTCACCAGCAGTCACAGGGACAGGGATAACGGCAGGTCGTCGGGGAGAAATGTGCCGCAGGTGACAATCGTGCCGGTCATGCCGTCAGGCAACAAGTGCCAGGCCTTACGGCTTCTCTTCAAAGATGTTCCCTCGCCGTTTCCATTCCAGGATGAAATCCGTGCCGGCAAAGGTGAGTGTCTCGCGGTTGACGATCTTGCTGCGCAGGAATGTCCAGATGATTTCATTCGGGTTGGGCTTGAGGTTCTTTTCCCGCAGTATGGCCGATCCCTGGGAATCGGTNTCCAGCTCCACCANGAACAGGCGATGATCCTTGAGGGCTGCTNNATCATCCGGCNTGGCCCCGTGGTACCGTTCNANCCGGTTGTAGAGTCGCTTGACATCGGAGAGCGCCGTGCTGTTCTCGTTTCCCACGATCAGCAGGGTGTTGAGGCCACCTCGGACAACCGGTTGTGCCAGCGCTGCCTGGTTGGTGAGACCCTTGAATGACTGGGGTGGCGAGATCAGGATCAGGGTTTTGACATCCTGGCCCTGTTTCAGAAATGGNGTNNAAGGNGCGTTCCAGTCNNTCCNGGCCCANTTCANAGCCACCAGGGCCCCCATGCCNGCTCCNACNANGCAGAGTTTCTCGATATTGCATTCCCCTGCGTTNTGTNGTTCCATCAGGAAACGCTTGCAGGTTTCGACATCNTCGTTCAT
>PANG01000069.1:0-14762 GCA_002708345.1 Planctomycetaceae bacterium | reverse complement strand
CGATGTNANNCNTGGTGANCTTGTCCGGNTTNAGTTGCNTGGTATCGGTCTGTCCATTCGCCTTCTTGATCACCTGGCTGGTGCTTTTCCCATGACCCCTGAGGTCAGGAACCAGCACCGTGTGCCCCTCTTTCTGGATNCGCAGCGCCAGGGGCGACATNGCNCCACTTGNTCCCTTGAANCCATGAAGCATGATCACCGGCATCGATTCCTTCTTGAGNTTTCCCTCCAGGAAAAAAGCGGAAAGCTGGACTCCATCCTTGGTTTTCAGGGTGATCCGACGTGGCTTGGCGATTTCCTTCTCGTCATCTTTCCCCTCGTTCTGGGCAGAGGCCGTCTGCTGAAGAAGGATCATGCATGAGAATGCCAGCAGGCTGATCCCGGTAACAATCCAGGTCATGCCCNTTGCTCGAGGTGGTCGATGGAGAAGATATGGGATTCTCATTTTCGTTTCCTGTCCCGGGCAACCTTCGATGGCCCTGATGTGTCGACTAACCATTGCTCTACTGCATTTATTATCGGTCGAGTCCGCCAGATTGATTGGCCCCCAGACCATTTGTAACAGTCAGGGGGCCATGTTTTTCTGCCTGTAGTGATTATTATAGCGCATGGAATGCAAATGAGTACTTTCCCGGCCCCCATTCGCTCTAGCAGTAAGAGCACCAGAGGACCTGGATCGGAACCAAGGATTCCTTGCCTTGAAAGCGTATTTGAGTGACAATTAGACATGTCGTGGGTTGTTTNTGAGGGGCGCGGGCAAACCAGACCCATGACAGTTGGATAAGAGTGGCATTGCCGCTACTTTGTCCTGTGGGAACAGATAGCAGAATCATAAGGAACTCGACTGTGATCTCACGTCTGAAGAACTGGTGGCAGGTTCGAACTGGTGAAGAGGACACTCCTTTTGACGGTGATACCGCTGCCTTCCTGACAAGTGTCCTGATTCATATTGGCGTCCTGGTTGCCCTTGGCCTCTGGCCACTCGTGTTTCAGAACGACCATGTCNAGTTGACGNTCGAAACGCCACTTGAGGACGAGGTGGTAGAGCTCAAGAGTCATGAGGAAGTGTTTTTTAGTGAGCAGCCGACGATCGAGATCGGAGCGAACAGCAATGCCGATGCGGAGATGGCTTTCTCAGAAGCACCGCTGGTGTCGGAAGTCTCCGATATCCCGATTCCCCAGGATATGACGCCCAAGGAAATTGGTGAGATCGAGATCAATAACCAGGTGGAGGTTGCTACCGGGCTCCACTACAACGAGATCCTTGCGGTCAAGGGACATGTTGGCGAGGGGACAACCGGAGCCAGCGGCGCGATCGACCGGATTACNCATGAGATCCTGCTTTCGCTGGAGGAGCGCAGGACCCTGGTACTCTGGTTGTTTGACCAGTCCGGAAGCCTGGCCCGGCANCGNGAGGAGATCCACGCGAGGTTTGACCGCATCTACGAGGAACTTGGCATCCTNGAAGCCGCCCAGAATCCGGCATTCGCCAAGTACGAGAAGAAGCCGCTTGTCACTTCGGTCTACGCATTTGGGAGCGAGGTCCGGGCGATGCTGGCCAAGCCGACGGACAACCTGGTCGAGATCAAGCAGGCAGTCAAGGGTATCGAGCAGGATGACTCGGGCACGGAACGAGTTTTCCAGGCAATCTATGAAGCAACCAATGCCTACAGTGGCTACCGGGCCCCGGATGAAAACGGGGAACCAAAGCGCAACGTGATGGTGATCGTTGTCACTGACGAGGCAGGAGATGACCAGGATGGAGTCGATGCGACCTCCCGTTTTTGCCAGAAACTTGGTGTTCCGGTTTACGTGGTCGGTGTGCCCGCTCCCTTTGGCCGCCGTGAAACGCTGGTGAAGTGGGTTGACCCGAACCCCGAGTTTGACCAGTCGGCCCAGTGGGGACGAGTCAGCCAGGGTCCNGAATCGTTCCTGCCAGAGAGAATNAAGCTCCATTTTGCCGGTTCCCGTGAGGACAAGGATCCCATCGATTCGGGGTTCGGCCCCTTCTCGCTGACACGCCTTTCCTACGAGACTGGCGGGATTTACTTNGCGGTGCATCCCAATCGCAACGTCACGCGAGCAGTGTCGCGGAAGGAGACGGAGAGTTTCTCGGCACATATCAAGCACTTCTTCGATCCCCAGGTGATGCGGCGGTACCGGCCCGAGTATGTTTCTGCCAAGGAGTACCTGCGGCGAATCAAGGCAAGCCCGATGCGCAGCTCGATGATGAACACGGCACANCAGTCGTGGGTGGCGCCAATGACAGAGCCCAAGANGCGTTTTGTAAAACGCGATGAGGCGACCCTGGCGAATGAACTCACCGAAGCCCAGAAACTGGCCGCGCAGCTGGAACCCAAGATCAACGCCCTGCATGAAATGCTTAAGCTGGGCGAGTCATCCCGATCCAAGGAACAGTCACTGCGNTGGCAGGCGGGTTACGACCTGGCAATGGGACGTGTGCTGGCGGTCAAGGTTCGCACCGAGGCCTACAACGCCATGCTGGCNCAGGCCAANCGGGGTTTGAAGTTCAAGAATGCCAAGAACAATACCTGGCAACTTACACCGGTAGATGGAGTAAGCGGCGTTGGGAGTCAGCTGGAGAATGCTGGTAAGAANGCNCGGGAGTACCTTGGGCGAGTNGTCGAGAACCANCCTGGTACCCCCTGGGCGTTACTTGCCCAGCGTGAGCTCGATGAGCCGATCGGCTGGAAGTGGATGGAGGATTTCACCGACCTGGCACCTCCGCCTCGCCCGGGTGCTGGCGGTGGTGGAAATCCAGCACCAGCGGTCAACGATGCCAGGAACATGATCAAGAAGCCACCGCCAAAGCGCAAGCCGCCGAAGCTCTAAATCGCTGCCCCGCTCATTCCAGCTGTGGCTTGAGAACGTGGTTTGCTAGTTGCCTGAGATCGATGTCACGTCGTAGGCAAAATCCTCCTTGCGGTCATAAGCAAAGAAGTCCTTTGCAAGCTGCCGCGCCAGGCCCCGTATGAAGAGCCGGCGAAAGGACGATTCGCTCGTCTCGGTCGAATGCCGAGCACCGTTTTCCGGGTAGGTGAAATCGAACGTTGAAGTCTCGTATACGACGGCACTGCCATTGGCGATGTCAAAAACCGTGGTATGGACGGATGCCTTGCCCTTGAACAGGGTGGCACCCTCACGAAGTCGATAAGCTTCCAGGTCCAGGGCCATCACCAGGTCCGCCTGGACCCCCTCCCCGACCTGCGTGTAGTCAATCTCGTTCCACTGGTTGCGGTCGATCCAGTCGGCAACTTCATCTGCCCGAACCAGCTCCAGTCCTTCAACGCGTTGGGAGAGGATCCGTCCGACTTCCCGGGCAATCATGTTCGGAGGGGAGGATGGGCCGGAGGCGGGAGATCCGGCGACGCAGATAACCGCAACTCGCTTGCCCTGCAGGCCCTTGTAGGAAGCCGGAACCTTGTCTCCCTTGAGCACGTAGAGGCCATGGGAAATCAAGCCAATACAACCGGTCAATGGCATCACCAGCAGCGCCAGGAAGAGGAGAGCATGGAGTGAGAAGAGGTTCTTCGGCCGGTTTCTCATGATGGTAAATCCGCTTTCAGATGTTGTGAATGTTCAGTATCCAGTTAAGCAAGGTGATCGAAAGCCAGCATGCCAGCAGTACAAGGCTGACCAGTTCGCTGGGTGGACGAGTAATCCAGCGACTCGCCAACCCAGAAAGAAGCAGCCAGGGTGCTGCCGCGATGGCGGCAACGGCCAGCATGCATCCTCCGGCATTTGCTCGAATTGCTGCCAGCAGTCGGCCCCGTACGAGGAGTGACCAGGAAGTTGTCATGCCGCAGGATGGACAGCGAATCTCCAGTCTGCTCACGAAGAAACACTCTTCCAGCCCAAGCTGGCGGTGAGTCCCGTAACCCNGTGGGGATGGATCAAGCTTGCATGCCAGTAGCAATAGGCTAAAGAGTCCAAGTCCCGCAAGGATTAACAGGAATCGAAAAACCAGGCTCCACGGTCGTCGTTCAGGCAACTGCATCTAGGCCCTCATCTAGGCCCTCATTCGACAAATGCTGGCAGAGGATACTTGTGCGTCGCCCCGTGCCGCAAGGCCGGTTTGATGAAAAATGGCAGATGAGGGGTCAGCTGCTCTCTTCACTGAGCCACTGGTCAACCTCGTTCCGGCGGACAACCAGCCGCTCGATACCTGTTGCCTTGCCATCGTTGGGATTGATCTGTACGAGCGTACCGTGGAGCCTGACGTCGCCCGAGGCGACCGTGAAAGCGACCGGGCGAAACGTAGTGACGGCTTCGGTAACACGGTCAATGCGGCGTCCAAGGATGCTCTCGTGGGGGCCGGTCATGCCGACGTCACACTGGAATGCAGTCCCACCCGGAAAGATCTCCTCGTCGGCTGTCGGAACATGAGTGTGAGTACCCAGTACGGCGGAAACACGGCCATCGAGGTAGCGTCCCATGGTCTGCATGTCACTGGTGGCCTCAGCGTGGAAATCGACAATCACCACCCGGACCGCNGCCGGCATGGAGGCGAGTTCCCTTTCAACCGCCTGGAAGGGGCAGTCCACCGGTTTCATGAAAACTCGCCCCTGCAGGTTGATCACCCCAACCTGCTGGCCATTCGGTGCGGTGACGGTGGTCGATCCCCTGCCCGGGGAGTCTTTTGGATAATTGGCTGGCTTGATGATGTTGTCAGAACTTTCCAGCGTGTCGTAGATATCCCGTCTCCGGTAGACGTGGTCTCCCATCGTGATGCAATCCACGCCGGCATCGATTAACTGCTTGTAGTGGTTCGGCATCAAGCCGGAACCGTCTGCTGCATTNTCCGCATTGGCAATCACCAGGTCGACCGCGTGTCGATCACGGATGGCTGAAAGGCCCTCCCGGACAATCCTGCGGCCCGGTTTTCCCACGATATCGCCGATCATCAGGATTCGCACAGGCTCTCCTTTCATTCTCTCTCTGTCGATTACTAGCTCTGCTCGTGATCAGCGGGTCCTAACGGGCCAGTTCACTGAATCGCGANTCACGGATTACCGTCACCTTGATCTCGCCGGGNTAAGTNAGCTGTTCTTCAAATCGGCGGGCAATATCCCGGCAAATGTGGGCTGCCCTGGCATCGTCCGTCTCCTTGGCACTGACAATCACCCTCAGTTCACGTCCTGCCTGGATTGCAAAGGCCCGCTCAACCCCTGCCAGTTCCTTGGCGATCATCTCCAGCTCTTCCATTCGCTTGATATAGCGTTCGAGTGACTCCCGCCGGGCGCCTGGTCGCGAAGCGCTGCAGGCATCGGCAGTCGCCACCAGCACGGTATAGGGATACTCGATGATAATCTCATCATGATGTCCCCGGGCCGCATGGACAACCGCTTCCCCTTCCCCACTTCGCTTTAACAGGTCGGCTCCAATCTTGGGGTGACCTCCCTCCAGTTCATGATCCGCTGCCTTGCCGATGTCATGAAGCAATCCGCAGCGACGGCCTGTTTCAATATCCAGCCCGACCATCTCGGCGAGCATGCCGGTGAGGAAAGCGACCTCCACGCTGTGACGTAACACGTTCTGGCTGTAGCTTGTGCGGAAATGAAGTCGGCCAAGCATTGTCAGCAGGCGTTCATGAAGTCCCTGGATGTCGAGTTCAAGGGCCGCCTCCTTGCCCATCTTGAGAGTGAATTCNTCCATCTCGGAATGGACCTGGGCAACAATCTCCTCAATTCGCGAAGGATGNATTCGCCCATCGGAGATCAGGGCATCGAGTGCCTGCCTGCCAATTTCCCGTCGCACCGGGTCGAAACCACTGACAATCACTACGCCCGGAGTGTCATCGATGATCACGTCCACGCCAGTTGCTTTCTCAAAGGCACGGATGTTCCGCCCGTCCCGTCCGATGATACGCCCCTTCATNTCCTCGTTGGGGATGTCAACGGTGCTGGTGGTAGAGTCGGCAGTGTGGGATGCCGCATATCGCTGCATCGTGGTGATCAGGATCTCCCGGCTCTTCTCTTCGCAGATCTCCTGCATCTTTTTCTCATGGCGAATAATAATGGAACCGCTCTCCCGGGAGAGCTCCTCCTCGAGCAGTTTNAGCAGCCGGCTGGTTGCCTCTTCCTTGNTTAAACCGGTGACCTCAAAAAGTGCCTGCCGCTGCTGTTCTTCTATCCGGCCCATGTCCGCTNCACGNNGATCCAGGTCCGAGAGTTTCTCGGTCAATCGTTGCTGGGTGGATTCGCAGAGTTTTTCCTGTTTNNGNAGGTCTTCCGATTGATGCGTGAGCGTTTCCTCCTGGGAAACCAGTTCCCGTTGTTGAGCGTGAAGCTCGTCACGGCGGGCCGAGAGCTCCTGTTCAGCAGCCAGCGACCGTTCCTTGATTTCCAGGTCCGCCTCGCGGAGCCTGTTCGCAGCGTCGTTATTCGCCTGTTGCTGGGCCTGGTCAAGAATCCGCTGGGCTCGTCTGTGACCAAGACGGGCATCGATCAGCTTGATCAGAATGAACGTGAGAAGACTCGCGCCAGCAGCAATTATCACTTCGGTGACGCCGAACTGGTTCATGATCTGCCCCCGGCTTTAATGGCGATCAGCTCGTGATCATCATGCGAGGAGAAGCAGCAGGAGCATGAGCATCCAGCTGGCAAGCGGTCCTGATCCGCACGTCATGAAACGAGAAAGCACGTTGCAGGGGAATAACTGCTTCCCTTGCCTGCGTCGTCCGGTTTCCGGGCTGGAAACCTGGCGGGAAATTCGCCTTTACGGGGCCTCCGATGGCCTGTTCTCGTAAAGGGAAAAATGTGGAATGCCGGAATTCTCTGGTAATTCTGGATGCTCTGTGAGACCCGCACGGTGTCCCTTGCGGATTTCCACCGGAACAGGTTTCAGTTGCAAGTCCTTGCCCATCATCCAGCGGGCAATCCGCAGGAGAGCATATGTAAGATCCAGCAGCCACGAGTTATTCGCCGTGGACGAGTGCTTGTTTATGTGTCGGTTCATGGACATTTACGTGATCAATGATTCGCTTGCGGTGGTAACTTGGTTTCGAGTTACGCTCTCGCCTCCCGGCAACCGCACGAATGAAAGAGCTCTATCTTTGTCAGGTCGTATGGAATGAGTTTTGGTTTTATCATGGAGCAAGGCTGGATGCCGAGGCGGCATTGCAGCACGAGCTCCGTGCAGTATGTTACCACAGTAAAATGAAACTGCAACTATTTCCGGTTCCCTGGCAGTTCAATTCCTGTAGAGGCATCCCATGGATTCGATTGTCAGCGACCACTCGCTCGTGGAGAGGCTTGAGCTGAGCTGGCCGGTGGAGCAATGGCAGGGTCTCACGGTGCTGGTGGCCGTTTCCGGAGGCGCTGACAGCGTGGCGATGGCCTGTGCTCTCTCGGTGCTGGCCGGGCGAGGGAAGGCAGACCTGGTGCTTGCTCATTTTGACCACCAGTGGAGAGAGGAATCTGCCGGGGATGCACACTTTGTCGAGAAGCTGGCAGGACAGCTTGGCTGCAAACATGTGAAGGGGCAGGCAGGCCAGCAGGGATTCCAGAATGAGCAGGAGGCTCGCCAGCAGCGATACGCATTCCTGCTGGAGATGGCGCGAAGCGAGGGAGCCCGGTTTGTGGTCACCGCGCACACGGCAGATGACCAGGTGGAGACGATCCTGGACCGGATCCTGCGTGGAACGGGGTTGCGTGGCCTCTCCGGTATCCCCCGCACCCGGGTGCTCGACGAGGGGATCGTGCTCTTAAGGCCCCTGCTCTGCTGCCATAAAGCGGAATTAAAGGAATACCTCGATGAGCTGGGACAAGAGTGGTGTGAGGACGAGAGTAACCTCGATACGGACTTTACACGGAACCGGATTCGGCACCAGCTGGTGCCGCTCTTGAAGAGCGAGTTCCAGCCGTCGGTGGAAGAATCCCTTTTGAACCTGGCAGAACTTGCCGGGCAAACCCAGCAGTTTCTCCAGTCGCACGCCGGCCAGCTGGCAGAGAGGGCGGTGACGGTTGCCCGGGACGATCAACAGCAGAAAGTCACCATCGACCTTTCTGCGCTGGCATCGGTTCCCCCGCTGCTGGTGCGAGAAATGCTGGTGGAGATCTGGTGCCAGCTGGACTGGCCGCGGCAGGCGATGGGGATGCGGCAGTGGAACCAGCTGCTGGAGATGATCCAGGACGAGACGACCCCCTCGAGCCAGACTTTTCCAGGGAACGTGCGGGTTACCCGGGACGAGAAAAAAAGCGGCGGGCAGTTGAAACTGACCCGCCGCCTTGAAAATATCGAAACGAAAGACTGATCGGCCGCTAGCCGGTTTCCTCGCCGCCGCCGCCCCCGTCGTCGTCCGCAGAGTAGGGATCCTCTGCTGCTCCACCGTCATCCGCAGAAGCTGTTTCATCGTCCGCGGAAGCTGCGTTGTCATCATCCTCCAGGCGGAGCACCTGGTAGCCTCCACTGGATTTGTAATAAAGCAGTAAGGCCAGGAAACCGATGGCCATCGCGGCAGGAATCATGGCGGTCTTTGTTAATGCCGTCCGGCTGCCGTGATCAAATGCAGTAGTGATTGCCTCGTTGTTGGGATGACTCTTGTTTTCCATCGCCTCTTGCTGCTTGTTGGCAGAGAGTTGCTCGAATTCAAACAGGGAAAAACCGAGGTTCCCGCCCCAGGAAGGGAAGGAGTTGGTTTCCGTCTCCTTGTACTCCTCGTAGATTTCCTTGTTGTTTTCCTGCAAGTAAGTGGTGGTGGCGATGGACTGCTGGACACCGATCATTTCTGCTCCGATAAAACCGACGCAGAGCATGCCCGAGGCTCCCAGGGCACTCATCGCAACCGCACCCGACTTGGGATACCGTTCTCCCGCCACGGCCAGCATGGTCGGCCAGAGAAACGCCTTTCCAAGGGCATAAAGGGTGGCCGCGGCAAAGATCATGAAAACACTGGTAATTTCACTCCCCAGCCACATCAGTCCGCCGACGGCCAGAAGTGAACTCACAAACAACAGTCCAATCGGGTTGATCCGGTGAGCGATCGGGCCGGCAAAAAATCGAAGTGCGAACATCAGGAAGGAGGTGTAGATAAGGATCGTTACAGAGTTTGCGACCAGGTTTTCCATGAGCCGCGTTTGCCATGAATCAACACCTAATTCCATGTAACCGATCAGGGCATGAAGAACGATCAGGACCAGGAAGGGAATGGAAGCAAAGCAGCTGAACAGAGTGAGAAAGCTCACCTTGCCACCCTGGGATACCGTGTCCGGGAAGGCCTCCTTGATAACCATCAGGAGCAGGACAATCAGGATAAGAGAGTATGTCGCCAGGGAGTATTGCCAGGGAATCTCTACAATCCAGGCGGTGGTGTTCTGGAAACAGGCTGCCAGGATTCCGCCAACAATCAGTCCACCGGGCCATCCTGCATGCAGGACATTGAGGTAATGAGTTTGGTTTTCCGGGTAGAGCTGGCCAATCAACGGGTTGATCACCGCTTCATAAAGACCATTGCAGACAGCAAACAGGAAAACACTCCAGTACAACATGGCAGTCACCTTGGAGGTTGCCTCGGCAGCACCGTCGGCTTCCAGCCAGCCTGCGTGCAGCGAGGGTGCCATCAGCAGCATGATGGCGCTGACGATATGGAGAGCCACAGCCAGCAGTATCAGTTTCTTGTAGCCAAACAGTTCAACCAGCATCCCTCCCAGGAAAATAAATATCCCGAATCCCAGGAAGCCGGCTCCCATGATCATCCCGAAAGTGGCACCAGAAATATTGAAATCGGTTGCCCATGCGGCGCCACTTGCTGCACGTGTGGCAAAACCAGCACCTGCAGCGACAAGCGTCAGGAAAGAGGCGATCAAGAGGACTCTTCGGTTAATATTCATGGCTCTTTTATTTCATGGAAAGGAGTGCTGAAAGACCCTGTGTAATGCCAAGATCAGAAGATCCCATGGGCAGAAATGCGACCGCTGCTAGCTCCTTTGATAGCTGTTTCACTACCGTTTGTGCAAGCCCACTTGCACCGACCCCCAAAACGCTCTCCTGTGAATGACGATTGTCTTCCTGTGAGACAGGTATTCCGAGGCCCAGGGAGCCCGATTTCTCTTGTCGTGGAGGCCGTTTTTTCCTAACCTGTGTGGCATTGCGTTGGGGGGACTGGTTGTCGCCAGACAGGGGAACGAGTCATTCCGGTTTGAGGCCGCTCGCAGGCCGTTACCACTCTCCCGGCGCCCTCTGCCATGGATGGCAGGGACTCCCGCAAATGGGACCAGCAAGGAGGCTGCCGATGTCACCGCGCCGAGCGGAATACCTACCGTCCCCGCGGCGGTCACTGGGAACCATCGTCATCTTTGCGGCGGTGATGGCCACCGCTGCCCTGGTAGGAGTGGAGTGGATCCAGCACGAGCTTGAGCGACGCCTGTCGGTGCAGGTGGAGCAGGAGCTGCAGAGGAGATTTCCCGAGGTGAAGTGGCATGTCGCCGGGGTCCGGCAGACAACCGGGGGAATCCTGCTTTCAGGGGTAACTGCGACCCTGCCGACGATCGAGGGAAAATCCAGGCCACGGCCGATACTGATGGCCGAGCAGGTGCAATTGAAAGGGAACCTGGATACCCGTCACATGATGCTTGGCTCCACACGTATCAAGGAAGTGGTTCTTGTCCGGCCGCGGCTGATCGCAGAACGCCTCGCATCTGGACAATGGAACCTGACAAAGTTGCGCCCGGCGATCCCCCTCTTGCCGAAGGATGTGCCAGCGGTGGAGATCAAGGGTGGCAAGGCGGAAATCACCGATTCTAATGGGCCGCTGTCTGGGACGATTATCGTGGATAATTTCCAGTTGCGATTAACTCCCCCGGATGAGCAGCTGGACTCGCACTGGAAACTGGCGGTGGCTGCGACCAGCCGTGATTTTGATGCACTTCGTCTTGACGCCCGGCTAGATTTGGAATCTCGACAGTGGGGTATTGAGGGAACGGTCAGTTCGCTCGATGTGAACAACCTGTTTGCCGCCCTTGCTGCCCGGCAGATGGATGTGGAGTCCCTGGATAAATCGACTCGAATTTCCGGGGACCTGGATGCCCGTTTCCAGCTGGCTGGCTCACTTGATTCCGAGACGGCGGTGGCATTGGAAGGGCACGAGGAGCCAGCGGCGAAACTGCGAGGGCGGTTGGATGCGGAGCTGACAAACGGGCAAATCCAGGATGACCGCCTGCCTTACCCGGTCCACGGGGTGGCGGCGAATGTTTCCTGGGATGGGAGCGGACTTCGGGTTGATGACATCACCGCCCACTTTGGTACGGCACGGCTGGCTGGTTTTTACCAGCGACTGCACGAGGGCGGTCTCTCCGAGAGCATGCACCTGCTGGTCAAGCACCTGGCGATCGACCGGCAGCTTATCTCTCGACTGCCGGATACCATCCGGGAACCGATGCGTTCTTTTGATCCGGTTGGCATGGTCGATGTGAACTGGTCGATGGAAAAAGGGACCGGGGTGAATGACCGACAGCTGGTCATCACGCTCCAGGACATGGCCTTCCGATATGCACGCTTTCCTTACCCCCTGGATTCCGCCCGGGGTGTCATTCGTTTCCACAACGGGATGCTCACGCTGGAGAATGTCCGTGCCTACGCACACGGCCAGTCACTGCAGTTCGCTGCCGAAATCGAGGATCCAATTGACGCACCGCGAGGCTGGCTCAAGCTGGCTGCCAGTGGCCCGGTCCCGCTGGACGATGAACTCCTGGCTGCCCTGGATCCCCGTTCTCAGCAATTCATGCGGTCCCTGCAGCCATCCGGCCAGATCCTGCTTGAACAGGCGGCCTTTCAGTATGACGGTCAGCGTCTCCCGGCCCATCGGCAGTTAGCGGTCCGTCTGAGCGGCGGGGCGATACGCTACAAGGCTTTCCCTTACCCCATCAACCGGTTGGAAGGGCGATTTCAGCTGGCAGACAAGACCTGGCAGTTTCAAGATGTGACCGGGGTCAAGGGGCATGCCTTCCTGCGTTGCAGCGGTCACGGGCAGCTGGATGCCCAGGGCCCAAGGTTGGCGATTGACCTGTCAGCCAGTGACATGGCACTCGATGACGACCTCCGTGATGCACTTGGTTCGTTGGACCTCCGCACGTGGCAATTCTGGAATTCCCTGAATCCCTCCGGATCGCTTGACCAGGTTGCCCTGACCTTGCGAAGGGACCCGGGTGAGTCGCGTACGAGAGTTGCCCTGGTGGCAGAGAAATACCGTACCGACTTAGACAGTGGCCGTGTTCGAGGGGATGGTATTCGGATTGTCCCTAGCTGGTTTCCCTACCAGCTGGACAACCTCAGCGGGTCCTTCTCGTATGCCGACGGGGTTGTTGCCCTGGCAGGATTCCGCGCCCAGCACGATGATGCCGTGATCCGCTTTGCCGCGGACTGCCAGATGCGTTCCGATGGCGAGTGGGCGGTCGACCTTCGACAGCTGGCAGTGGATAACCTGGAAGTCGATCGCGACCTGCTCGACGCCCTGCCTGGTAGTATCGGGCCCGCGGTTGCCCGCCTGGATCCCGACGGGCAGTACATGTTTGATGGATCGTTAAAACTGCTGCATCGCAATTCACACCAGCGGCCGGTGCATGCTTCCTGGGATTTCACAATCGAGACTGCCGGCGGGGAACTGGGGGGCAGCACACGACTGGAGAACCTGTTTGGAGGTGTCCGCCTGTTTGGCACGCTTGATGACCAGGGAGCTCGTACCGAGGGAACGATCGAGATTGATTCTGTCCAGCTGCGAGAAAAACAACTGACCGGGATCCGCGGCCCACTCTGGATCGACAGGGGCCAGGTGCTGCTGGGCCGATGGGTTCAATCTGTTTCCGGTGATGCCACGCCACACTCGCTGGTCGGAAACTGCGCCGGGGGAACCGTGCAGCTTGACGCCCAGTTGATCAAGAACAGTGGGTCACGGTTTCTTGCAGAAGTTCGGCTCGCGGACGCGGATCTTTCCAGGTTTTCCAAGTCGCTCACAACCAATGGACGACTCAGTGGACGGGCAGATGCCTGGATCCGGCTCAGTGGAGAGCTTGACGGTGTTCATACCTGGAAAGGAAACGGGCAGGTTCGTCTCCGTACGGCGGATCTCGACGAGGCGCCAGTGATCATGGCGATCCGCAGACTGGTGCCACGGGCCGAGCCGGTACAGGAGAATACCAGTTCCACCGAGATCGACCTGCGTATCGTGGCGGACCATATCCAGCTGGAGAGAATCCACGTGCGAGGTGAGACCCTGAGTCTTGAGGGGAGCGGCTGGATGAACCTGGACAGGGATATCAACCTGCGGCTTTACACGGTTGTCGGCCGTGGTGAGATCCGGCTGCCGCTGGTCAAGGCGGTGCTGGCCGAGGCGAGTCGAAAGCTGCTGGAAATCAACGTGAAAGGGTCGCTTGGAAATCCGCAGATAAGCAGCACGGCGCTGCCGGAACTGGACGATACCCTGCAGCGAATCCTGGTCGACCTGGAGAACCGCCCCTCCCGGATTGCTAGCCCGACAGCCGAGGAAGCGGCAGGGATGTACCGTTAAGCAGGAGCGATCCTGTTGTTCCGGGACGAGTGATCGACGACGATAAAACAGAGAGTCAAGATGCGATTTACGAGAGTGCCACTCCGATGAAATTTATCAAGATGCATGGTGCCGGGAACGACTATGTTTTCGTCGATTGTTTCAAGGGGTCCCCGGACGGGGACCTCCCTGCCCTGGCCCGGGAGATCTCCGATCGTCACTTTGGCGTCGGTGCCGATGGACTGATCCTGATTCATCCAAGCGACCAGGCAGATGCTCGCATGCAGATGTTCAACGCCGATGGATCGGAAGCGGAGATGTGTGGGAATGGCATCCGTTGTGTCGGCAAGTACGTCTACGAACAGGGAATCTGCCAGCAGAATCCGCTCTCGATCGAGACCGGTAATGGTGTCCTCTCGCTGCAATTGGAACTGGATGGCGACCAGGTGGCCCGCGTCTGTGTTGACATGGGGGAGCCTGTTCTCGAAGCGGACCGGATTCCCACCCTGCTGCTGGGAGACCCGGTCGTGAATCGCCAGTTGACGATCGATGGCTGCACGCTGGAGGTGACCTGTGTCTCGATGGGGAACCCGCATTGCATTGTTTTTGTCGAGGAACTGACCGACGAACTGGTGCACGGGACCGGCCCGCGGATCGAGCTGGATGAGCATTTTCCATCTCGCGTGAACGTTGAGTTCGTGGAGGTGATCTCGCCAGGGGAAGTTCGTCAGCGAACCTGGGAACGAGGATCCGGGGAGACCTGGGCCTGTGGCACGGGGGCATCGGCTGTCTGCGTGGCTGGTGTCCTCTCCGGTAGGACTTCACGCCAGCTCACCAATCATCTCCTCGGCGGAGACCTGGAGCTGTACTGGAACGAGCAGGATAACCACGTTTACATGACTGGGCCAGCAACCGAGGTTTTCCGGGGAACCTGGCCGGACTGAGAATTATCACGGCATGGATGTCGGTTTATGAAAATACGCATACCCTGGATTCCGAAAGTTGGCGGGCTGGCGGTCAGCCTGTTGATCCGCAGCTGGATGCGGACACTCGACTACCGGGTCGCACTCTACGACGAGACCGTCGATCCGGCCATGCCGGGATTCCAGGGGCCGGCGATCTTTCTGTTCTGGCATGAATACATCCCCTTTCCCTTTTACCTGCGAGGCCATTGCAACATCGCCATGTTGCTCAGCCGTCATTACGATGCGGAGTTCATTGCCGAGGCATCTCGTTACATGGGTTTCCAGACGATCCGCGG
>PANG01000068.1 GCA_002708345.1 Planctomycetaceae bacterium | reverse complement strand
CTCGTTGTCCGGATCGGTCTTGACCACGTTCCCTCCCTCCTGGTGTTCCGGTCCAACGACAAGGGAAAGAACAATCTTGCGGGAATCATCTTCCCCGGGAACATTCAGCAGCCCCAGCAGGGTGAGCAGGACAACGTGGAACAGCAGGCTGACAATCCAGGATGGCATGTCCCGGAAGACACGAGTGATCCAGATGTCCGTCTCTGCATCTGCCAGCTGTTCCCGGACTCGCTGCTGGGCCATCGAGGGCTTGCGGGCAGGGTAGGCCGGGACAAGGCCAACCGCAGCTGCCCCACTTCTACGTTTCCGGGGACTCTTTTCCCCATGACCGGTCCGGTCAAGGAGTTGTCGAATTTCACGTTCCTGCTGCTCACTCACCAACACGCTGGAATTGCATCGCCAACAGTCAGCGATCATCAACCAGTGACGGATGGAGATCGGTGCACTGCAGTCCGGGCAGGCACACATGATGCTATCCCCTTCCAGCCAGAAATCTCCCACGCGCATTGTGCCCGTGTTTTCTGCGGCTGCATCTCCAACCAGGGAAGCGGTCGCTGCATCCTGAAGGGTGAGAGAATCCAGGTCAGGCAGAGGACTTTCCGAGTCCAGGCCGATCGTCTGTATTTCCGCGGAGAGCGGACTTTCAGGTGTGGAAGCTGCCGGAAGAAGGAATTCCAGCGACTCCATCTCAGCTGAACTGTCTAGTGAAACAAACTTCATCAATCGCACCGACAACAGGAACAGGTTGCCCGCCGGCAACGTACAAACCATGGCGGGCACCTTCATTGTATGAGCAGGGTAATCCAACTAACAAGCGGAACGTTCCTGCCTCGGCTGCCGTGCAGACAATCCCACGGGGAAAGATTACGATAGGATTTGACATGAATTTCCTGTCAGGAGAGGGAAAAGCCGGCATCATGGCAACGACTGAACTACAGGGCCTTGCCCAGCAGTTGGAAAAAAATATTTCCAGCGTCGTACTGGGCACCTCCGAGGCAATTCGTGGCTGCCTGGTTGGATTACTGGCCGGAGAACACGTGCTACTGGAGGATGTCCCAGGCGTGGGCAAGACACTCCTGGGCAAGGCGGTCGCACGAAGCCTCTCCGGCTCGTTCACTCGCCTGCAGTTCACCCCGGACCTGCTCCCCTCAGACATTGTCGGTGGTAGCGTCTTCCACTCGTCGACCGGGGAATTTGTCTTCCAGCGGGGACCGGTTTTTGCCAACATCGTGATGGCGGATGAAATCAACCGAGCACCTCCCCGTACACAGAGTGCGTTGCTGGAGGCGATGAGCGAGAGCCAGGTCTCTGTCGATGGAGTCACCCATGACCTGCCAACCCCTTTCATGGTGATTGCAACTCAGAATCCACATGAGTTTGAAGGAACTTACAGCCTTCCGGAAAACCAGCTGGATCGATTCCTGCTGAGGATTCCAATGGGGTACCCCAGCCGTGATGAGGAACGGCAGGTACTGGAATCTCACTGCCAGGGGCAACCGGTAGACCAGCTTGAACCGGTACTGGATATTGACCAGCTCCGGGAACTGCAGGCAGCCGTTCGGGAGATCCGGGTTGATGATTCGATTTACGAGTATGTACTGGACATCACCACGGCAACTCGCGACAGCGAGGAGTTGGTGGTAGGCGTCAGCCCCCGTGGGGCAATCAGTCTCTACCGGGCTGCCCAGGCCCTCGCCGTGCTGGAAAGCCGTGACTATGTCATCCCCGACGACATCAAGCGATTGTCCGTGCCGGTCCTTTCCCACCGTGTCGTGGGGAAGGGACTCGTCCAGGGGTCCCGACGAAACGTGATGGAAGGGATCATTCACGGAATCGTAGACTCGGTTTCCACACCCGGTTAAGCCCAGGGGGCAATTGCATGTTCGGGCGACGAAATGTCTCCGTGACAGCGGAGGGCTGGTACTTCCTGCTCGTTGTCCTGTTTATTGTCACTGCTGCCGTGATGCGGGAAGTAAACCTCCTGATCATCCTGGCCGGGATGCTGCTCGGCCCCTGGCTGTTGCACTGGCGAATGGTGATCACCAGCCTGCGAGAACTGGAAGTCCAGCGGAACATTCCGGACGTGGTCTGCGCCATGCAGCCATTCCGGGTGGAAATAACGGTCCACAACCAGCGCCAGCGACGGGGAAGCTGGTGCCTGACCGTGGAAGACCGCATCGGTCGCCGGAATCCTGTTCGCCAGCGCCAGGTCCCTGTCGAGGTACTCATTCCGTATGTCGCAGCCGGAGAATCTTCCACGGCAAGTTACCACTGGTTGATCGACCAGCGAGGCCTTTACCAGCTCCCCTCGCTGCAACTCCGCACTCGATTCCCTTTCGGACTGCTACAGGCACGCCACCGGCACCAGGTCGACCAGACCGTACGAGTCGGCCCGGCCATCGGGACGTTAACCGCGGCCTGGAAAAACCTGCTGGAAACCGACCGTCCCGGGGACAACCAGACACGACCGCGACAGGGAAGAGCGGACGGAGACTATTACGCTCTTCGTCCCTGGCGGACCGGGGACAGCCGCCGCTGGATCCACTGGCGAACCACCGCACGTATCGGCAAGCCTGCGGTCAAGCAGTTCGAGCAGCGATACCAGCAACAGCTCGTGGTCCTGCTCGACCTGTTCGGTCATGACCTGGAAGATCCAACCGATCGACTCCACGTGGAACTCGCTGCCAGCATGGCGATGAGCGTGATCCAGGATGCCTGGCAGCATGAGAGGGGCGAGTTGATCGTGTCGCTTGCCGGTGACAGTGTCCACAACTGGTCCGCCCATCCGTCCAGGGCACTTGTCCAGGACGTTGCATCCTGCCTGGCAACCCTGGAAGCGGCAGGAGGACTCTCGCAGGAAGGGTGGCATAAACAACTTGGCAGGATCCGGCGAGGCAGCCGGCCGATTGTGATCAGCACACGCAGCCGCGAGGAAGCAGCCCTGGCTCAGCTTGGTGATGACACGATCTGGATTGACTGCAGGTCCGATGAAATCTGGCGATACTTCCAACTCCCACGACCTCGGGCCACCACGGAGGATAACGGGCAAGTACTCCTCAGCGAGGGCACCAGATGACAGCCAGGGTCACATCACGGGTGGAGAAATGGCTACAGGTCTCCATTGTCCTGCTCACCACGCTTGGCGCGACACTGCTGGGAACCACCCAGGGTAACATGCAAGCGCCGGTCCTCTTGCTGTTCGCCGGCGTCACTTCCATCATCTTCACAGATCGCCTCCGCTGGTTTCGCTTGCCGCGGATCGTGGCTAACCTGCTGATGATCGTGCTTGCCTTTTACTGGCTCTGCGTCTTCTTTGGGAGCGACGCGGGGGTACTGGAATTACTCCAGGCCGTGACCAGTGGCTCACTTGCGGGGCTCCTTCGCGGGGGAACCGATAGTTTCCAGAGGTTGCTGGCGATTGCCAGCCTGTTGGCCTTTGTACAGGTGATCATGCTCTACCAGGAAAAGACGCTGAGAATCTATGGTCACCTGGCAATCTTCAGCTTGCTCCACGTTGTCATAGCCTCGCTGTTGAGTACCAGTTTCCAGTTCGGTATCGCCCTGGTTCTTTATATCTTTACCGCTCTTTTCACACTCTCGCTATTCCATATTTTCCGGCAGGGCAAGCAGATCCAGCGGGGCCACTTCCGGGCCAGACGGCAGGCAGAGAAACAGCAGAAACGCAATCATGAAGAGGCAGGCCATGGTTCCGCACTGGCTATCCTGGCAGGCTCGTCACCTGTCTCCTCCTCCGACAGGAAAATTGTCGCCACCACGGCCGGGATCCTGGGATGGGGATTCACTCGCCAGCTTCTCGCTATCGGGCTGGGCACACTGCTCTTCGCCCTGACCTTTTTCTTTTGCATGCCGCGATCGGGTAATTCCTCCTGGCAACAACCTGGTTTTGGCTACTACAAGCAGGTCGGTTTTCGCCGTGACGTCCAGCTGTCAGATGTTGGTGAGCTGTTGCTGAGCGAGGAAGTCGCCATGCGTGTCTCCTTCACGGACCTGGAGAGCGGTGAGCCATACAGGCTGTTTGGTGAACCGTATCTGCGTGGAGCAGTCCTCAGTCGTTACCGCTACGACCAGGAGGGGACAAGTCGCTGGTTCGCGATGGACTCACTCGAGGGCCTTGAAAGCGAAACCCTGCCTGCTCTTGCACCCCTGGCAAGCCGGGATCGTGTCCAGCAGGAGTTCCTGATCGAGCTGAACGACGACCCGGCACTGATGGCTGTTTTTCCGGCCTACCAGCTTCCTCACACCGATCAACATGTCCGCTTCGATCCCTCCACCAACCAGCTCTACCTCAATCGTTCTCGCCGCAGCCCGGTGGTGAAACAGTATCGCTACGTGCTGGCAACCGACGCCTTTCGTAGCGGTGTGCAGTCAGAACTCCAGCTCCAGGTGATTCGAAGTGAGCGAGACGAGGAGTTGTTCCGGGAGGAATTATCGGAAATGACGTCCCTCCCGCCCAACCTCCGGGAGCTCCGACAGTTCACCAGCCAGATACTACAAGAGGAGAATATTCCTGACGAGAACCTGGTGCAAAAGTGCCGGATGCTNGAGCAGTTCCTCAAGTCCGATGAATTCCGTTACACNCTTGACCTGAACCAGATCCAGCCTCTCAGGCAGATGGGCCGCGACCAGGTCGAGGATTTCCTTTTGAACCACAGGATGGGCAACTGCGAGTACTTTGCCAGCGCCCTCGTGCTGATGCTACGCAGCCAGGGAATCCCTGCACGCATGGCAATCGGGTTCCGCGGTGGAGAACTGAACCAGACCGGGAACTACTTCACCGTTCGCCAGTACAATGCTCACGCCTGGGTTGAAGCACTGTTGCCTGCCGAGGGACTTTCACCAAGCCTGGTGGAAGGAGTTGACCAGNAAATGGTCCACGGCGTCTGGTTGCGACTCGACCCGACCCCTGTCTTNCGGCCAGACGAGGAGCCACNTGAGCGAACGATCTCGGACCGCATTGCCGANAGCTTCGACTACCTGCAACTGCTCTGGGACAATAATGTTCTCCGGCTCAACCCCCAGCAACAACGGAAGGCTGTCTTTGACCGTCTCGGCTGGAATCCCGAGCAGGGTCTCCAGGNATTCTCATCTTTCCCCATCATCCGCTGGTTTCGCGTTGATTTTTCCGGTGGCCTGAAAAGTGGCATCCTCAGCTGGAACTTCCTCGCCTGGCTGATCCTTCTGCCGCTGGTGGGGTGGATTGTCTACCAGGCCTGNCGCCACCTGGCAGAGAGGAGCCGGCACCAGGTGGCCAGCGCGTCGATGACTCGCAAGCAGATTCTCCAGCAAGCAGAGTGTGATTTCTTTCTTCGCTTTGAACAGCTACTCGAGCAGCATGGTTTCCTGCGNGAGCCTTCCCAGACACAACAGGAATTCTCCATCGCGATCGGCCAGGAACTCTCGCAGCGAATTACCGGGTTTTCTTCCCAGCACCTGCTTAACAGGATGGTCGAAATTTACTATCGTGTTCGCTTTGGCGGCCATCCACTGGATGAGGAACAGCAACGGCTGGTCGGCAGNGAGATGGACCAGCTTNCCACNGCACTGGCACCCGAATCCATCGCTTGATGCAGCAACCAGATTNCANGGCANGTTATGAAAATTGTCATTGTCGGNTACCAGGGAAGCGGCCGGAGCAGTCTTTTCCACTGGCTCACNGGNGAGNTCCCCGACCCCTCGCTCTCCCATTCCCTGCAGTCGGCCATGGCGACGATCCCTGAACCACGGATCGATGAACTCTGTGGAGTCTACCANCCCAAGAAAATCACGCGGGCTACCCTGCAGATCATCGACACGCCAGGGCTGAGTCGCGATTCCTCCGGCAACGCCCCNAAACTGGCAGACCTCCGCGAGGCAGGATGCCTGGTACTGGTCGCTTCCGGCTTTGGTGGACACGACCCGGNACGNGACCTGGCATCCCTGGATGATGACCTGCTGATCGCCGACCTGTCGATCGTCAACGGGCGGGTTGAAAAACTGAGAGAATCGGTGACCAAGCCACGGCCTGACCGTGAGCAGCAGATCAAGGAACTGGAGTTGCTCGAACCGATCCACGGGGCCCTGGAAAGTGGCAAGGCAGTTCGTGATATCGAGCTCTCGACCGAGCAGGAGCAGATTGTCCGTTCCTTTGGCCTTCTGACACAGAAACCCCGGCTGGTGATTATCAACAGCGATAACGAGCAGTCGCTGGATGTCACTGAACTGGAACAGCAGCTGCCTGACAACGCGAGCCTGGTCGTGGTCAACGTGGCGATGGAGCTGGAGCTGGAGCAGATGGACCCGGCCGAGAGGGACGAGTTCTGCCAGGAGATGGAGATCGAGCGGTTTGACCGGGACCAGCTGGTCCGGCAGCTGATGGACGTTTCCAGGCAGATGCTCTTCTTCACCGCCGGCGACAAGGAGGTACGAAGCTGGATCATCACGCGCGGNACCACGGCGGCTGAAGCAGCCGGCCAGATTCATACCGACATGGCTCGTGGTTTTATCCGCGCCGAGACGATGAACTGCGACGACCTGGTCCGGCTGGGGAGTGAACGNGAGCTCAAGGCGCAGAACCTGCTGCGGCGTGAACCGAGGGACTACGTCATCCAGGAGGGGGACGTGATCTTCGTGCAGCACAACTGACTATTCCAGGTACCGCCTGAGCACGATTGCCCGGTCCACGTTGTGATTCTGGCCCGGCTCGCAGGCCACCGGGATCGAGCGGTCGATGAAATAGAAGGCGCGGTGCCGGTTAATGTCACCCGTATCCCAACGCAACTCGGAGCCCAGGCGGTATCCATCCGGGTGGATCACGTCGACACCTGTTGGATTCGGCTCCACTTCAAAATAGCCCACGGTAATCCAGACCGCGTAGACATTCGACCGGGTGGTCACCAGGTTGCCCAGTCGCTGAATCGTCTGGTAGTGGAAATAGGGATTGCGAGCTGTATTGACCGCGTTATCCGAATTGGCATTGGTCATCAGGGGCTGGCGATCAGGTGGGTAGCTAGAACCGACAGCTCCCCCACCAGCAACACTCTGATTCGGTCCAATATAGCTACTCCTCAGGATCGTCGTCTCAATGTCAGGACGGACAAAATCAGCTGCCCCATTTGCCACGCGCTCGGGAACCAGGTCGCCACTCCCGGTGGGCCGGAACATGTTCCCGAAAAATGTCGGGCTATTGGAACTCATCACAGGCCGGCCAGCCATCAGCTGGCCACTGACCCCATAACCTCGCCTGGAATCGACAATGCTATGTGCTACCTTGGGATTCATCGAGGCGGACCCGTAAAAGCGGGGACCCTGGTGACCATCCAGGATGGAATCCCAGACCGCCGGATCAAAAATCGTGTTGAGATTTACCCGCCCTGGATCACGGAACATCGATACCCAGTTGAAGGGGGGATGCAGATGATGGTCCTTCCCCACGGCAAGTTTCGGCTGAAAAAGGTCCGGGCGAAACCATTTTTGCGTCCCCGCAAATCGCGAGGGGACATGTGTGTACTCCAGTAAACGATGCATCTGAAGTGCCGGATCATTCGCGGGATCCAACGACGACTCAAAGAAGTTCATCAGGTGTCCAAACCGTGAATTGACGGCATCGGGAATGTTGTTCATGCCGTCGTTTTGACCCTTCACATAGGAACCAACCTGTCCTCCCCCGTTACCG
This sequence comes from Planctomycetaceae bacterium, assembly GCA_002708345.1. The sequence continues at coordinate 9,553 of PANG01000068.1, read as the reverse complement.
GTAAAAGAGGTTCGCTGGAGTGTAAAGTCATCGGCCAGTCGGGAGGATCGGCTGCGGGGTACCAGCAGCAGGTCATACTGGCTGGCAAATGGCCGGTTCAGCCAGTTAAGCCATGGGAATGTCTTTTCGTTTGCACCGGTTGCATCAGGTGCACCTGCGCCGGGAGTTCCCAGTGCATAATACGGCCAGTATTTCTTGTTCAGGTACCCCATCGAGTGGCTGAGTAAATAGTCAAAGCGGAAATTGCTCCCCGCCACCGGATCGGCTGGGAATCCACCACGGTTGGCCGGCTCATGTGACCACAATTCACGGCGCCAGGGGCGGGCATTGTTCGGGTCACTGTCACCACGCTGCAGGGACCGAAAACGAATGTTCGTGGACCCCGCCGGATCCTGGCTGGTATTCGCCACACCGTTAAAGGCTGTCACGTCTACCGAGTTGCTGTCAATCGTGCGATAGGGATTCCGGACCGGGTGGAAATCCTGCAGGGGATTTGCCAGTCGCTGCAGATGAACCCGGGCATAATCTCGCAGCGTACCGGTTCGATCCAGCCGGCCGCGTGGCAGGTTGGAAGTCGGGTTGGTCGGAAAGCGTACATCGAGAGGCTCATCCAGGGGAGGCGTGTAGGCACCATCTCCCGCTGCCAGGGTACCATTCCATTCCGTTCCTCCTGGCCCCGGGTTGGCCATGTCGTAGACCGGGTAGCCACCAATCCGGTCGGTAACACTAAGCGAGGCGGTTGCCGGCGGCATCCCGTTGTAGACGCGCTGGTCAATCGCCACCGCCACCGTTGGCGAGCTATTCGGATAAGCAGCACCGAGAACAAAGAACTGTTCCACGCTCGGATCCGGATCCGGGACCAATTCAAATCGTTGGGTCAGGGCATATTCATCCACCACGGCATTGTTGTCATAAGAGGGTGCCATGGGGTCATCGGATCCATCATCGAGGTAGCCATCGTTATGGGTCAGGGTTCGTCCCATGTAACTCGTGTAGCGGTTGTTTACCAGCTTTCCCCTGGATCCCACCACGGCATACCGGCCCGGTATCACGGGTGCCGGGCGTCCGTTGGGATTAGAAGGATACCACTGTTCCACTCCCGGCTTGCTGCCTGCCGGCAGGTTCGCCGGGTCGGTAAAGTAGATTCCCCGCTCGATATACTGGCCCCGCGGTTGCAGGCTGGGATTGGGGTCATCGGGATCTCGCAGGTGGTCAAAAACCTGGTTGGCTGGATTCGCATTATTGGGATCCCCCCGGACNACGATAATCCGCCAGACCGGCTGCCCCCCTGGNGTGGTNGCATCCANCACNACCCCCGGCTGGTTCCAGTAAAGTTCATTCGGCAAACGGTCGTTGCCAGCCCAGGGATTGTAGAGTTCCACAAAGAAGGCGCTGGCCGGCTTCAAACGCTGGTCAAAGTCATTCACCGCATCACTCTCCGGATCAGCAATCTGCCCCTCCGTCGTGTCCAGGTCCTCCGTACGCCGGTCATGCCAGGCGACGGTCTCGGTCATTAACAACTCGGGCCGCTCGGTGCCCCAGACGACCACGCGGTCCCGTGACGCAGCCTGCTCGATCGCATCATCCACCTGGTTATCATTGTTGTTGTCAATATTGTCCGAACCCCAGGTGGATTCATCGGTATCGATTCGGCCATCGACCTGCCAGCCATCGAATGGGTTCAGGTCCAGCTCGATCGGGGTCATGATTGAATCGGCATCCCGGAAATCGACCACGTTGGCAACCCACTGTGCAATCTCCAGCTGCGACTCGTTCCCGAAACCGCCACCGGTAAGGTCCTCGTTGTTGTTTCCATCCTGGTCCGCATCGATACGCCGATTGCGATCCTTGAGCAACACCGTCAGCACGAACAGGTCACGGGCAAACTGGTAACGGGCAAGGGCGTTGGAGAGGTCATTGTTGGTAATTCCATCGTTATTGTGATCAAAGGAGCCTCCCCACAACGGTTCATTAAGCGACTCGTTATTGATCCCCGGCATTCCTCCCAGCGTGTGCTCGTCCACAATCCGGTTACCATTGTCATCCCGGCCATTACCGAACGGCCTGTTGATGTTCATCCGCATGCCAGCCAGCAGGTCCGGCGAGAGCATCTTTTCGATTTCGATGTCCACCAGGTCCTGCAGTTGCGAGTCATAGGGCCCCGTTGCTGCCGGGACCGTGTTGACCATCCCCTGTTGCAAACGAGCTCGCAAGAGTTCGGTAAGCTGGTACTGCGGGGACCACCAGCGATTTAACTGGGTTGTCACTCCCGTTCGCTGCCGGAGTCCGTTGAACTGGAATGCATCCCGGCTGACCAGGGAGCCGGCCACGGGAAGGTCAAAACTGTCCGTTGTCACCATCCGGCGCGTGGCATGGGTTCCCAAGGAGGGAGCCAGGCGCAGCAGCCTGTCGGGAAGAACCTGGGAATCAGGATCTCCGCTGCGAAGAACGCGTTCCAGTTCCGCGGCGGTGAAACGACTGTCCGTCCCCTGTCGTGTCACGAGGTTCATTTCATAGGCGGAATCAGTAACCGCGGATGGCCTCAGCACTCCCGGGGTATTGAGGGTGATCGGCATCTCGTAAGCAGGCTGACCGGCAGCATTGATTCCCATCGCCAGTTCTCCGTTGAGATCCGGCAGACCAAAGAAAGCAGTCGCTGGATTCGCGCTGGCGTAGTTTGCCGGGAACTCGAAGAACTTGAACGGCGTGTGAGCATCCATACCCGCGAACCCGGGAGAAAGATCATTGCTGTAGCGTCCCACTCCAAGGTTGCCGTTGCCGGCGAGCAATCGCCAGTAACCGATCGTGCCAATCCGGGCCCGGTCATCCGATGGCTGGAAACCGCGCTCAGCCCATTCGTCGATGATCCCGTTTCCGTTGTCATCCACTCCAGCGCGTCCCCATCCCCTGTCCGGACCACGCTCCCAGCCAGCCAGGTTAATCTCGGCCGGTCCATAACCCTGGCCCTTGGGAAGTGAAAGGAAATTCGTCGAGCGACTGCTCATGCCTGCCGGAGGAAGTCCCGAAGTTTCCATGTCCCAGGCAACTGCTGCTGGTCGGCCAGAAAGACCTCGCTCGTCCCACTCGTCGACGACCGTGTCCCCGTCATCATCTGCCCCCGGTAGCCCTCCCGGTTCACGTACCGCCTGCAGTGAGCTGCCATGCGCATTGATGTTGATCCGGCCATCCATGTCGACACAGAGGATGGCATAGAGCGGCTTGAACATGCGACCTGTCTCATCGGTTTGCACCGGCATCCCCAGGTCCAGCCAGACGCTATCGGGAAATCCATCGGCATCATTATCCACATCCCAGGGACCATCCTTGAGTGCATTGAGCATGGCCGCCACGTCCATCGGGGCATAGGTGATCATTCGACTCAAGTCCGGGTGCATGTTCCCCCCGGTGAAGTTGGGATGATGATCTTCCAGGGGCAGCGGTCGCAGCACAGACTGGCCGATGACCTGGCTCATCAAGCCGGAAGTTCCCATCAACAGTGGAGAATCTGGAATGTTGTCACCGTCGGTATCCGCAACAATCTGGTTCTCCCAGAAATTGACCAGGGCCGGTCGATGAAAGGAGGGAATGATGTAACCCGGAAGATCCGGATTTCCGCGGTCGGGAATAATTCCCGCCAGGGCCATGTTCTGGTAATCAACGCCGTCATACCCTTCATCCGCGCCACCTGAAACGTAGTCAAGAAAACCTGCCGGCCGGAGGACACGGTTTGGGTAGAGCGCCTCATCACTCAGATACCGCGTACCCTGGTAACCAAACCCGATACCATTGAAGGGGCGACCATTGACAATAAACCGTCCGCCAACCGTGGGGGCGGGGGAGATTGACCATTCTGATTCCGGTAATAGCAGCCGAAAAATGCCATGGACCTGGGTGGGGTTACAGGGCATTGGTGTGCCGGATGCATTGACGTTCGTGCTCCCCTGCACGAGGTTCAGGGGAATGTAATCGATCACACGGCTACTGGTGTTCTTGGGATTCCCTTCCAGGAAACTAAACACACGGCCATTGAAATAGTCCCGCGGGAAAGGGCGATCCAGTGGCAACTCAAAAATCCCATCGCCGTCCATATCTGCCTGGCGGTAAAGAATGCACTGGACTTCCAGCACCTGGCTTTGCTGCGTGGTGCCAGGCAGGTAGCGGAACTGGGAAACGATGCCCCCTTCGATCTCGGCCCCGTACATATCCCGTAACAGGCCGTGTCCCTGCAGTACTGAGCCCGTGTTGTAGGTATCCCGGACCAGCTGGTACATGCCACGGTCCAGGTGCATCTGGGGATCAATGTGCAAGAACTGGGTACGTGCAGCCATTGTCGCCGCACGTCGGTACTGGCTGGCAACCAGCACATAGGTAACCCCGATCAGGACGAAGAGCGCCAGCAGGCTGACGACGACCAACAGGACCACACCGGAATTCTCTTTTTTCTTTCGCACCATTCTTCTTTCCTTCTCGATTACCCCACCGGCTTACCTTCCCGCGCGGCAATATCTTCCGCCCCTGTTACGGTGTTGAATCCCACAACGATGTATTCTCCAGTCGAATCGTCTTCTCGAAGACGCCCACCACGTCACTCACCACAACCGCCCTGGTTGGCATCTGTAACATCTGCGGAAGAGTCGTATCCTGCCACTCTCGACGATTCCAGTCGGGCCCTTCCAGCGTGACGTGGCGAAACCAACCGGGACCATTCTGCCTGCGACGCGGTTCGAACTCCGAGTTCATCACCCGGTACCAGCGAAAATAATCACGGGTCACCACGTTGGGGTTGTTTTGAGCAATCGCAACCTGGATCGGGGGGGAAATAATCGCCTTGGCACTGAGCATGATCCAGTCACCGGTGCGCACATCGATCGACAGCGGTGATGCGATACTGTTCCTGAGGATTGCCTCACCACCACCAAGCCCGCCGCCTAAAAGCTGGATATCCACAACCCGTTCGGGAACGGGTTCAGGCCGGGTGATAGCAGCCAGGCCGGAGTCATAACCCAATTCCCGATCATCAAGCACCACGACTGAAAGGAGGTACTGATCATACACCCCTGTCGGCTGGTGCAATTCCGGCACCAGTGTGGCAAACCAGGAAAAACTCCCGTTGTACTGTCGCCGGCTTACCGCTGACCCGTAAACCTGCTCGGGAGGCAGGGTCGGATCGACCGGTCGGTCCACCGCCAGGTCATCCCTGGCCACGAACAACCGCTCTGCCAAGAGCCGGTGCATGATCGTGCCTCCTGGCTGGTTGCGCAGTGCAATCCGGTGCATCCGTGCCTCCGCCCCGGGCCTGCTGGTCACCGGTCCCCAGCTGGGAAAAAGCAGGGGGGTGCGGTTGGCAGGGGGGGTGCTCCCGGCATGGAAGTGCAGGTACCCGGGATCAATACAAAACGACATGGATTGCTGCCCGGCGGGGAACAGGTGCACCGACTGGAACCGTGGGTTAAACGGGCTTCCATCGGGATTCACGTACATGTCCGCCCGCCGCATGCTGCGGATATCAAATTCCTGCACCGCGTTACGCCCCGTCACAGACATCCGGTCCGCTGTCAGGCCACGGTCAATCTCGAAACCAGCCAGCGGGATCAGGGCTGCCACACCAAGTAGGCCAACCAGCACAATGCCGCAGGCAAACATCAGCTCGATCAGCGTGACCCCCCGACGACGGGAAAAACGACAATATTCTTCGTGCATGCGCATCAGCGACCTCCCGTGTTGATCTTGCCCCTGGCAAACTGGCGGGCCGCAAAAATTGCCAGCACGTCATCACTTCCAGACCAACCCCGTTCCCCGATGTCATCCACCAGGCCATTCCCATCATCATCCACAGCAACCACTCCCCAGCCTCCGTCCAGGCCGAAACTCCAGGGGCTGCCATTCTCCGTTGTCGTCACCTGCCCGGTACGATTGCTGATGGTGATCCAGAGCGTCGACATATCCATGATGTTGGACGTATCCACAATGTTGTCAACAAACACATCATCGCTCCCAGGCCAGCCCCGTTCCACCGCTTCATCTACCGTACCGTTCCCGTTGTCGTCCACATTGAGCACGCCCCATCCTCCATCTGGACCGGAATCGACGACGACTTGCTGGGGACGCCCAACCATCAGGTGAATCGAGGACATGGGCGGCATGTGATCGACAACTCCATCTCCATTCGTATCGGCATAGATGCTCTCCAGATCCCCCGCCACATTGAAGAGGATCTGTACCGGTTGTGCTGGAGCCGGGCCAAGATAGGTAAACTGGTTACCGTTGGCCCCGAAGCCGGAGACCGAAAGATCAATTGCCGTGTTGACAGGAAGTCGCAAGGGTTCGGCCCCGGAACGAACAGGGTGGCGATACAACTGGAAAGGGACTCCCCAGGAGGTATTAGCAAAAAGTGGCGGAGGGGGCGAGGTTGGAGAGGAGATGTCCAGCACGAAGGTAAAACTGGTGGCTGATCCTGGTGCCCGGAAAGCCCGGTAAAGTGGGCCACGGTAATCAAAACGGACCCAGAACGACTCTCCGGGTTCAACAATCGCCCTGCGAGGATTGTTGTGGTACATCAGCATGTCGTTGATTTGTCCTACAACCGGGTCGTTTTCATAGAAGTCAATCTCCCAGCGGTTGCCAACCGCCACGTTCAACGGATTCACCGGGCGTGATTCGATCCTGGCCCGCGCCTGGACACTGATACCACTGTAGGGAGGGGGCACCTCGACCGTGTAGATCTCCGTCGCATACAACCCGTTGACAGGCTGCTCGGAGGCAACCCGCTCAATCCCAATACCTACCGGACGCCCCCTCTCGGCAGCCAGGGTACGAGCCCCATTGATATAGCCACTCAGTGCACGGGAAGCCTCGCGTACACGGCGATCCTTGGAGGTGCTGCGAATCAGTGGAGCAAAGACGGCGAGCAGTAGCAGGACAATGACAACCACCACCAGTAGCTCGAGGAGTGTCATCCCGCAGCGATGCCGGACAATCCACGCTCGGCTCATTCCATTCTCTGCACTACGTTGCATATCAGCGATAACCTTGTTCAACAGGAAAGCCCATCAGTGATTGGTGATGTTGTCGAAACTGTTATTTCCATCCAGGTCATTGTCAAAGGGAGTTCCAATCTGCATTCCGTTCTGCATCACGTAGAAAGGATCATTCGGCGGCGTCATTAATGCTGCTGGTGGAAGACCGTTGTCATCGACAGCCGTGTCGTAATCCCCGTCGGGACCGGCGGAGAAGACGAGCGGATAGAGAGCAAAGGTATTTCGAACATCTGAATCCAGCAGGTCGTATGGATCTGGAGACTTGTTACCAAAGGGAATATTACGCTGGGAGACCGAGAGGTCATCAGAATCGGACCAGCCACGTTCAGACAGGTCATCTGTCGTACCATTGCTGTCATCATCCACCCCGGCTTTCCCCCATTTCCTGTCGGGACCAGGAGAAATGGAAAAGCCTGGTGCCCACCGCAGGAATGCAATCGGTTTCCCCCATCCGTCGAGAATCTCGTACATTCCGTCCTCGTCGACATCCCCTATTTCATCATTCGTAAAAAAGTCCAGTCCCGTGCGATCCCCCTCACGCAGGCTCGCCAGGATCAGGTAGAGGCATTCCGCACTCTGGTGTTGTGTTGTCCAGGTCGGCTTGAAACTCCGCCCATACTGATTCCAGAGAACATTATTCAAGAGCCGGCTATCAACCGGAGCATTTCCTATGTCGCTCAGTCGATCCGGTAGTTCCAGTCGCATCAATTCACGGATGAGCAGTAGTCTCTCCATGGACCTTTGAGCCGCGTTCCCGGTCAAGCGAACTGGTAGTCGGCGATTCTGGTAGCTATCCCAGCGAGTCATCAATAGCGAGTGAATGCGTTCAATCTGTTGCTCGGTACGCCGTACCTTGGATGACTGTGCGGCGGCGTAGAGGGCGACCAGCATGACACTGGAAAGCACTCCAATCAGAGCGATCACCAGCAGCAGTTCCACCAGCGTGAAGCCGCGGCGCCTGAACTTCCTCTTACCCGTTATGGCACTGGTCGGTGTGTGCCTTGGCTCGATCATGGAATGGCATCCTCCAGCGTGCCCCCGCTGAAGTTCGTTACATTGTCGCGATCGCCAGCAACATAATATGTTCCGCTGGCATACCGCTTGAACATGAAGTTGTTGTTGCTGTCAAAAAAATCCACACCAAAATCCTCGTCAAGGCCCGCCGTGATCAGCTGGTAACTGTGAGGATTGATCCACTCGAATCCCGCGTTCGCGTTCAGAAGCTTGCGGTCCGAGAGATAGGCATGCGCATGGCCGGGAATCATGGAACCCTGGTAGACCGTTCCATGCATCGGGTATTCCGAGTTGAGGTAATTGTGTGCGTCCAGGTAGACGACTGGCAGGTCAGTACCCCTGGTAAGACAGACCGGGAAGGGATCATTTTCCAGGCCATGAAGCGTTGCATCGTCGGTTGACTCTCGAGCATTGAAGTTGAAAGTCTGGCGATTACCACCCACATCGATGAAGTCCACCGAGTAGGTCAGAATATTCGTGCTCTCCGTTAAACGGCTGGTATCAAAAGGAAAATAAGCATTGTCCTGGTTACGTTCACCTCCACTGAAAGGGCCACCTGGGCCCGTGAAGGGATGCTGTGAATCCTCGCTGAAACCACCCAGCCAGAAGACAAGTGCCTCGGCCTGGTCGATTTCCCACTGCGGGCCACTAATATTGCCTCCCCGGTGATAGGCAATCGCCAGGAAAATACGCATCTCGTTCGCCGTGATTCGAGGCCAGGCCTTCTGGACATGTCGGGACAACACGTTGCGGTCACTAATGTCTGGAGGATAGTCACCGTACTTTTCCTTGAACTGGTTGAGTGCGGCGTCCAGGTTCGCAAGGTCACCAGCAATCGCGGTTACCTTGGCACGTACCATGGCAGCCCGCAGCGTGGGAATCAGGATCGCGGCCAGCACGCCAATAATCGCCATCACGACGATCATCTCGACCAGCGTGAAAGCAGTCCGGCGTCGTCCACCAGGAATCGAAACAGAACGATCTGTCGTTAAAAAACCAGTCACTTGTTCCCTCTCTGTTACAGGTTTCCCGTGCCCCACTCGATAATGACGTTACTTCGACAGGTTCTGGATCAGGTCAACCAGTGGCAGGAAAAGTGCCACCACGATGAACCCCACCGCCAGCCCCAGGAAGACGATCAGTAATGGTTCCAGCAAGGCCATTAGCCCGTCGGTCAGTGTCTTGACTTCCTCGTCATACTGGTCCGCTACCTTGTAGAGCATCGTGTCAAGTTCCCCGGTCTCTTCACCAACGTCCACCATGTTGACGACCAGGCTGTCGACCACCCGGTGTTTCATCCGGTAGAGGTAAAAAGCGGCACCCAGTACCGATCCCATCAGGGCGATGAAACCGCCGATGGCGGTCATATTTGCTCCCTTGCCTGCTGGCAGAGGCATCACGATCAGTCCTGGCAAGGCACAGAAAAAGACCCAGAAGAAGAGCGCCATGGGATGAAAACTTGGAATCGCATTTTCCTTGAGCGGAACGGCAATCGTCTCTCC
>PANG01000067.1 GCA_002708345.1 Planctomycetaceae bacterium | reverse complement strand
AGGCATCCCCGGTACCGGTCGACGACACGCTCTACGTACGGACGACCAAGCACCTCTACGCGATCGGCTCCAGCAAGTAACTGGCCTTGCCCAACGATAACCGGATCCACTAGTCTCTTCCCTCGCCCAGATTATCCTGGTGTTATTGAGGTAGAGGAGTCTCCACCATGGTCCGCATGCTCCTGGTCATTCTCCTTGCCGGCGGCACACTTGGTTTCACTGGCTGCCAGAATGCCCGCTATGTACTCAAGGAAGCCGACCATGGTGTGGTCGCCATTCCCTCGACTGGAAACTGGCCGGTGGACCATCGTGAAAAGGCCGACATTCTGATGCACCAGCATTTCCCAGGTGGATATGATATCGTGCGCGAGGAAGAGGTCGCCGTCGGCGCGGAGACATCCACCCACATGGGAGAGTCAACCAGTATCACCCTGGTGCGAGATGCCACGGAGTGGCGTATCAGTTATCGTCGCCAGGAAACAAGCCAGGATCCTGTTGAAGAACCGTGACAGCAGGAGCAATAAGAGAAGTTCTCGACAAGAAATTCGAGACTTCTTCTCTCCTGGTGGGTTTATTACAACAGAAGGCAATCATCATCGGCCTTCTCGCGTGTACTTGAACCCAAGAGGCAACGAGGGATGTCCCGACCGATCATTGCTGCGGCATTGTTACTGTTGGCAACAACCCCAGCTTCTTCCTTTGCTGAGGACTGGCGAGGATTCCGGGGTAATGACGGCTCGGGAATCAGCCGGGAGAATGTCCCGGTTCCAGCCAGCTGGAGTACCACGGAGAACCTTCGCTGGTCGATCGAGCTGCCCGGGCCAGGTTCTTCAAGCCCGATTGTTGTCGGCGAGAGAGTCCTTGTGACGTCGTACAGCGGCTACGGACATCCCATCGGTAACGCCGGAGAGATTGCCGGCCTGAAACGTCACCTGCTCTGCCTGGATCGTCAGAGTGGCGAGCTGCAGTGGCAATCCACGGTTTCCGCTGTTCATCCGGAGGATACCTACCAGGGCTTCATTACCGAACATGGCTATGCTTCCAGTACTCCCGTCTCCGATGGCGAGGTGATCGTTTCCTTTTTTGGAAAAGCAGGTGTTGTTGCCCACGACATGCAGGGCAAGCAGCTCTGGCAGACCGATATCGGAAAACAGTCTGGTACACACCTCTGGGGCTCCGCTGGCAGCCCGATCCTGGCCGGGAATGTCGTTATCATCAACGCCTCGGACGAGAGTCTCTCCATCCGGGGACTCGACAAGAGCAGTGGAAAAGAAATCTGGAAGGCCGAAGCAAAGGGCCTGGAAAACACATTCTGCACCCCCCTGCTGACAAGCGTCGCCGGACGCGACGAGGTTATTGTCTCGGTACCGGGCGAGGTCTGGGGACTGGCCCCGGCAAGCGGCAAGCTACTCTGGTATGCAAGCACGGCGACCGACGGCAATGTCTCCCCCAGCCCCGTGTTGCAGGGAAACACGATTTTCGTGATGGGAGGGAGACGTGGAAGTACTGCGGCAATCCGTCTTGGTGGCACGGACGACGTGACAAACTCGCACCTGAGCTGGTCCAGTGAAGCCAGTTCCTATGTCCCCTCGCCGATCGTCCACGAGGGATACCTGTACAGGGTAAGTGACCGTGGAATTGCCCATTGCCTGAAGGCAGACAGCGGAGAGATTATCTACCAGCAGAGGCTTTCCAGCAGCGGTGGCTTTGGCGGAGGACGAGGTTTTTACGCGTCGGTTGTGCTGGCGGATGACAAGCTCTATTCGGTCAGCCGCAGTGCAGGAGTCTTCGTGCTGGCAACAGGACCACGATTCAGGCAAATCGGTCAAAACAAGCTGGAGAATGACGAATCCCAGTTTAATGCGAGTCCGGCAATCAGCCGGGGACAGATCTTTCTTCGTTCTGACAAGCAGCTTTACTGTATAGAAAGCAAATAACGAGCTAGACTATTACGTGGCAGCACAATGGGGCGCTAATTTTTTCAAGGAACAAAAGCTATGACCAGNCACTTTCTCACCGTGATCAGTATCCTCCTGTTCGCCTTTGTCACAGAAACCACGAATGCCCAGCAACAACCTCCTCAACGTCCTGGACAGGGACAGGGTGGTGCCCGACAGGCTGGGCAGGGTGGTGCCCGCCAGGGTGGTGCTCGNCAGGGTGGTGCTCGACAGGGCCAGCCTGGTGCCGGGGGTGCTTCCCGAATGCTGATGTTACCGATCATCGCCGCCCTGGACGCGAACAAGGATGGTGAGATCTCGGCCGAGGAAATCAAGAATGCAACTGCTGCACTGAGCAAACTTGACGCCGACAAGGATGGCAAGCTTTCCCGCGAGGAAATCATGCCGCAGTTCGATGCGGCTGGCGGACAACCTGGAGCCGGTGGACGCGGGGGNGCGGGCGGACGACCTGGACAGCCTGCAGCTGGCGGGCGGGGTGGCGCCGGTAACCGTCCGGGGCAGCCGGGAGCTGATGGTCGTCCAGGACAGGCCCAGCCTGCTCCCCAGGGTGGCTTCGGCCCAGAACAGTTCATCGAGCGGATGCTGGCCTACGACACGAACAAGGACGGCAAGCTGGATGCCAAGGAAATCCCCGAACGAATGGCTCGCATGATCGAGCGAGGGGATACCAACNAGGATGGCGTGCTTGATAAAAAGGAACTGGAAACCATGGCAGAGCGGTTTTCCCAGCGTCCCCAGGGCGGGAACCGGCAAGGGGGCGGACAACGACCTGCCCCCGGTGGCGGAGATCGACCTGCTCCTCCCAACCGTGGNCAGGACCTTCCCAAGCGGCCAGGTTCAAACTAGTCCTTTNTCCAGGAANCNNAATATGTCACGCGTCAATCGTCGCCAGCTTTTCCAGCATTCGATCCTGGGGCTGGCAGCCGCGGGTGGTGCAGGGCTGGTCCTGCGTGCAGGAGCCGCTCCGACCGAAGCGACCGAGGATGTCCATAACTACCAGGATTTCCTCGACAAGAACGGCATTCCCATGGTCCAACCGGCCGAAAAATGGGAACCCTCCCATGTCGATATCCTGGGACCGTTTTATCTTCCAGGCGCTCCCTTGCGTGGCAAGATCACCTCGCCACTGGAACCGGGAGATCCGCTGGTCATGCGGGGACGGGTCTGGGGAATCGATACGCGTAAGCCGATTACCAATGCACTACTGGATGTCTGGCAGGCCGATGCCAAGGGCCGTTATGACATGACCAATCCCAACGACCCGCCNGAGTGGAACGAGTTCCGGAACCGTATCCGGCTGGCGGTTGATGAGACCGGTTACTACGAGTTTGAAACGATCCACCCGGGAGCTTACGGTATAGGAAGTGGAACGCGACCGAGCCATATCCACTACATGGTCCAGGCACCAGGCTACAGGAAACTGGTCACGCAGATCTATTTCAAGGGNGATCCACACATCAAGAACGATCCCTGGGCAAGCAAGTCCAACCTGATCATTGAAACGGCGGCGGTCAAGGAGCATGGCGGAACGTACAAGCAAGGCACCTTTGATATCGTNCTGGCAAAAGCCTGATTCTCCCTGCGGACCACACGGTCTCTCCTGGAGCTGTAAGAAACGTGAGAATCCTGCTGCTCTGCTCTCTGCTGCTCAGCGGACCCGCCCTCCCAGGGCAGCAACCGACTGCTGGCAAACAATTCCAGCAGCTGGAAAAACAGTTTGAGACAAATCGCCAGCCGCGCAAGTTCGTTGAGCCGTTCCTCGACTTTGCTCGTTCCCATGCCGATTCCCCCGAAGCGATCAGTGCCCTCACCTGGGTACTGAAATACTACCAGCGAGGTCCTGAAGCAGACCAGGCATTGCAACTGCTGTCTCGACAGCATGCTGGAAATAAAGAGCTGGTGCCGGTCTTTCAACGTATCGGGCACAACCCCTCCCTCGCCGTGGGACAGTTCTTTCGTGCCGTCCTGAAGGAAAACAAGGATCCCCAGGTCCTGGGAAATGCCTGCATGCGGCAGACAGAGTACCTGCTCCGGCAACTGGACCTGAAACAGGAAATCGAATCCGCTCCGCAAAAGCGAGAACGCTACGAACAGTTCCTGGGCAAGGCAAATGTTGACCATCTCCGTGGTCTTAAAATCGAAGCCGTCCTTATCGAGGCAGAGTCGCTCTGCGTGAGAATTCAAGATCACTTCGCCGAGGTGCGCACATTCCAGGGAATCCTNGGAGACCTTGCCGAGAGAAAACTCTTTACGATCCGTCATCTTTCCATCGGCCGACCGGCAGCGAATATCGAGGGCGAGGATGTATTCGGCAAGAGNCTNCAGCTCTCCGACTTCAAGGGAAAGGTCGTGGTCATCGATTTCTGGGCTGACTGGTGCCTTACCTGCCGGACCATGTACTCCAGCAACCGGGAGCTGGTGGAGAAAATGGAAGGGCGTCCTTTCGCCCTCCTGGGTATCAACAGTGACCGGGACCGCCGGCAAACCGGCCGCGTGATCCGCACGCAGGGATTGAACTGGCGAAGCTGGTGGGACGGCGGCTCCACAAGGGGGCCGATTGCCAAGACATGGAACATCGAGACCTGGCCAGCNATCTACGTGCTGGATCACCAGGGAGTGATTCGTTACAAGAACGTCAAGGGGGCCGAGCTCCATCGCGCCGTGGAGAAGCTGGTCACCGAGGCGGAAAAGTAAACCAGGTAACCGGCAACTCTGCTACCACCTGGCAGGTGAATTGTGTCTGGACAAGAAACACGTCGAGAGGTTGATACCCGGACCGGCCTCCATTGGTTGAACCCAAAACCTGTTGACGCCTTCGATATCAGTTACTGACAATGAAGTATTCAATTCCAGGTAAATCGAGGTCGCTTCCATGAAATACGCCACCCCCGGTTTTTACGTGCTCGCCCTCGCCTGCTTCCTGCTTCCCTGGGCCAGNGTGACCTGTTCCGTTCCGAGTTTTGAGTTATCTGAAAACGACGACAAGGAAATGAAAATCTCTCAAACTGGCCTGCAGATGATCCTCGGAAAGAGTTCGGTCAGTATTGATGGGAAGGCCCCTACGGAAGAAGAACGCAAGGAGATGGAAGACGACGACAGTCCAATGAATTTGAACGAACTGAACACCGCTCCNCTTCTGATCGGTTTCCCCCTTGCCCTGCTTATTGGGCTAGNCACGTCTTTTTCTCTTNCTCGTATTGCCAGTGTCGCCGGCGGCGTGGCGGTAGCAATTGGTATCGCCCAATTTGCGATTGGCTTCCCAATCACAGAAAAAATCAAGGAGATGAAGCGTGAAGCNGGCGAAATGGAGATGGAGCAGGACAGAGGCNTAGCAGCACCCATGTTCGATATGGATATGGAGATGGACAAGGGCTTTCCAGGCTTTATGGATGAGTCGGAAGATGAGGTTTTAGATNACAACGACCCTGGCCCCAATGCCAAGGAAGCTGTGTCCGATCCAGAAGGTTGTAACCAGGATGAAACCCAGGGTACTGACGAGGAACCCACTTTCTCTCCATTCGAAGAGGGTGATTCCGGGACGGTGGAAATGATACCTGNTGAAACAATGGAGGCCATGCCTGGCGACATGGAAAACTCGTTCGAGATGGATTTCAATGGCGGTATGGAGCAGGGCATGGCTGGAATGATGGCAAACGGGTTTGAACGGCATACGGAACCGTACTTCTGGCTCAGCATGGTATGTGCCCTCCTGGGATCGATCACCGGATTGATGCAGGGACTTGGGCTTAAGGTCAGTATCGCTTCAACAGAACCGGGCCAGCCTGCACCCGCCCCGGATCCTTCCTCCGCAGGAGCAGTCACACCTGCCAAGGAGGCTGGAAACATCACGGACCATTCTCAGGATGATGACACTGGCGGCGAGTAATCGTCGGCCGCCAGCTCCCGGTCGATTCCGCCTTCCTCGTGTTCCCTGGAGGACATCTCCGGATAGACGGTAACCGCCTCCCCTTACCTGCCCGGGGTAACCGTCGCCTCGCCACGGCTGAGAGATGCCATGATGCCCCGCTGCAGTGCCGGGCACGTCTTGATGTTGACCGTCGAGTAATCCGGCCCATCCTCCCGGCTGGACCGGGCGTACCACATTGCGACTGTCCGGACCGCGTAGTCCTCAACCTGGTCAAGGGACTTGTTCCAGCTCGCCAGTTCCGAGCGCTGAAGCAGGCTAAACTGATCGCCCGCGAGGTCCATCACGAGGTTGATCATAGAACGCAGCATGACCACCCGGCGACCCACCACAAATGCCTGGCGAGAGGTCGCCTTTCCCCCGGACAACAGCGCCATCCGGGGATCATGATACATCGACCAGTAATGGCTGCGGATGGCATCCAGCAGCAAGTCACTGAGCACCGGGATCTCGGCAGCCCTTACTCCTTCCAGGGGGAGTGGTCTCTGGAGACTGGTAAATCCTGCCAGCATGGCAGCTCGTTCGACACGAGCCAGCGCCATGATCCAGGTGAGTCCCTGCCTTTTGAAATCATCCTGGGGATGCAGCGGCGGCTGATCCAGGCTGCTGCCGCCNGTTTCAAATCGCCGGGAGAGGTTCACGTAGATCGAGAATTCCTCCCGCGCGGCAAGCATTTCATCCACAACCTCCAGTTCCTCCGGGAGCGAGAGGGCAACAAAACGATCCAGTCGCTGGAGAGCATTGTCNTATTCGCTGAAGCCAACCACCTGGTAAATCTCTTCNGGTTCACTTTTATCGATGACTGTCTGCTGGACACGGACCGTGCCCACCGCCGAGTTGNGNCCTCAGTANAATTCNCGACTGGTAACTCTCACCGAACTCTTGAATTGCCTCAGNTCGATCCCCTGGTTTTCCCAGGCCCAGACGTAATGATGACGACGGTCGGCNAAGGGTACCGGCTCGTACCGGGAANCCACNCCTGGGACNGTNGGCCTGGGTGGNTCNGTTGGCATNNAGAGTCCAAAACGNAGCGCAGGATTCCTGAGAACCTGCTTGTTCTTGAACAGTCCACCTCCCTCACTTCCGCGACCATAACGACCACGAAGCCACCAGTGGAGTCCTTCAAACAAGAGCTGGCCCTTTAACAGGAGTTCTCCTCCGGCGGCTTGTCGACCCTGCTGGGTTAACCTCGCCAGTTCGACATTCGTCAGTGGCATCGTCGACGGATCTCCACCATCCGGGAGCTTCGGGTGCCGCTCGAGGTACTCTGCAAGCAGCCGCGAATCGGTTGCCAGGGCAAAAGCCGCCAGCAGTCGTGAACGATGNTCCTTCCTGTTTACAAGGTCATNGACAGCATCACCAAGTCGCTGGGCACGNAGCGATANCTCGCGNTCCATTCGNTGCTGGGCNAGTTCACGAATCCTGGCCTCACCGGTCTCGTAATCAAAGTCCAGAAGCGTCCGCTGCTCGTCGTTCAGGTTAGACCGATTCAGCCCGCGCCGGGTCCAGCCCGTGATCTGTCCAGCCAGCTGGCGTGCATTCCAGAGCTGGTTCTCTGCCACGTGCAACTCCCAGAACAACTTCTCGTAGTCTTCCATGCTGGTCCCCCGGGGCGGTGGATTGGTAATCGCGCCTGGTTGATTCTCCGGGTCCAGGGCAGCTGCCAACTCGGTATGCCAGATCGGCAACACGATTAACAGCTCTCGCTGAGTCGGCCCTGGAATTCCACTCACTTGCTGACGAATCAGGCTGGTACGGGCCGTGGCGAGCAGTTCTCCCAGTGGGGACACCTGTTGCTGCTGAAGAAACTCATCCACTTCTGCAAGGACATCATCCGTGAGGCGGCTTACGAGTGGAGCCAGTGTCCGAACCACGGTGATAGAATCACCCTGCTGGTAAGCCGGGATGACCTGCTGCTCAACGGTCATCTTGAGCTTGCCCTTGAGAGCAGCCGTCGATGCACTGCAGGGGAGGACCAGGGCGGCAAGAAGAAAAATGAGCGTGGTTCGCAACATGGTCCGGATCCATTTTAAAGAGAAAGCGGAAAGAGTATCTCACCTTATTCTCGTGCAAATATTATACCGTCGCACGTTCTGGATCAGAGCATCTCAAGAACAACGCCGATTCAGGGATTTTCTTTCTGCCGGGGCAGAAAAGGGGAAACGACAGGCGTTATCCGAATGACGGCACCTGGGATCAGGAAGACATCTGGCTTATTCCGTGACCCGCTTGTGCTTGTTGAAAAACTCGAAAATCCTCGGGAGGTTCTCAAATGCGACCGTGACATGTCCTCCCCCTTTGACCTCGATATACTCGATGTCCATTCCCAGCTCTTTCATCTTCTCCGCCAGCGGCCGGACCATGACAACCCTGACCAGCAGGTCCTTGTCTCCCTGGACCATGATTACCGGCAACTTCCTGATTTTCGTGAGTGCCGCAGGGCCGAGATAATAGGCCGGAGCAATCGGTGCCAGCGCGGCCCAGGGACTGGGGTCCTTGATTGCCAGGTGGAGCGTGCCCCCGCCACCCATCGAGTGACCTAGCAGGTAAAGTCGATCCTTATCCAGTGGATAATCACGACGTGCCAGCTCAAGCACGTTGAGTACATCCTTCTCGCTCAGCTCACCAAGATTCTTTGGACGGGAGCCCGGTATCTGGTATCCCCGACTGCCATACCAGCCGGCCGGGCCATGACCACTTGGAGCAACCAGGATGTAGCCGTGTTTTTCAGCCAGCTCTTTAAAGCCAGGGTAGAGCAGGATTCCCTTTGCGGAATGGCCGAGGCCATGCAAAGCAAAAATCGTCGGGTACTTTTTATCCTTCTCCGCTGGATTAAAAGACCTGGGGACGTAAACCGCGTATTCCATCCATTTGTCTGCATCGGCAAACCAGTAATGAAGTAGCTGGATAGTACCCGTTTTCAGCTTGGCATTTTTCGGGGACAGGTCCAGGTTCTTTGGCTTGTCTGCTTCCTTCGCTGCCGGCTCCTGCTGGGCAAGGGGAGCTTGGAGGGGGAGCAGGAGAAGTACACTCAGCAGCAAAAACTTCTTGATCACGTTGAATCCTCATCATTCCAAAGGCGACAGGCTACTTTCATGTTATCCGCAGTCACGGTCTCCTGGCCAGTCTTTCACGGACGCCAGGGGAGAATGCTGTTTTGTCCGTACGGATCGGTTATCTTGTTGGTGACGACTGATCCACAAACGACAATCTGATGAGAGAACTATCACGATGATGCAGAAAGTAGTCCATCCCCGTCTCGCTCTGCTTTTCCTGCTGGTGGGGTTGCTGGCCACGCCAGCAGCGACGGCACAACAAGCCAGCCAGCTTGCCGACCAGTTCAGCAGTACGCTGGACCAGCGCCGGGGCCTCTGCGTCTACCTGGGTAACACGGACACGGCTCTTCCGCTCCTGCTCTCTGATGGCGGAAAACACATCGTCAATCTTCTCACGCCAGACAGTGAAATGGTGCAGGTGATGCGCGCGAGGATCGCCAGCCAACATCTCCTGGGCATGGTCACTGCCGAGCACGTATCTCTCGGACACCTTCCCCACTCATCCAACATGGTCAACCTGGTTGTCGTCGACCAGCTCGGCGAGCAGCTTCGTGCCGGCCTTGATCTCAAGGAAGTCCTTCGTATCCTGGCCCCGGGAGGTATTGCCTGGATCGGCCAATCAAAGCCTGGTGGAAAACTGAGTGCTGCCGGGTTGAAGCAGCAACTGGAAAAGGCTGGCATCGATGGAGCATCAATCGTAAAGGAAAATGGACTCTGGGCCCGGATCGTCAAATCCCGGCCGGAGGCCATGGATACCTGGACTCATAACAAGTACGACGCTACCTCCAACCCGGTCTCACGTGATCAGCAGATCGGTGTCCCCCGTGGTATTCGCTGGGTTGCAGGCCCCAACTGGCCTACGGGCCATCGCAAGCAGTCCGTCCCGACCGTTGTCGCATCCCGGGAGCGACTGGTTTACGTCTTCCAGGACGAGGTGATGGTAGATGGAAAGCTGAAAAAGCAGGATTCGCTGATTGCCCGGGATGCCTTCAACGGTTTACCGCTCTGGCGACGCAAGGGGACAACCACGGTACTGGTAAGCGTGGGTGATCGGGTTTACGCGACGAATGCAGGCCGGCACCTGGTTGCCCTCGATGCAGATACCGGCAACCCGCTGGAGAACTTCTCGGCAGATCCCAAGATGGTGATCTACCAGTTGCTCCACGTTGAAGGCACGCTCGTGGTCGGAACCGAAACAGGGCTTTCCGTGCTCGATGCGACGACTGGAAAAACCCTCTGGTCCAAGGAACTCTCAATCAAGGACCATCGCCAGCTGGTGGTGGGAACCGTTGCCGGTAAGCGGCAGATCTTTTGCCATGATGATCTGAGCCGACGTGGCGAGGGCTCCTTCCTGGTCGCGCTCTCCCTGGCGGATGGAGCAACGGTCTTCCGCCAGTCGATCTCCGAATGGTCGAAAGGATCCCCCGACCTGGTCCTGGTCCAGGATGACATCCTGGTCGTGGCCGGTGACGAGGGGAACCACGGTGTTTCCGCGGTCGATGGCAAACACCTCTGGGACTACTCCTATCCACGTATCGGCCACGGGGGCAGTTACCAGAAGGTTCTTTCCATGAACGGGCTGTTCTGGATTCACACGGCTGACACGCAGAAGAGTGGCCAGTATGCCTGGGAGGGACTCGACCCACAAACCGGCAAGGTCCAGAAGCGAATTATTCAGCCATCCGACTTCAACATGAAGCATCGCTGCAGTGTGGATGTTGCCACCACTCGTTTCTTCATGTGCGGCTCGATGGACTTTGCTGACCTGGCAACCGGNAATTACGAGCATTTTGAGGCCGCTCGCAATTCCTGCGCCCAGGCCAGCATGCTGCCAGCCAACGGCCTGCTTTACACATTCCCACATGCCTGTGGCTGTTACCCGATGCTCCGCGGATTCCTGGGACTCACCAGTAACAGCGTCTCGGCCACGGAGAAGGAACTCCCGGTACTCCAGCGTGGACCCGCNTACGATGCCNGTTCCAGNTTGACNGTGACATCGGANGACTGGCCCACTTACCGCCANGACACCCGACGCAGCGGGGCCATCCAGCAGGCCGGGCCGGACAAGCTGGAGCAGTCCTGGGAAATCAGCCTGGCAGCTACAAGTAATCGCGATCCGGCTGACAATGATGAATCCTCCCTGGCTCTTGCAGACGAGTGGGTTCACCGGGTTGGTGGCAGGCTCTCGGCCCCGGTGATTGCCGGCGGGATCGTCTTTATCGCCGTGCCGGACCGGCAACAGCTTCATGCACTGGATGCGGAAAGTGGAAAAGCTGCCTGGACTTTTTCCTCGGGCGGTCGGATCGACTGTCCNCCCACGATCGAACAGGGACGATGCCTGATCGGTTGNCGTGATGGATGGGTCTACTCGATTGACGCCTCAANCGGCCAGCTCGCGTGGAGACGAAGAGCAGCCCCCAGTGACCGGCGGATCGTTGCCTACGGACAGCTGGAATCACCCTGGCCCGTCGTCGGAGGCGTGCTGGCATTGAATGGCGTGGCCTATTACAACGTCGGCCGGCATGCCAGTTCCGATGGAGGACTGACGGTCCAGGCAGTCGATCCGATCACGGGAGAACTTGCCTGGTCGGCCCAGCCAGAAGGATTTCCGGGGGTCCCTGATATCCTCAGTGGCGAGGGCGAGCAGGTCCAGATGGCGAGCTGGCAATTCGATGTCGCGACAGGCAAGAATGGTCCCAGCTCAAGCACCCTCCTGCGAGGAGGACGACTGGGACTTCTCAACGACGCCTGGTACCAGCGGCCGATTGCCATCCGCAAGGGGCTGCAGGGATGGACATCCAGCAACCGCCCGGCCGGCCAGATGCTGTCGATCACTCCAACGGCGACTTTCGGTTATTCCTCTCCCAAGGTGAACGGCGGAAATGGTGAACTCACTGAAGAAGGAAAGCTCTTCCACGTCCCCCTGAAATCCGAGGGCAAGGAATGGTCGATCACCATGACGACGCAGGCCCGGCCCCGCGCGATGGTCGTGGCCGGAAACCGGCTCTACGTGGCAGGACGCCTCGATGCGGAATCCTCGCACGAATTACTGCGCATCCATGCAACCGAGGACGGTCGGCAACTGGATGAAATCCAACTCCCTGCCACCGTGGTCCATGATGGGATGGCCGTGGCCCGGGGACGACTGTACGTCTCGCTTGAAAACGGCCAGTTGCTATGCCTGGGGACAAAGTAACAGATCGCCCGCAGCGACCGGGCCAGTCACGAGTGAGGACCTGGAAAAAAGTTGTCTTTGCCCTGGTCGTGACAGGCTGTTTTTTCCTTGCCCTGGAACTTGTGCTGGCGCTGGCAGGAATCACGCCACTCATCAAGCAGCAGGATCCATTCTCCGGTTTTACCGGGGCCATGCCACTTTTCGTCGAGGACTCACGGGAGCCAGCCAGGAGGATCACGGCCACGAACAAGCTGGCCTATTTCAATTCCCAGTCTTTCTCCGAGACCAAGGCAGCCGGGACTCGCAGGATTTTCTGCATGGGAGGGTCCACGACCTATGGCCGGCCCTACAACGACACCACCTCTTTTGCCGGCTGGCTGCGAGAACTTCTGCCGCTGGCCGATCCGGCACATCACTGGGAAGTAATTAACGCCGGGGGAATCAGTTACGCCAGTTACCGGGTGGCCGCGGTCACCGAGCAGTTACTCGAACTGGACCCGGACCTGCTGATCATCTATACCGGCCACAACGAGTTTCTCGAGGACGTCACTTTCCCCAACTGGAAGGACCGCTCGCGGCTGCTTGAACAGGCCACGCTGCTGGCAGCCCACAGCCGCCTTTTCACGCTCCTCTCCCAGCGACTCCAGCCCCTCGCTGAAACCAACCGCCAGCAACCTCGCTTGCCCGGGGAAGTTGACGAGATACTCAATCACACGGTTGGCCCCAGCTCGTACAAGCGAGATGACCGGCATCGCGACCAGGTACTTTCCTTTTTCGAGTTCAATCTCAGGAGGATCGTCCAGCTGGCCCACCGCCGCAGGGTCCCAGTGCTGCTGGTCACCCCGGCCAGCAACCTGCGAGACTTCTCACCCTTCAAGAGCCAGCACCGTGACGGGCTCAATGAACAGGACCAGCAGCACTGGCAGAAACTTGTCGACCAGGCGAGCAGACTGGCAATCCAGCGGCAGTGGGAACAAGCGGCCGGACTCCTGGAGGAGGCAGTCGCCCTTGATGATCGCCACGCCGAGACCCACTTCCAGCTGGCCACGGCACTCCTCGCCTGCGGGCAGCATGCCAGGGCGCTTGTTCACTTTCACCGGGCACGGGATGAAGATGTCTGCCCACTGCGAGCTCTCACACCACTCGCCATGACTGTCCGGAAGGTCGCCGGTGACGCGTCCGTTCCCCTTGTCGATTTTGAAGAACTTCTCTCTGGCCAGTGCCAGGACCAGAACGGGCATTCGATCGTGGGAGCTGATTATTTCCTGGACCATCTGCATCCAACTATCGAGGGCCATCGCCTGCTGGCCGAGGCAATCATCAAGCAACTGGAGACAGACCGCTGGTGGAATCCCGGTCAGCAATGGAATCAGCAGGCCCGGCAGCAGGTTTCCCGGAGGATTCTTGATTCTATCGACCAGGCCGACCATGCCCGGGCACGACGCAACCTGGCGAAGGTACTTAACTGGTCCGGCAAGCACATGGAGGCCGGGGTGTTATCCGTTTCCGTGCTGGAACAGCTTCCCGACGACCCTGAGGCACTCTCGATCGCAGCCGCTTACATGCGGCAGCTGGGCCGGATTGAAACTGCCATCGATTACCTTTCCCGGCGAAAAGGGATAACCCCCGATGATGTCGATACCCTGCGCCGACTCTCCAGCCTGCTGGTCGAGGCAGGGCAACTGGAGGAAGCACTCTCCTGCCAGCAGCAGGTCGCAAGACTCCAGCCAGATGACGCCCAGGCCTTTCACCACCTGGGAATGGTACTGGCGGAACTGAAACGCTTCGACGAGGCCACGGTTCATTACCGCATGGCAATCGAGCTGGACCAAAGCGACGCCAACATTCACTACCACCTTGGAATCGCCCTGGCCGAAAAAATGGACCTGGAAGGTTCTCGGGATGCCTTCCAGCAGGCGCTCCAACTCTCTCCCAGGGATCGCGACGCCTCGTTCAACCTGGCTGTGATTCACGGGCAACTTGGACAAAGGCTCGAAGCGGTGGACCCGGACGCTGCCCGCAGACACTACCGGTCGGCACTGGAGCTTGAGCCCGGCATGACCGACATCCAGGGTCGCCTGCAGGGACTCGGGGAACATCCCTGAACAAAAAGGGAGACGTTCGAGATGAAAGGATTTCTCTTTCGGAAATCGACAGCTAGGATGAGGGTGACGTGCCGATGCCCTTTTGTTCTTTCGGTGGAAAGCTGGAGTCATGACAAGCACACGAACATACCTTCTGAAGGCCCTCCTCCTGCTGGCCCTTTTTTCGCCCGCAGAAGTACTGGCCAAACAGGATCGACCGAATATCCTCTTTGCCTTTGCTGATGACTGGGGCTGTTATGCCAGTGCCTATGCCCAGGTGGAAGGACGGCCAAGTCCCAGCGATGTGGTCAGGACCCCTTACTTTGATAGCCTTGCCAGTAACGGGGTACTCTTCAAACACGCATTCGTGACAGCACCGTCCTGTACCCCCTGTCGTAGTTCCCTGCTCTCGGGACAGTACTTCTTCCGAACCGGCCAGGGAGCAATCCTGCAGGGAGCGATCTGGGACCCTGCTATCCCCTCTTATCCCCTGCTGCTTGCAGATGCGGGATACCACATC
>PANG01000066.1 GCA_002708345.1 Planctomycetaceae bacterium | reverse complement strand
TAAATAGCGGCATGGACCAGGTAGACCAGGATGTAGTTCTTGTCCTTTTCCACCCAGCTGTAGTAACGACTGCGCATCAGATCCGGGGCATAGCGAGAACACACCTGGTCGGGCAGATAACCCTCCACGTCGTAAAACAACCAGCCCATGTGGCTCCAAAAGAAACTCTTGGTCGGAGAATGAGGATCCAGCTCGTCATCGGAAAACTGGTGATGGGCACGATGCGTGCCGACCCAGCGGCCAGGTGGGCCCTGCAGGCAACAGGATCCCAGCGTTGCCAGGCTGTATTCAAACCATTTTGGACAGGTGAAACCGCGGTGCGTGAGCAGGCGATGGTAGCCAATGGTAATGCCAAACATGCCGTACAGCTGCCAACTGGCGAGCGCCACAATGACAGCCGTCCAGCTAAAAAGCCAGGGGATAAAGACGCACAGTGCTGCGACGTGGATCAGCAGCATGATCACCGTTCTTCCCGGGCAGAAGTACATCTGGGGTGCTTCCCCCTCCGCAGTCCCTCCCGGACTCTCGTTGCCAACTGGCTCAATCGCACCAGTTGTTTCATTGGACACAGTAACCAAGCTATCTCACTCCGATCCTTCGATTTTTTATGCCAAGAACGAAAATTGGCCCGGCTGACAATCGTTGCCAGCTACTTCGTTCTTACCAAGAAAATTGATCTATCGATAGAACAGATAAGCACTGAGAAATGATCTCTCCTGCCCAATCCTGCTTTCACAAGGGAGAGGGGCAGTCCTCTCAAGCAGTTTTCCAGGCGAGAAAATGGGAAGCATCCCATTGCCACAGATCATCCTCAGGCACAGACAAAAAACAAGACACTCCGCTTAAGAAATGCCTCTAGAGGAAAAAATCTGCAATTAAATCTGCATCCGGATCGATCGCATAATGGTCCAGGTCGGTCACGCCTTCTTCCGCCAATACCTCGTCATCGACAAAGAAATTACCGCTACATTCACGGCTCTGTCTCGTCAGGATCGCATGCGCCGCATCGGCCATGATCTCCGGTTTGCGAGACCGCTGGATCATGGCATCACCACCGAGCAGGTTCTGGACAGCGGCAGTAGCAATCACGGTCCGTGGCCAGAGGGCATTGACCGCCACGCCCTGGTCTCGCAGCTCTTCCGACATTCCCAGTACGCACATGCTCATCCCGAACTTCGACATCGTGTAGGCAACGTGAGGAGCGAACCAGCGGGACTCCATGCTGAGGGGAGGGGAAATGTTCAGCACGTGCGGATTGTCACCCTTCAGGAGCGCCGGGAGGCAGTGCTGCGTTACCAGGAAGGTCCCTCGTACATTGATCGAGTGCATCAGGTCAAACCGCTTGATCGGCGTCTCCGCGGTACCGGCAAGGAAGATGGCGCTGGCATTATTGACAACGATATCAATACCACCGAATGCTTCCACGGCACTGGCAACGGCTGCCTTCACCTGTTCTTCAAAGCGGATATCGGTAGCCAGTGCCAGTCCCTGGCCACCTGCTGCTTCAATCTCCTCGACCGCTGTATAGATCGTTCCAGGGAGTTTCGGGTGCGGCTCGGTTGTCTTGGCAACCACCACGATATTGGCTCCATCCGCTGCCGCCCTGAGNGCAATCGCCTTGCCGATTCCCCGGCTGGCACCAGTGATAAAAAGTGTCTTTCCCTGCAGTGTTGCCATTCTGCCGCTGCTCCTTTTCTCCAGTCTGCACTCGAATTAACGAATCGATGCACCGCCAGCGATAATAACATAGTTGCCACCGAGAGATCGGAACCGCTCCCTCCATGACGCTCTCGACTTTCCTTCTGATCCGCTTCGGATATGATGAATGAACCACCAGATCGGCAATTCCCCGTCTTCTCAACAGCCACTATCTCCCTGTCACGGTANGCCNCCATGTGTCAGCGCCGAACACTCTTCACACGTTGCTGTGCCGTCTTGTTGATTACTGTAATTGGGAGTTATGTTCTCAACGCAGCAGCTCCCACCAAGCCAGCTCCCAAGGGTAAGCCGACCCTGCAAAAGGCGCCCAAGGTCAAGCTCCCCAACCAGGGACCCCCTCCAAAGCTCAACTTCCATATCGCCCCGGTCAATCCACTCAACAAGGAACAGGTGCGGCAATCGGCTGGCCNCATCGACAAGNTGATNGATGCCCGGCTCTTGAGCGAGGGGATCAAGCCGAACCCGGAGTCCACCGACGAGCAGTTTGTCCGCCGCATCTACCTGGAAATCAGCGGTACCATCCCGACCGGCCGGGAGACCTTTGCGTTCTTTGAGGCCTCGCAGGAGGACAAGCGGGAGCTCCTGATTGATCACCTGCTGAACCAGCCAGGTTATGCCAGCCACTTCTTCAATTACTGGGCAGACATCCTGCGGCTGGTGGATAAACCGACGAACGTGACCTACCTGCGCCCCTACGCCGACTGGCTCAAGGGGCAACTCCGAAGCAACACCCCCTATGACAAGATGGTCCATGCCATGCTGACAGCCCAGGGAAAATCCTGGGTAACTCCCGCTGTCGGTTACAAGCTCCGCGACAGGGGAATGCCGCTGGACAATCTGAACAACACCGTCCGCGTCTTCATGGGAACACGAATCGGCTGCGCCCAGTGCCATGACCATCCTTTTGACAACTGGACACAGAAAGAGTTCTACGAGCTGGCCGCTTTCGAGGCGGGTGTCCGGACTATCCTGCCCCGGACCCGTTTCAAGCTGGACGAGTCAGCGAACGCCCAGAAAAATGTCACCGGCGCCGTCCTCAGCCGGCTCCGGCAACTGGAACGGTACAACAGGGAGCAGGTCTTCGAGGTCGTGAATGCCCGCCTCAAGTTCCCGCACGATTATGCCTACGCCGATGCCAAGCCTGGTGAGATTGTTCAGCCGAACGTGATTTTCGGAAAGAAGCCACCCTTGTCGGCGAACAGCTCACGGCGAACCGCCTTTGCCGATTGGCTGGTAGCAACCGAGAATCCCCGCTTCGCCAAGACGATTGCCAACCGGCTCTGGAAACGCGCCTTGGGGGTAGGGCTGATCGAGCCAGTCGACGACATCCGGGATGACACCACGGCGAGTAACCCGGAATTGATGAAGTTCCTCACCGAGGAGATGATTCGCCTGAAATTCAATCTGAAAGAATTCCAGCGAATCATTTACCATACCCGCTCCTACCAGCGGCAGGTGACCTACACAGATTACGACAGCACCAAGCCGTACCATTTCCAGGGCCCGGTTTTGCGGCGCATGACTGCCGAACAGATCTGGGATTCCCTGCTCACGCTGACGCTCAAGCACACCGACCATTTCCTTCGCCCCAGCGACAAGCCGTACGTGACGGCGATCAATGCCGTGCAGGGAATGACCGCCAGCCAGCTGGTGGAAAAGGCCAACTCCATCGTCAAGGCGGAGGGTGACCAGCGTGCCCTGGATCGCAAGCAGGCCTACAAGGGGGTCACCCTGAGGCGAGCCTCCGAGCTCCCCCAGCCGCTGCCCGAGGGACATTTCCTCCGCCAGTTTGGCCAGAGTGACCGCACTATCATCTCGGCGGGAACTACGGATGGCACGGTCCCCCAGCTACTCACGCTCTTCAACGGTCCGGTCACCCACATGATGCTGGAGGCCGGCTCGGTGATTAACGAGGAAGCGGTTAATGCACAACCATCCAACCGGATTGATGTGATCTTCCTCAGCATCCTCGGTCGCCGGCCTACCGCCAACGAGAGACAGATTGCCTACCAGGAGATTCGGGATAATNTNCAGAAGTACAAGAACGATCCGAACAAGCGACTGGCCGGCTACGGCAACATCATCTGGGCACTNTTCAACACGCGAGAATTCCTTTTCATCCAGTAAGCCATTCTTTGCTGGCAGGTAAATGACATGAGTAGAGCAGATCACGATCTCGACAGACGCCAGCTGATGGAATCCACGGCCCGCTCCCTGCTGGGCGTGAGCATCCTGCCCGCCCTCGGCTCGCTGGCACAGGCACAGACACAGGCAGCGGGTAGCAAGAAGCGACGGCTGATTTACCTGTTCATGCATGGTGCAATGAGCCATATCGATACCTTTGATCCCAAGCCGGGGACCAAGGCCCAGGGACCAACCAAGACAATCAAGACGAAGATCCCGGGAATCCAGTTTGGCGAGCACCTGCCAAAACTGGCCGCCATGGCAAACCAGCTGGCTGTCATCCGCTCCATGAACACGGCAACCGGCGCCCATGGCCCAGGCCAGTACCTGATGCGGACCAGTTACAAGCAGATTGCCACCACACGCCATCCCGGGATGGGTTCCTGGCTNCAAAAGCTGATGGGTCGCATCCACCCGGATCTTCCACCCAGTGTCCATGTTGGAGGCGGCGAGGGGCCAGGGTACCTGGGTGCCAAGTTCGCCCCGGTACCGATCGGGGATCCTGCCAAGGGACTTCAAAACACCCGCCAACCNACCTACCTGCTCGAGGGACAGTTTGCCCAGCGAATGAAACTCGCTGGAAAATTTGACCAGACTTTCCGCAGCCGGGCAACGACTGCCGAGGTGCTGGGCTACGATGACCTTTACCGCGAGGCAATCAGCCTGCTTAACAGCAAGGACCTGGCAGCATTTGATATCACCAAGGAATCAAAAGTCCAGCAGGACAAGTACGGCAGCTCGCGGTTCGGTAAGGGCTGCCTNCTGGCCAGCCGCTTGATTCAACATGGTGTCCGTTACGTGGAAGTCACCCACCGCAGCTGGGACATGCACCGCGAACTGTCCAGCACCAATAACCTGCCGACCCGGTGTCTGGACCTGGATAATGGTCTGAGTGCCTTGCTGACAGACCTGAAGTCCAAGGGACTGCTCGACGAGACACTGGTGGTGGTGGCAACAGAGTTTGGTCGCAAGCCAAACATCAACCAGAATGCAGGCCGGGACCACCATCCGGCTGCCTTTTCCTGTGTGCTGGCAGGTGCCGGGATCCGCAGTGGCCAGGTCTACGGCGAAACGGACGAGGAGGCTTTTCACGTGGCCGACAAGGATGCCACGCCCCAGGATCTCAACGCCACGATTGCCACGGCGCTGGGGCTCTCGATCGACAAGCCGATCCACTCTCCCGACGGTCGTCCATTCACGATCGCTGACAAGGGAAAGCCGATCAAGGAACTGCTGGCCTAGTTCTCCTGCTCTACCGTTGGCAGAGGCTNCGGCCCGGTCGATCCCATCACGCGCTGGGAATAATCCATCAAGGACCCGGTCACGATGCCGGATTCATCACTCAACAGGTACGCACACAATCGGGCCACGTCCATTGGCTTGAGCAGGCGACCGAAGGGGGATGCCTGCTCGGCAATTTCCAGCCAGTTCTCAGGACGCCCCATCTTCCGCTGCACGTCGTCCTCGGCCGGGGTATCGGTCCACCCCAGGTTGATCCCGTTGACCCGGATCTGGTCAACTCGAAGTGCATTGGCCACGTTCTTGGTAAAGGTACTAAGAGCTCCCTTGGTGGCTGAATAGGCCATGATGCAATCTAGCCCACAGTAAGCGGCCACCGAGAGAATATTAACGATGGAGCCGGCGATCTTCTCCCGTTTCATNATCTGTACCGATTGCTGGGTGAGCAGGAAGGGGGCTCGCACATTAACGGCGAACTGGTAATCCCAGAATTCGGCCGTTGTATCTTCCAGGCCTCCACGATTCGTGTCGGCAGCGGCATTGACCAGCCCGTCAACACGGCCAAACCGATCGTCGCAGGCCGCCACGATGCCCTTGCATTCCTCCACGTCTGCCAGGTCCGCCTGCACGAAAAGAGCCGGGCAACCACCCGCCTCGATCTCACCGGCAATGGCTTCACCCTTCTGTTGCTGTCGGCCACAGATGACCACACCGGCTGCGCCANATTCTGCGCTATGCCGCGCAATCGCCTCNCCAACCCCCTGGGTCCCCCCNGTTACGATAATGACCTTACCGTCCAGTTGCGACATCCGCCTGTCTCCCTCTTCAATGAAATTCTCGAGTANCNCTTAACCNGCTGGGGGTTCTGCCGCGCGCCGCTCCGTTATCAAGCTGTAATGCTGGATCTGCCGATTGCGGCCAAAGTGAAAGATCCCCTCCTTGTAGGGAAGAGTATCATCCAGGTCACAGGCATGCACAACCAGCTCGTCCCCGCTTCCACTCGCCTGGGCAACTACTTCCCCCGAGGGGGCAATGATCGCGGTCTCGGCCAGTTGCGCAACCCCCTCTTCCTCTCCTCCCTTGGCAACTCCCACGACCCAGCTGCCATTCTGGTACGCACCGGACTGCAGGCAGAGTCGATTGTGGAACGAGACCAGGGAATTCATNTCCGGGTAATCCGGGTTCACCAGCGGGGTGTTGTATCCCAGCAGGATAAGTTCCGCTCCCTGNAGNGAGAGTACCCGGTAAGTCTCTGGCCAGCGGCGGTCGTTACAGATGCACATCCCCACAATTCCGCCAAAGGCATTCCAGGCGCGAAATCCAAGGTCCCCGACGTCAAAATACCGTTTCTCCAGGTTCTGGAAGGGGTGATCTGGGCGTGGCTCAACATATCCAGGCAGGTGGATCTTGCGAAAACGTCCAATCACCTCGCCCTCCTGGCCCACCAGGATCGAGCTNTTGAAGTGTCGAACCTCTCCATCCTGCTCAGCCAGCTCGGCATAGCCAAGATGAAAACCGATACCGAGGCGGCGGGCCTCCTCGAACAAGGGCCGGGTCGCATCCCCGGGCATCTCTGTCTCGAAGTAACTGTCAATCTCCGCCTGGTCTTCCATCTCCCAGTGTGGAAAGAAGGGAGTCAGGGCGCACTCGGTGAAAACGACCAGGTCGCAACCCTGCCGGTGAGCCTCGCGGAGCATCGCAACCAGGCGATCAACCGCCTCGCCGCGCGTGGTCTGCCTCGATATCGGGCCGCTCTGGGCAGCACCCACCGTGATAATCCGTGACATGCGGACACCTCGCTTCTACGGCACATATTCATGCTGCCGGTGTTTCAAGCCCAGCAGGACTCCCACCAGGGGCGCTTAGTATAGTCCTCCACTGATAGCATGGCGCGGGGGTCCGCGTTCGATATACTGACATGTCCCAATCATNAAAAGTCCCCAGCAGGAGAGACCATGTTACCTGGCATCAAGCAGTTCGATTTGACAGGCCGCTCGGCAATCATCACGGGCGGTTCCAAGGGCCTGGGCAAGGCGATGGCAGCAGGNCTCGCCTCGGCCGGNGCCAGTGTCCTGGTCAGCAGTCGTCACGGGGACGAGGCAGCCGCGGCCGCCGAGGAGATCGCCGCTGACCACGGCCAACAGGCAATCTCGATCGAGGCCGATGTCACCTCTCCCGAACAGGTGGAGGCGATGGTCCAGGCCGCCCTGGATGCGTTTGGCAAGGTCGACATCCTGATCAATAATGCCGGCATCAACATCCGGGGGCCGATCGACGAACTCTCCCTGGATGACTTTCGCACCGTGCTCAATGTTAACGTCGACGGAGTCTGGCTCTGNACAAAAACGGTTCTGCCGCACATGAAAGAAGCGGGCTACGGGCGGATTATCAACCTGGCCAGCACCCTGGGCCTTGTCGGACTTGCCAACCGGACCCCCTATACGTCGAGCAAGGGGGCCGTGGTGCAGATGACCCGCGCCCTGGGACTGGAACTTGCTCCCTTCGGGATCACCTGTAACGCGATCTGCCCGGGACCCTTTCTGACCCCGATGAACGAACCGATCGCGGACACCGAGGAAGCCAAGACATTCATNGTCGGCGCCGTTGCCCTCGATCGCTGGGGGAGAATGGAGGAGATCCAGGGAGCGGCAATCTTCCTGGGCAGTGATGCGTCGAGTTACGTGACCGGGAGCATGCTCACGGTGGATGGCGGCTGGACCGCCCACTAGCCAGGGGGCATCTTGTTTTGAACAGGAGGTGATAATGCGTTTATTCTTCCCACTGGTGATTTCCCTGCTGCTGACCGGCACACTGGCTGCAGCTCCCCCGGTACTGANCAATCCCGCCCGCGTTGANATGTCGGCCGAGAAGCTCGACGAGGCAGTGGCAATTTTCAAGGAAGCGATCACCGCNGACGATCTCCGCAACGTCGTCCTGCTGGTCGCTCGCAACGGAAAAACGGTCCTGCACCAGGCAATCGGCTGGAGGAACAAGGAGACTCGCCTGCCCATGGAGCCTGACAACCTGTTGCGGATGGCATCCAATACCAAGGCGGCGGTTGCCACTGGAATCCTGATCCTGGCCGAGGAAAAAAAGCTGGACCTGGAGGACTCGGTCGGCTTGCACCTGCCTGCTTTTGACAATGACAAGTACCAGTCGATCACGCTCAGACACCTGCTCAGCCATACGAGTGGCTTGCGGATCAAGACGCTCTTTNTTGACCCCTTGATGGAGCCCAGCGACGAGCACCCGGATGCTCCCAGTCTCCAGCTGGAAATAAACCGTTTCGCCTCTATCGGTCCAGAGTTCCANCCAGGCACATCGTATAGCTACAACAACGCGGGATTCAACACGCTGGGAGCGGTTATCGAGGTTGTCTCCGGGCAACTTCTGGATGAGTTTCTCAGCGAGCGGATTTACCAGCCACTTGGCATGAAAGATACCTCGCACCGCCCACCCGCCGACCAGGTCGACCGCATGTCAACGGTCTACCAGCGCGAGGACGGAGAATGGTCAGTGCGATTCAAGCAGGGGACCGAGATGCGAGTTCCATTCGTACGAGCCTCTGGCGGCATGGTATCGACTGCCGAGGATTATTCTCGTTTTGCACACATGTACCTTGGAAACGGAAAACTCGGGCGGACACGGATCCTGTCGCGAGCGAGTGTCCGTGAGGCAACCAGCCACCAGAGCCTTGGTGCCTACTCGAAACAGCAGCAGTCACCTCGCAGTTCCTTTTATGGGCTCGGCTGGGTCACGGGCCTCGATGGTGCCTTCTGGCATACGGGCTCAGAGGGAACCTACGTCTGGGTTGATCCGGAAAGGAAGCTGGTTGGCATGGTCCTAACGCAGAGCCCGGGCGGNACCTACCTTCGCAGTGAATTCCGGGAACTGGTGAATGCCGCCTGCCTGAGGTAAGTGATTCTGGCTTGCCAGCATGCGGCCAATCTTCATAAAACAGTGATTGTTCAGCGGACTCCTGAATTCAGTTCACGCAACTGCCCATGTCCCCAGGCCAATTACTTGCCAACGTGGACGCTGCCATGCCGGAATTCCAGTTCCTCGGCACGCCCCACGTGGTGGCCATGATCCTGACAGTTGCCCTGCCGCTGCTGCTCGCCTGGATCATCCGCCGCGCGGACTCCGAGTGGATCACACGAGGNATCCTCTGGACCATCGGTGGGTTGATGGTCGTCAATGTACTTGTTGACCAGGCCTTCCACATTGCCACCCTGACACCCCAGGCCTACCTCNAGGATTACCTCCCCCTGCACCTGTGTGATATCTCGGTGATCCTGGTCACCGTGCTAATGTTCACGCGAAAATATACCGTTTACGAGGTGGTNTTCTTCTGGGGAGTGGCCGGCGCTTCCAACTCGGTGATCACCCCGGACCTGGAAATNGGCTTTCCCTCGGTCGATTTCATTGTCTATTTCATTTCCCACAGCGGCATCATTATCGCGGTCCTGCTGGCCACCTGGGGACTGAAAATGCGGCCAACGTTTCGCTCGGTGGTCAAGGCATTCCTGGTTGCCAACCTCTACGCCATCCCGCTGATCGGTNTCAACCTGCTTGTCGGTTCCAATTACATGTTCCTCTGCGAGCCACCGGTGGGAACGACACCCCTCTTCTTCCTCCCCTGGCCGTGGTACATGTTATTCCTGGAACCGTTTGCTTTCCTGCTTTTCCTNCTGCTCTACTCCCCCTTCTGGCTGGGAGATCAGTTCCGTCGGCCCGGCCCGGAGGTTCTGCCAGATCAGCACGCACGCGACTAGTAATCGCGATCCCGCAATTCCAGGCATTTCCTTTCCAGCCGGCGAGCAATCTCGGGATGATCCTCGATCACGTTCTGGCGNTCGGAAAGGTCCTCGGTCATGTCGAACAGGAAGTAAGGTTTTTCAAACGGTTTGCCCCGGGGTGCCTCGCGTCCACCGGACCCGCTACAGAGCACCAGCTTCCACTTCCCCTGGCGGATGGCAAAGGCTCCCCCGGCAGAATGGTGAATGACCGGGTCACGCTCCCTGGCCCGGTTCTTTCCCTGCATCAGGGGAAGCAGGCTAAAACTGTCCTGGGCCGCCCCTTGCGGAACAGTCGCTCCCGAGATCGCCNCTGCCGTGGCAAAAAAATCGACCAGGCAGATCGTCTCGTCGCAACGACTCCCCGCGTCGATCATGCCTGGCCAGCGAGCCAGGAAGGGAACATGGTGACCGGCTTCCCAGATATCTGCCTTGGTGCCGCGAAAAACATGGTTCGCTCGNTGCCGATCNGCCCGGAACGCCTGGATTGTCTCGTCATCGGCATGNCCGATCGCATCTGCCTCGTTGAGCCGGCGCATGTAGGAACCATTGTCGCTGCTATAGATGACCAGCGTGTTTTCGGTGACCTTGCATTCGTCAAGTGTCTTCAAGACCTGGCCAACCGTCCAATCGACCTGGGCAATAAAGTCTCCATANGGCCCAAGCTTCGTCATCCCCTGGAACCGGGAGTGAGGAAGAACCGGTTTNTGCGGTGCNCCCAGNGGAAAATAAAGCAGGAAGGGTTGNCTGNNCGTACTCCGGCGGCGAATAAAATCGGTCGCCTGCGTGAGCAGATCGTCAAGGCAGTCCTCCATCACCAGGTCCTTGGACCTGGGACCTGAGCGGAGGAAGGCGGGAAACTTCTGCGCCGCTTGCTCCACCGTGCTGGGATTCGTCACCCGGCCATTCTCGATGTAGACATAAGGGGGGAAATCGAGCGATGCGGGAATGATGTAGGAGTAATCAAAACCGCGCGTCCCCGGGTGGTCCATTACCGGCTTACTGAAATCAAGTGGCGTACCATCCTCTCCCTTGGCAAAGTTCAAACCGAGGTGCCACTTGCCAACGATGCCGGTATGGTAACCCGCCTGCTGCAGGACCGAGGCCACCGTGGGCCGGCCTTTTTCAATCAGCGGTGTCCCGTATCCATTCAGGACACCTCGCTTCAGTGAGCTGCGCCAGCAGTACCGCCCGGTNAACAGGCCATAACGTGTTGGCGTGCAGACAGCAGACGGGCTGTGCGCATCGTGAAAGTTCATCCCCTCGCGGGCAAGTCGATCCAGGCTGGGCGTTGGAATCTGGCTCTCGCTGTTGAGCACCTGCAGNTCCCCGTACCCCATGTCATCGGCNAGAATAAAAACAATATTCGGAGNGGTTTCAGCAGCTGGTGATGGAACGGCAAAGAGCACAAGGATGACGGCAAGCGGCCAGCCTGACAAAAAAAATAAAGACGTTCGCATTTTTTTCCCTCTTCACCCTGTGAATCGTGGATCCGCATCTCTTCAACCCTGTTCTCGGATTGATCTGGAGAGTGATTTCAGCGTACAACTCCAAATCCAGTTTTCCCACCCCAGGACACTGATAAGATGTCCAGTGCATTGCGAATACTGCTTCCTGTCGCCAGCCTGCTGCTGATGGTTACCAGTCAAGCAGCGACCGCCGTGGAGGAGGACGCCGGGGCCAAGAAGCCAGAACTGACCGGCAACTGGAAAGTGGAATCTGCCATCCTGGAAGGGCAGGCTTTTCCAGCTGAGATCACCAGCACGATGACGCTCCGCATGCGCGGTGGCCGTTACGAGGCCCATGTTGGCCCCCAGCTGGATCGTGGCAGCTACAAGGTCAATAACGAAAGCGCCCCGATGCAGATGGACATCACGGGGATCGAGGGAGTTAACAAGGGAACAACATTCCTGGCCATTTATGACTGGCAAAAAGACAAGCTGCGAATCTGCTATGGCCTGGAGAAAGGCAAACGTCCGACGAAGTTCGATGCATCCCTGCCGGGGCAGTTCCTCGTCGTCTACAAGCGAGANNNAAAATGACTCCCGGGCAACGCAANGCCGCCTTCCTGTTATTGCTGACAGGCTTCATCGCAGCGCCGCAATCCTCCAGGGACGCTCCAGANANAGCAGGCCCGGTACTGGTCATCTTTGACACCGACATCGGCAACGACGTGGACGACGCCCTGGCCCTGGGCATGTTGCATGCACTCGAGAGCCGCGGGAAGTGCCGTCTGCTGGCAGTCACGGTAACCAAGGACCATCCCCAGGCGGCCCCTTTTGTGGATGTGATCAACACCTTTTATGGTCGAGGAGAGATTCCGATCGGGGTCGTTCGTGATGGCCCGACACCGGAGCCCAGTAAGTTNACTGTGCTGGCAGACAAAAATGACGATCAGCAGCCTCGTTATCCCCATGACCTGATGAGTGGTGAAGAGGCGCCCGAGGCAACGGACCTCCTGCGCAAGGTGCTTGCCGAGCAAGAGGATAACTCGGTGGTTTTTATCCAGGTCGGCTTTTCGACCAACCTGGCTCGCTTGCTGGATTCCAAGGCCGACAAGCANTCTCCACTCGATGGAAAGAGCCTTGTNNAGCAGAAGGTCAAACTGTTATCCGCCATGGCCGGGGCATTCCAGGCAATCGGGGACGAGGANAAATANCNCGAGTACAACGTGGTCAAGGACATCGAGAGTGCCCGACATGTGTTTCACGACTGGCCAACCCCGGTCGTGATGAGTGGCTTCGAGATTGGCATTGCTGCTCGCTATCCGTCCAGCAGCATCCTCAAGGATTACAACTACGTGAACCACCATCCGCTGCCTGAAGCCTACACGCTATACAACCCACCTCCACATGACCGTCCAACCTGGGATTTAACGAGTGTCATCCAGGCGGTGGAACCCGATCGAGATTACTTCCAGCTTTCCGAAACCGGCACGGTAGAGGTCCAGGATGATGGTTACACCCGCTTCAAAAAAGANGCGAAGGGGAACCGGCGTTACCTGATCCTCGCCCCTGCCGACGTGGCACGCCTGACCGAGGCACTNGTCCAGCTCTCGAGCCAGCCCCCCGGATAAGGCCCATCCCCGAANGNGCNTNTCACTCCACCTGGTCGCTTGCCTGTTTCACCACGTCGATACCGACCAGTTCACTCCAGCCCTCAAGCAGTTGCCGGGTGAGGGGACCGACCTGGCCATCTCCAACCGGTAATCCGTTAAAACGGCTGGCAGGCATGATGCAGTAGGGAGTACTGGTAATAAAAAGCTCGTCGGCCGTGTACAGGTCATAGGGCTGAAGCCGTGTTTCCAGGCAGGAGATCCCCAGGCTCGCCGCAATCTCCAGGGTGGTTTCCCGCGTGATCCCTGCCAGGCAGTTTTCATTCGTGGGTGTTTTCAGGATCCCGTCCGCCACGATAAAGACATTCCCGCCCTTGTTCTCTGAGATATAGCCATCCGTATCGAGCCAGATGCTCTGGGCATCCGGATCAACCAGCTTTACCTCGTGTTCCATCAGTGTGGAAAAGAATCGACTGCGGTTTTTTATGCGGGCATCCATCGACTGGGAGGGAACCTGCCGGCTCATCGGGGTGACTGCATGGCACCCCTCGCTGTAGTAACGGGCCCAGCCGGTCAGGTCCATCGGCGCGTTGAAGATAATCACCGTGGGCCCACTGTTCCGGGTCGTTGGATCCGGCCCCAGCTTGTGGACGCCGGAAGAGATATTGTGCACGATCCAGTAATCCTCGTGAGGCTGGCACAACTGTTGGTTCCGCCCGAGCAGCTCCATCGTCTCGCTGGCCAGTTGATCCGGCGAGAGACCGATATCAATACGAGCAATTTTCAGGGACTTGAAGAGACGGTCGATGTGGCGATCCAGCTTGAATGGTTGNTGGGCAAACGTGCGGGTCGATTCGGTGACCGTGTAGCCCAGGGAGACGGCCGTATCGAAGATGGAGATCCTCGCCTCCGACTCCGGGACCAGTTCGCCACTCAGGTAAACTAGGCGTTCGCTCATGGTGGANCCTTGAAAGCAGCCCNCGTTGTGGGCNTCATGGANATTAGCCTGCCTGGCCAAGTTGTTCNAGCGCCGTGGCTTGCTGGTCGAGGATATCAAAAAAAGTATCGAGGCGAGAGATCTCGAAAACTCGCTGAATTTCCGGTTTCAGTTCAACAAGTTTCAGCTGACCATCCTGCTGCTGGACTTTCTTTTTCAGCAGGATCAGTCGATTCAGTGCGGCACTGGAGAGAAAGGAAACTTCCGCCAGGTTGACGACCAGCTTACTGGCTCCCTCCTCATCAACGATTCGGAAGAGAGAATCCCCCAGCTGCTGGATAACGCCCGAATCGAGAATCCGGCTCTCGATAAAACGGATGACCGTCACCTCACCATGCTGCTGAATCTCAAACAGGCCTTCCGCATTCATGCAGTCGCTCTCCAGTGGTAGCCACGCTGCTTTTTCTATCACCGTGGAGAAATTCTCCCCAGCGATCATCTTATGAGCCGACCATGGAGTGTCAACGGTCTTCTCCGTGAGCATGCGAATCGAGCGTCCTGATCTTCGGAATCGAAAGGCTGTGCAGAACCAGGGCGCCGCCGATCGATAGCAGTAGCCAGCCCATCCAGTCAGGAATATGGAGAACATACTGGCGGGCCAGGGGAAGTGCCTGCTGAGGCTGGGAGGTTGACTCGTCCTGGAGCGTCAGCAGCGGTTCAATATAGGGGCTCGCCGTATCGGCAAAGACATAGGTCTGTACCAGCCGGAACTGGGCTCCCAGCAGCAGCACAATCAAGCCGGCCATCAACAATTGGTGACGATTGAACATGACGGTCAAACCAGAAAAAAGTGAAAAGAACATTGCTCGAAACGCTCGCCACATGGACAGGAAACCTGCGGATGCTTCCTACCATTTTCATCGATCATCGAGCGGTCGTGCCTCAAGGAAGCTGGCATTTGTTGGTTTGTGTGGCAGGGACTATTTAAAGGTATTCTTCGTGTTGTGATGAATTAAAGGACAAAATGTCGTAAAACTGTCCTTTCTGGCCTATTTCTCGGGTAGTCGATCTCCACCATGACGAATTCCGAAATCCCAAGTGACACGATCCCTGCCGAAGATAACCCGGCAAGCCTGAGGTCGACGAGTTTCGTCGCCCTCACGGTCACCCAGTTCCTGACCGCCACAAACGACAATATTTTTCGCTGGCTGGCGGTCGGTATTGGCAAGGACTATTTTCCGGAAAACCAGAGCTTCGTGCTGGTACTCGGAATTGTCTGCTTTGCCCTGCCCTACATCTTTCTCTCGTCCATTGCCGGTTTCTTCTCGGATCGCTTCAGCAAGCGGGATGTGATTGTCTGGTGCAAGTATGCCGAGATCGGCATCATGCTGCTTGGCATCCTGGCAATCAGTACCCAGATGATCTGGCTCCTGTTCCTTGCCGTCTTTTTCATGGGAGCCCAGAGTGCCCTCTTTTCCCCTGGCAAGCTGGGCGCCATCCCGGAATTGCTCAAGGAAGAAAAGGTGCCAGCTGCCAATGGACTGTTCGGGCTCACCACCATCGGGGCAACGGTGCTCGGCATGGCAATCGGTAACTGGTTAAGTGATGCCACTGGCCACAAGGGCCTGGATGCTCTCTGGCTTTCCGCCGGGTGTCTGCTGCTTGTTTCAGGCCTGGGCGTGTTAACCAGCGTCGTGATCCGCCGCCTGCCGATTGCAGCACCCGACCGGAAGTTCCCCTTTGACGTTCCCCAACAGACATGGCGGGATCTGAAAACAC
Organism: Planctomycetaceae bacterium; assembly: GCA_002708345.1. The sequence goes on along the minus strand of PANG01000066.1, from coordinate 1,468 downwards.
TTGCGTCCAGCAGGGCGATGTTACGAGTAGCCCTGGGCATGGCCTTCTTCTGGGCGGTCGGTTCAATGGCCAACCTGAACATTGACCAGTTCGTGGCGGAAGGGGGCGGCACGCTGGAAACGGACAAGCTCCCGCTACTTTTTAGCCTGATTCTCGGGATCGGACTGGGAAGTGTCCTTGCCGGCATCTGGTCCGCCGGTCGTGTCGAACTGGGCATGCTAACTCCCGGTGCCATAGGCATTGCTATCTTCTCATTCCTGCTTTTCACCGTGCAGGGAGAGGTGATCGATCCGGCGAATTTCCTCAATTCCGCTTTCCTGTTTGCCTGCCTTTGCCTGTTCGGCCTGGGGTTCAGTGCTGGCATGTTCAACATTCCCCTGAACGCGTACATGCAGAGTCGCAGTCCGACCCGTACACGGGGATCCATCCTGGCTGCCTCGAATTTTCTCACCTTCACAGGAATCCTCCTCTTTAGCTGCTTCTATGGTTTCCTGCGAAAAGAGGTGGGAGGACCCGACAATCCGCATCCGCTGCTGAGTGCCAAGCAGGTTTTCCTGGTCGCCGGACTGATGACCATCCCGGTCGTGATTTACGTGGTCTGCCTGATCCCCCAGGCAACGCTCCGGTTCATGGCCTGGATGCTGAGCCGGTCCATCTACCGGGTTCGCTCCAGCGGGATGGAGAACATTCCCGAGGAGGGGGGGGCCGTACTGGCTCCCAATCATGTCACCTGGGTGGACGGGATATTGCTTGTACTGACCTCTCCCCGGCCGGTCCGGATGGTGGTCTTTTCCGGAAATTTCAAGTCTCGCCTGCTAAATTTCCTGGGCCGCATCTTCGGCGTGATCATGATTCGCCCTGGCGACAGGTCGGTTTCCACGAGCCTGGAGGTGGCGGCCGAGGCAGCCCGGAACGGAGAACTTGTCTGTATTTTCCCCGAAGGAGAACTTTCTCGAAGCGGCCAGATCCAGACCTTCAAGCGTGGGGTGATCAAGATCCTGGAAAAGGCCGATGTCCCGGTAATCCCGGTTTTCCTGGATGGACTTTGGGGGAGCATTTTTAGCTTTGATCGTGGTAAGTTCTTCTGGAAGTGGCCTCGCAAGATTCCCTACCCGGTATGGATTCACTTTGGCGAGCCGATGAACAAGGTCGATAATGTTTTCCAGTTACGCCAGGCAGTCCAGGACCTGGGGGCCGAGGCAGTGGATAAGCGAATGAAGAATGACGCGAACCTGACTCGAGATTTTGTTTTCCAGTGCAAGAAAAGAGGAAGACGGCTCAAGTATGCCGATACCACCGGCCAGCAGCGCAGTGGCAAGCAGCTCTTGATGAACACCCTCATCCTTCGCCGGCTGATCAGGCCGCTGCTGGAGGATGACGAAAAATATGTTGGTGTCATGATCCCACCGACCGTGGGTGCTGCCACTGCCAACACCGCCCTGGCGATCGACAAGCGAGTGGCGGTAAA
>PANG01000065.1 GCA_002708345.1 Planctomycetaceae bacterium | reverse complement strand
CCGCAAGCGAATCGGCTATGCACTCCGACGTCACATGGACGACAACGTGCATACCTACCGGATCCCGGCACTGACAACGACCCGCAAGGGAACCCTGCTGGCCGTCTATGACATGCGGAGACGAATGGGACGTGACCTGCAGGAGGATATCGATATCGGGCTCAGCCGCAGCACCGACGGCGGGCAGACCTGGTCGCCGACCCAGGTGATCATGGACATGGGTGAGTACGGCGGCCTGGGGCAGGAACAGAACGGGTGCAGTGACCCCGGGATCCTCGTGGATCCTAAAACCGGCAGGATTTTCTGTGCGGCGGTCTGGATGTGGGGCAAGCCGGGCAAGCACCAGTGGAGTGACGATGGATCGGAAGCGGGGTTCGAGATCGGCAAGGCAGCCCAGTTCCTGATGGTTGAATCCACCAGCGATGGCCGTCGCTGGTCCGCCCCGCGGAACATGACCCGGGAACTGAAGCGTGAAGAGTGGGTCCTGTTTGCTCCCTCTCCCCAAGGCGGGATCGCCCTTCGCGACGTCACGCTGGTGATGCCCAGCCAGGGCCGCAATGAAGAAGGCGCTCCCTTCTCCAACATCATGTACAGCAAGGACCACGGTCGCAGCTGGACGGTCAGCAACCCGGCCGTCATCGGAAGCAGCGAGTGCCAGGCTGTCCAACTGGACGACGGCTCGCTGATGCTCAACATGCGGACCGAGCGAGATATCGCCCTCATGCGCAGTGTCTTTACCACTCGTGACCTGGGCCAGACCTGGACCGCCCATCCGACCCACCTGAAAGGGTTGATCGAGCCGAGCTGTAATGGCAGCCTGCTTCGCTTTGACTACCAGGACGGGGGGGAGCAGAAACACGTGCTCATTTTCGCCAACCCGCATTCCCAACAGCGGCGAGATCATCACACGCTGAAAGTAAGTTTTGACGAGGGAATGACCTGGCCGGAAGAATACCATCTGCTGCTGGATGTGGGTGGAGGAGCCGGTTATCCCAGCCTGACACGTATCGACGACCGGCATGTTGGGCTGGTTTACGAGGGAAGCCAGTCACACGTGGTGTTCGAAAAGTTCTCGATCGACGAGCTGCTGCATCGCGAGGTGAAATAGAAAGAACCAATGAACCTCCCTCTTCACACTTCCTGGGCAATCACGCTGCTGCTTTTTCTCGCACCGGTTTCCTGGGCGGACGAACAGGAACTTGTGCTACTCCAGTCCAACACGAGTGACCAGGGAGTCCACCACCACACGGTCCAGTCCCGCTACCAGTCGGGCACGACGCATCTCCGCGTGATCCTGCCGGACAACGTGAAACAGGGTGAGAGACTGGCATCGATCTACGTACTCCCGGTCGAGACCGGCCTGGAAACAGGCTATGGCGACGGGGTCGAAGAAATTCTCAAGAACGACCTGCACAACCGTTTCCGCCTGGTCTACATCGCACCAAGTTTTTCCCAACTCCCCTGGTATGCAGATCACCCCAGTGACGAGGGAATCCAGCAGGAATCCTACCTGCTCAAGGATGTGATCCCGTTTGTCGAGAAGTTCTACCCTGTCCGTCGCCAGTCCCGCCACCGACACCTGGTCGGGTACAGCAAGTCAGGCTGGGGGGCCTTCACACTGATCCTCCGGCATCCCCACCAGTTCGGCCGGGCAGCCGCCTGGGATGCCCCAATGATGATGGACAAGCCCGGTGGTTACGGCAGCGGTCCCATTTTTGGTGGGGAAGAGAATTTCAGACACTACCAGGTCACCCGGCTGATCGAGCAGGCGGACCGTTCCTTCACTCGCCAGTCACGGCTCGTCCTAACCGGCTATTTCGGCAACTTTCGCCAGCACCATGTTGCCCTCCACGAGCTGATGGAAAAGCAGGGAGTACTGCACCAGTACCGCGACGGGCCGAAACGAAAGCATGACTGGCACAGCGGCTGGCTGGCCGAGGCGCTGGAGTTGATATTTGAATGAGAGATTCGTTCTGCTTCACGAAAACTAATCTCTCGCTGGTCGCACATCCAATTCACTGCTCTTCGGCTGGCTTGACCGGTGGCGTTTCCCCGCTCTTGACATCTGGAAGTACGGACATGGGATCACTCGTCCGTGACAGCGCCTCCAGGAAGGCGACCAGGTGATCGACATCTGCATCCGAGAGACCCAGTGGCTGGATGATTGGGTCCAGGTTGGGATTCTTGACGCCGCCACGATTGTAAAACTGGACGACGTCGCGAAGCGTCTTGGCACTGCCGTCATGCATATAGGGCGCCGTCAGCGAAACTCCTCGTAATGTGGGTGTTTTGAACTTGCCGACATCGACTTCCTGGCCAGTGACATCGAAACGACCGAGGTCGACCGGACGTTTTTTCCAACGGACACCGGTATTGTGAAATGACTCATCGGTAAAGTTGTGNCCACTGTGACACCGCCAGCATCGCCCACGACTTTCGTACAACCAGAGGCCCTGTCGCTCAGCTGCGCTCAACGCCGATGCATTGCTTGCTCGAAATTGATCGATCGGCGAGTCACCCAGCAACAGAGTACGCTGGAAGCTGGCCAATGCCTTGCCCAGATTTTTTTCGCTGATGGCCTGGGCACCGTCTGTAGCAAATGCCTGCTGGAACTGTTTCACATACGCCGCATTNCCCCCGAGCCTCTTGAGCACGCTGGCGACACTCGAACCGAGTTCCTTCGGGTTGGCGATCGGCTTGAGTGCCTGTTCTTCCAGGCTGCNAGCCCGTCCATCCCAGAAAAACCGCGTGCCATAAGCACGGTTCAGCAGCGAGGGTGCATTCCGTGTCCCCACCTGTCCTCGAATACCAATGGCACCAGCATCTGGAGAGGCGAATCCATGCCGTGGCTGGTGGCAGCTTGCACAGGCAACCATGTTGTTNTCCGAAAGGATCGGATCAAAGAACAGCGACCGGCCAAGCGCCACGCGCTCGGTCGTCAATGGGCTGTCCTCCGGGATCCTCGGCCTGGCGTTCAGACCCGCCGGCAGGTGAACCAAAGACAGTTCCGCCGGCAACATGTCTTTCGGCAGCACCGGCTCTGTGCGCTGAGACTGGGCAACGGCACCACCTGGCTGAANGNCGACNGACAGCAGTAGCCCAGTCAGGAAGAAGAGAAAGCAGCGTGAATCCATGGATCCCATCGTCAGTAAGATGATCGTCCTGAAGCACGTTTATTCTACACGCAGTTGGATCAAGAATCATTTTCCCCTCAAGCACNCGGTTAGAGGTTATTAACCACTAACTCATTTCAAACCGGCCTGGATGATCTTCTGAACGTCAACGTTGTCCGGCAGGGCNGCNAGCACCACNGGTTTCCAGGTCTNGTANGTACGNTCCTCCATCTGGCGGACCGCCTCGTTCATCTGCCGGATGGCATCCACCGCNACATCCGCAAGCTGTCCAAACACCGTGACCAGGTGCCGGTAGGCGTGGTTTCCCCGGACCGGAAGGTACCCCTGCTTCTTGATCCAGCCGGTGAGCATATGAATATTCTCCACCGAGTCCGGCACGTCGAGGCAGGGCCTGGCCGGTTCCCGCTTGTTAACATAAGACCCTGCCTTGCGTGCCTGGCCGTGCACGTCGATCTCCATCAGGTCCAGCAGCACCTGCAACGGTGAAAGCCGTTCAAACACACGGTAGGCCGCCCACATCCGGCTCATCGATGAAACCGACAGGTCGTCTCCGCTGCGGACCAGCGATGCATCCCTGGCCAACTGGCCAAGCCGCTCGGCACGCGAGCGGTTCTGGTGCTGGAACCGCGTCAGACGGCGCAGCGCGGCGGCAAGCTGCTGGGCAACCTGGGCCTTGATATTGGCAACTGCCTGCTGGTTTGAGGCAACCGCTGCCAGCAGCTCCGACCTGGCCACGTCCAGCTTGTACTGCCCCAGCCGGGAAATAAAATCCAGCTGCAGCTCGACCATCACCTTCCACTGCTCGAACCGTACAGGTAATTCTGCCATTCGCCCGTCCCCCGTGGAGACTGCCCCTGGTTGGCCAGGATCACCAACCGCAGGAAAGGGGGAATGATTAACGCTGCCGGCGAAAAGCTACTCGGTAAAGAACCGCAGCGAGTAAAGATCGGCAGCGTTGAGTCTGAACTTCAGGCGAACTGGCCGGCCGGAGAGTGCGGCAATATCATTTTTTCCATTCCANAGGATCACGTAGCTGATCCGGTCCCCGTAGAACTCCACGCTCTGCTCGAATCCCTCGATCGGCTGGCTGGTCCGGGCATCCAGGACCGTCACGAAGATACTTCCACCGGCACTGGTGGCCGCATTGATTTCCAGGCGGTTGCCCTCAAAAACCAGCGGCCGCGTGAGCGCCTCGCCGCCGGGATAACCCCCGGCATGGAGCGAGACAAATCCATCGGTTCTGAGCGTGGCACGCCGCAGGTGGGTGGTNGGCTGGTGGTCATGCTGCTGGANATAGATCGAGAGTTCATCCTCTGCCGTCTGNAGCATNCCCCAGGCGGTCATCTGGCCATGCTTGGCCCAGTTNCGTACGTCGCGACCAGGCGGAATGANTGGTTCTTCCAGCAGGGAGAAGTTGATCCCGTCCCGGCTGTACATCAGGGCGCTCTCGCTCATCCCAAACGACATACCGCGCAGTGGCCGACGGGGCACCGTCCGCAAGGGCGTGCCAATCAACAGGTGAGGAGCACGGGGGTAAGGCCTGATCATGCTGGTGTAGAGTTCATGTTTCCACAACCGCCTTGGTTCCCCAAACTCGATCGGCTCGATATTTCCCCAGTGGATGAAATCCTGCGAGGTCGCTCGCATCACGGTTCGCTGGGTCCCCGTGATTTCTTTCCCGTCACGATCAAGGCAGGGGAGGTAGGCCCGAAAATAAAACGCGTAGTGCTCCTGCTGCGGATCCCAGAAGGCAATATTAAACGAGTCCAGGATCGCCCGTTCCTTGCCCGGGTTATTGCCCCAGCGAATGGCGCCGTAATGTTCAAAGCTCTCCTCCTCGCCATTAAGGATCGGTTCCTCNCTCAGTTTTTTCCAGTCCAGGCCGTCTGGCGAGACAAAGACATAGGCCTTGCCATTCCCGGCGACCGCCTTGTAACGCTCGCTGGCCGGAACCCCGGGACGCTGGTCGATAAAGGGAGCGAAATTGTGCGATCCCATCGACTGCTTGATATTGAGCAGGATATTGTTCTTCCGTGAACCGGCGAACTCAATGCGATCCAGGATCGGACGATTCCAGTGAATACCGTCTGTGCTTTCCGAGTAACCGGTGAATTGCTGATCGGCATCCACCGGATCAAGCCGCAGGCCGTAGTAGGAAGCATAGTACATGCGAANCAGATCCCCATCCTGGACCATGGCCGCGTAACCAGCGAGGCGGAAACCCAGTTTTTCGTTCCCCTCCCAGGGNGCATCGAAANCGAACACCTTCTCCGNCAGCCGGGGCGGGTGCATGCGAAAGGAGAGCTTTCCCTCCAGCGCGGTGAAGAGAAAGTCATCGAGCATCAGTTCGCGTCGGGANCCAATCTCGTACGCTGCTTTCTCCTGCTGTCCNACAACCGGCANAGTCACCAGCAGAATCAGCAGGCTGGCGATCGGTACGATCCTCGCTCGGCAGATACTCATGATGGAACCTGGTCTTCCCTGGGGCCAAGAAAGGCACATAGCAGGTAGACTCCCAGGCCCACCAGCAGCCCAACATAGACCTCATGCAGGGAAACAATTTTTAGCGTACGGGCAATATACCATCCCACCACTGCCAGCAGGCCACAGACCGCGCTTGCCAGCGCGGCGCGGGCACCGGCCCGCTTGAGAAACAGCCCCACCACCAGCGCTGGCAGGAAACAGGCGCCATAAAGTGCACCGGAGAGGGATGTCAGGGACATGATNTCGCTGGCAAAGGGGCTGACCGCCACCAGTGCACTGGCCACCGAGACCACCACCACCCAGGCCCGCGTCCAGCGGACACCGCTGGGGTCCTCATCAGGGCGATGGGGAGCAACCAGGTCATGGTCAATCGCAGAGGCAGCGACCAGCAGGACCGAGTCGAGCGAGGACATGGCGGCCGAGAGCAGGACCAGCAGGAAGAGCGAGCTGATCACTGGTCCGAACAGCTNGGCCCTGGCAAGCAGGGCCGGNATCACCTCGTCCGAGTCAGAGATCGCGTCGGGCAGGACCGAGTGCGCCAGGGCCCCCACCGGCAGCAGGCAGGTGTAGGTCAGCANGATCAGCAGGGGTGCGATAATCGAGGCCTGGCGAAGTGCCGACTTGTTTCGCAGCCCGTAAAAGCGTGAAAGCTGCCTCGGCTCGACCACGTACTTCAGGCCCACCGCCAGTGAGAGCCCGAGGATGGTGAGAATTGGCATGTGGCCGGACCAGGAGAGCAGGGCAGGGTCCTTGTCCTGGATCGTCTGGAGCATCGACCCCAGGCCCCCACCCCGGATCAGCAGGGCTACCGCCATGCCAACCGCTCCCAGCACCATCAGGGTTCCCTGTACCGCATCGGTCAGAACCACTGACTGGAAGCCCCCGGCCAGCGTGTAAGCGGTGACCACCAGGAAGATAAGCACCACCGCCACCTCGTACTGCAGATCGAGCATTCCCGTCAGTGCCAGGGCCGATCCCTTGTAGATCGCCACCAGGTAGATGATCGAGGCAAACACGATGATCACCGCTGCCACCCGCCTGAGCATCAGGGACTGGTACCGGTAGCCCAGGAAATCCGCCACCGTCAGCGATCCATACTCGCGCGTGAGCGGCACAAAGCGGGGAGCGACCAGGAACCAGGAGACACAGCAGAGGCCGACGTAGACCACGATGCCGATACACCAGACCATCCCCACGCTGTAACTCTTGCCTGCCGCACCAATAAAGGTATTGGTGCTCATGAAGGTGGCGTAGAACGAGAGCGCAACCACCCAGCCGCCCAGGTTCCGGCCAGCCACCAGGTAATCACTCAGCGAGTTGACCCGGCGACTGCCATGCCAGGCATGGTAGGCCAGCAGCAGCAGGTAGACGGCGATAAAGCCGAGTGTCAGGGCATGGTCCTGGATCCATTCCATTAACCTGGTAGCTCCCCGTCGCAAAACAGCTTCTTGATCGCCGGCTTCTGGACCTTCCCCATGGCGTTACTGGGCAGCTCATCGACCAGCANCAGCAGCGAGGGGACCTTGTAAACCGCCAGCAACTGNTTCGCCCAGTCGCGCAGGGTTTCCAGCGTCANCTCCTGNTCAACGACCAGGCAGGCNGCCACCCGNTCTCCCCACTCNTCNTCCTCCACACCGACCACCGCGCACTGTCGGATCGACGGATGGGTTCGCAGGACCTCCTCGATCTCCAGGGCCGAGACCTTCTCACCTCCGGTCTTGATGATGTCGACNCTGCTCCGCCCCAGGATCCGGTAGATGCCGTCCTCCACGACCGTCACGTCCCCGGTCCGGAACCAGCCATCCACGAAAGCCTCTTCGGTCGCCTCTGGGCGGTTCCAGTAATACTCAAACAGGCAGGGTCCNCGTACCTGGATCTCACAGGGAACATCGTCCGGNACCGGCTCTCCCTCNTCGTTTACCCGACGTATCTCCACCCCCGGCAGNGGCTTNCCGACATGTCCGGGAACCCGTTCCCCCTCGAGCGGATTGGAAAGNCCCATACCGATCTCGGTCATGCCATACCGCTCCAGCAGCGTCTGCCCGCTGATCGAACGCCATGTTTCCAGCGTGGAGACCGGCAGTGCAGCTGAACCGGAGACCATCAGCCGCATCTGGCGGCAGCCCTCCGAGTAGCGCTGCTGATCGGACTCCGGGGCATCATTCCAGGCCGAGATCAGCCGTGAATAAATGGTCGGCACCGCCATGAACAGGCTCAGCTCGCCACTCGCCAGGCGTTCCCAGACGGACGCGGCCTCGAACTTTGGCAGGAACTCGCAGCAGGCCCCCGACCAGAGAGCACAGCCAAGCACGTTGATAATGCCGTGGATATGGTGCAGCGGNAGCACGTGCAGGATCTGGTCCTCGGCCGTCCAGCCCCAGGCCTCGACCAGCGAGGTGATCTGCGCCTGGATCGTGGCATGGCTGGTGACCACTCCCTTGGGCCTGCTGGTCGTGCCGCTTGTATAGAGGATCATGGCATGGCGATCCGGCTCCAGCACCGGCAGCGCGGCCGGCTCATGGAGCATTAACTCCTGGCTGGACAACAACGGCAGGTCACCCGACTCCGCCAGGGGACGGACTTTCTCAAGCAGTTCCGGATCTGCCACGATGGCAATCGCCCCGCTGTCCTCAACCGTGTACTGGAGCTCGGGCAGAGGGTGCATTATCCCCAGCGGCACAGCAACTCCGCCGGCCCGCCAGATCCCCCACTGCACCGCCACGTAGTCGTAGCCAGGGGGGACGAGGAAGCAGACACGTGCTCCCTCCAGGTCNGCTTTCCCGTCGAGCAGGCCAGCGGCCACGCCGGCCGAGTCCTCCAGCAGCTGACCGTAGCTATAGCTTTCCCCATCACCCTTAATCGCCGTGCGATCGGAAAATTCACCGGCGCGATCAAACAGAGGGAGAGTGCTGGACATGAGATAAACCAAACAGGGGCATGGAAACCAGTCACAGGCAATCCTAATTCAAATCCCATGGGGCGACAATTTAGGACCATGCGTGGGACTATTCCAGCCCCTCTGAATCCCCTAAAACGATTCCATGGCACTCACTGCGAAAGAGATCGACGCAGCCCGGCGACACCTCCGCAAGGCGGACGAGGTGATGCGTGAAATCATTCACCGCGTGGGGCCCGTGAAGCTGCGTCTGGAGCGGAACCGCTTTGCCATGCTGGTCCGCTCGATCATCTCGCAGCAGATATCGACCAGTGCCGCCCGGTCCATTCACCGACGACTGGAGGAGCTGCTCTCGCCCGGATCAATTACTCCGGCGGATATTGCCAGGCTCAAGGCCCGCCAGTTGCGAAGCGTCGGGCTTTCCGGCCAGAAGGCCTCTTACATCCAGGACCTGGCCAGCAAGGTGAATTCCGGCGAGCTGAACCTGCGACAGATCGGTCGGCTCGNCGGACGAGNGGGTGATCGAGCAANTGACCCNNGTTCGNGGCATCGGCCACTGGACNGCCCAGATGTTCTTGATGTTCTCGCTGGGCCGTACGGATGTTTTCCCCCACGGCGACCTGGGAATCCGCTCGGCAATCCGCCAGGCCTATGGCCTGGACGAACTGCCAGACCGCCGGCAAAGCGAAGAGATCGCCGAGCCCTGGCACCCGCACGCGACGATCGCCAGTTGGTACCTGTGGCGAAGCCTGGAGAGTTAGCTCTCAGACCCCCCCCTTTGGGTGAAACGAGGGCTGTTTTTCTGACATTTCAGGGTGGATTGAGATGGACGACATTGACCCGGAAAGTCCCCACTCAGCATAATGATCAGACAGAGCCGATAAAGATAACAGCAGATGCTGCTCCTTGTTGTCCTACCAGCGCACTGGAAATCGAGTTCCATGAATACCGCTTCCCGTTGTCCCGGACCTTCTCCGCTCTCGCGCCGCAGTTTCCTGCGTGCCGGAAGCCTGGCCATGGGCGGCCTGGGCCTGTCGGATCTTCTCCGCGGGCGGGCACTGGCCGAGCAGGCTGGGCACGCATCACCGGATACCTCCGTGATCCTGATATGGCTGCAGGGGGGTCCCAGTCACATGGAGACCTACGACCTGAAGCCGGACGCCCCGGTTGACTACCGCGGGGAGATGAAACCGATCAGTACCCGGGTACCGGGGATGGATATCTGTGAACTCCTGCCGCTGCATGCAAAGGTCGCAGACCGATTCAACATTATTCGCTCGATCTCTCATGGTTTCGCCAACCATGCGGGTGGGGCTGGTCGATTTCTCTCTGGTTACAACCCACTCAAGCCACTGGATCCGAAGGCGCAGTACCCCTGCCTGGGACCGGTCGTGGCCCGGATGCTCCAGGGCAAGCGGGATCCCTCGATGCCAACGTATGTTGCCAGTGCCGAGAACGTCTATGGCGGGGGGAGTGCCGGCCTGGGTTCGGCCTTCCTACCGTTCGTGGTTGGTGCAGATCCGAATGTCGAGGGCTTTAAAGTCAACAACCTCTCGCTGGAACCCTCCGTGCGAGAACGCCTGGAAGATCGCCAGACGCTACTGGCCTCCTTTGATAACCTCCGCCGCGAGGTTGACCGGTCGGGCATGATGGAATCGATTGACAAGTTCCATCAGCAGGCGATTAACCTGCTGACCAGTGAACGAGCCCGCCAGGCCTTTGATATCACCCAGGAGGACGATGCCACGCGCGAGCGATATGGTCGGCACAAATGGGGCCAGCGTGCCCTGCTGGCTCGACGGCTGGTGGAGGCGGGAACCAGTTTTGTCACCATGGAGATGCAGAACCCTTCCATTCCGGGCGGGATCGGTAACTGGGACATCCACGCGGTCAACGGTCACCTCTACGACGACACGCGAGCTCGCCTGCCAGTCTTTGACAAGGCAGTTTCAGCGCTGGTGGAAGATCTCTACGAGCGTGGGCTGGACAAGAAGGTGATGCTGATCGTCAGCGGCGAGTTCGGCCGCACACCACGAATTAATCCTCAGAAGGGGACGCAGTCCAAGATCATGCAGCCAGGCCGCGACCATTACCCGGCGGCCATGTCGGTGCTGGTCTCGGGCGGGGGCATGCCGACCGGCCAGGTAATCGGCTCGACGAATCCCAAGGGTGAGCATCCCCAGGACCGGCCGCTGGATCCGAACGACCTGCTGGCCACGATCTACCGTTTCCTGGGCATCGACCACGAGGCCATGGTGGAGGACAACAGCGGCCGACCGATCCCATTGATTCCTGGCGGAACCGCGATTGAAGAGCTGCTGTAGAACGTGGCCTGCCAGGGGTCAGAACGATCCTGCAGCCAGTCAAACCGGTTCTCCAGGGCTGCCACCGAGCTTGAGCTGAGCCAGTCCCATCAGTCGCCGGTAGTAATCATTCCAGATCTGCTCGCCCGGCCTCGCCGTCGCCAGCTGATACCTGTGGCGAAGCCTGGAGAGCTGGAAATTGGGAGTTTCTCAAGCACGACCCGTCAAATCTCGATCGTTTTTCTACGAAGGGGACAAACGTCCGGCAACAAAAGGTTTAAACTGAAGGCAGGTTTTTCCGCCCAAGAATAGCTCGCTTCATGGTCTCCTCCTGCCGGAATCTGTCGATCTCTTCTGCTGTTATTCACATTTCACTATTACCTGGATTTCCAGGGACAGTCTGACTGCAATGGAATCTGGAAGAATATCGACCGACCTGCTGTTCGCCTACATGGCACTGCAAAATGGCCTGCTCAGCCGGGATGACTTTGTACTGGCAATGAACAGCTGGCTGCAGGACAAGTCGACTCCGATCAAGGATGTCATCAGGGATCGTGGCTGGCTTGATGACGAGTCTTACCAGGTGATTGAGCAGTTGATGGAGGTCCATTTGCGCGCCCACCAGGGGCAACTGGAAGAATCCCTGCAAGCGGTCGCCAATAGCATCCTCCACGATGCGGAACTCCATGAAGTCAGCTCCCTGGTACTGGCCGAGAGTGACGTGGATGTTTCCCCACCGGCAGATCCACCAAGTAACCAGGAATCCAGGAGCACCGAAAACTCAGAGGCAATGACTATCGCTCCCCGGGCCGAGGGAACAGAAAACAGTGAGGCAATGACCATCGCCCCTGCAGGCAACGATGAGGAGATGAGGACCAGGTCGACAATTGCCCTTGGGCAGCCATCCTCCCTCGATGGTCGCTTCAAGGTCCTGAGGGCCCACGCCAAGGGCGGACTGGGACAGATTTCCATTGCCATGGACAACGAGTTAAACCGGGAAGTAGCCCTCAAGGAGATTCTCGCGGATCATCTCCACAGCGAGGAAACGAAGGACCGTTTCTTTCGCGAGGCCCAGATTACCGGGCGACTCGAACATCCCTGTATTGTGCCGGTCTACGGAATGGGAAATCAGGCAGATGGCAGTCCCTACTACGTGATGCGATTTATTCGGGGCAAGGAACTCAAGAATGCGATCGACCAGTTCCACGACAATTACCCGCCCGACCGCTTCATTGGCAAACGCCGGGTCGAGTTTATCCAGCTTCTTCGCCAGTTCAATGACGTCTGCAATGCGATTGGCTATGCCCACAGTCGAGGTATCATCCATCGGGACATCAAACCGGCAAACGTTCTGCTGGGGAAATACAACGAGACCTTTGTCGTCGACTGGGGGCTGGCGAAACCGATCGGGGAATTGGAATCGGCCCCCACGGAAGGGGGAATCAACCTGACAAGCATTTCCGATCCCGATTCCAGCCACACGCAGATGCACAGCACGCTCGGGACCCCGGGTTACATGTCCCCGGAACAGGCCGATGGTCGTCTCGATGAACTTGGGCCTCCCAGTGATGTCTACAGCCTCGGTGCAACGCTCTATTACCTGCTCACCAGGAAATCCTCGGTCTCTGGTTCAGACTTGATGGAAATCACCGACAGAGTACGTACCGGCAATTTCCCTCCACCACGACACCTCAACAAGCATATCCCTGCCGTCCTGGAAGCGATCTGCCTCAAGGCAATGGCGCTGGAACCGGAGGGTCGCTACCACACCCCCCAGCACATGGCTGCTGATATTGAAAGCTGGATTGCTGATGAACCGGTCAGTGTCTATCCCGAGTCCTTGACCCAGCGATTTGGCCGCTGGCTGCGCCGACACCGTAGCTGGGCCCTGGCCACTGCCGCCTCCCTGGTCATCATTGCCTCGATCTCGATCGTGGCGGCAATTTCTATTAATCGGGCCAAGAACGAGGAATCCCTTCAGCGCACCCTGGCCGAGAAATCGGAACGCCTGGCCGTGATCGCCCGTGACCTTGCCGAGAAGCGGCGAGTTGAGGCCCTGGACAATTTTCGCCAGGCCCGTAACGCCGTGGATACCTCCCTGACCGGTATCAGCGAGGTTCTCAAGCACTACCCGGGAGTCCAACGGATGCGGCAGGGGCTGCTTGAAAAAGTGGCTGCCGATTACGAGCAGTTTGCCTCCCAGAAAAGTGATGACCTGGAAATCCAGCTGGAAAGGGGACGGGCTTACCTGAGGCTTGGTGATGCTCGCAGGATCCTGAACCAGCTTCCCGAGGCGGAACATGCCTACCAGCAGGCGAGACAGGTCTTCACTGATCTCAAGGAAGCCCAACCTGGTAACATCGAACCTGAAAGGGAACTTGCCACCTCCCAGATCAAGCTGGCCATTCTCTACCAGTTACAGGAGGACCTGGACCAATCGAGCCAGCTCTTCCAGGTAACGGTCCAGCAGTTGAGAGACCTTGGGGGGAAATGGCCTGAGGATGCCAGCCTGCAGAAGTCCCTGGCCATTGCCCTGGGGAATACAGCCAACCTGCACTACGAGATGGCAAAGATCGGAGAGTCCGAAAGACTCGCCGTGGAATCGCTTGCCCTCTTCCGAACGCTCCAGCGGGAAAACCCTCGTGACTCGCGCCTGGCTGTCAACATGGGGAATGCCCTCAACCTGGCTGGCTTGATCAAGTACGAGCGAGGAGAGATCGACGAGGCAGCAAAAGATTTCCAGCAGGGCGTTGAGCAGTTTGACAGGCTCCTGGAAACGGAAAGCCAGAATCCCGATTACCTCCAGTCCCGTGCCGCTCTTTTAATCTCGCTTGCCTCAACAATGAGATCACTGGGGAACATTTCCGCCGAAGAAACTGCCTACAAGCAGGCCCTGGAATCATATGAATTGCTGGTGGTCGTGGTTCCCGATATCCCGGCGTTCAAGGAAGCCCTGGCAATCACCCTGGTCGACCTGGGCCAGCTCCAGTTTCAGGTCGATGATCTCGAGTCTGCCACCGCGTCCTTCTCAAGGGCCACGACAATCTACAAGGAACTCCTGGCGCGGTCACCCCTGCCAAGTATCACCGAGGGCCTCGCTACCAGTACCCAGATGCTCGGACGCTGCTACCTCTCCAGGGCGGAACTCGCACCGGCCCGGACCCACGTTAGTAATTCGGTCTACCTCTTTAATGAACTCGTAAAGCAATACCAGGTCATCGATTTCGTCCAGCGACTCTCTATCGCCCGTCGCCAGCTGGCAGATGTTGAAGTCGCAGAGGGCCAGCTGGAGACCGCAGAAAAACTACTCGATGAATCCCTGGAGGAAACGGCCCAGCTCATCGACCTGGTCGAGGTTAATCATGCTTATCGTAGTGACCGCGCCAGCCTGCTGGCTCGCAAGGGAGAAATCCTCACGAAACTGGATCGGCCGGATGAGGCACTCGCCTGCTGGCAGGAGGCTGTCGAGCAGTGGGAACAGGTGCTGCAGCGGGAACCTTTCGCCGAAAAACAGTTCCTGCTTGCCCGGTTGATTATTCACCATCCCTCACTACAAAACGCCGAGACCCTGGTGCGGGCGCTGGAACTCGCCGGCAGCTGTGTCGAACAGGTGCCTGCAAATGCCCGTTACCAGAACCTGCTCTCCCACGCGCAGCTGCTGCTGGACAAACTGGGGGACGCTGACCAGTCTCTCGCAGCAGCCCGCCAGGCACGGCAGCACAAGAGTGGACTGGATGATGTGGTCGCGGCACTCATTGCCGGCGCCCGGGAGAACAGGCCAGAAGCCGAGAAAAACATCCTGGCCGCTCGAAACTGGCTCAAGGACGTTCAACCTGGAAATTCCCGCATGCAGTGGTTGCTGGAGCAACTTTTCCCTGAATCGCCCTGATCCAGGCTGATTTTTCGCCCTCGGATCCCGATTTGGCGATCAAGTCACGGCTCGGGTTATACCGAAAATACCAGTAATACGTATTTTAACGGTTCTGCCTCGCCAGGCTCATCCAGGGAGGGATGGTATGCGACGCCACGTTCGTATCGGTCCACAGGGAGCTCGCCTGCTGATAGCAGCCGCGCTGTTGATTTCCAGTTTTCCCGCCGATCTCTCTGCCGGGGATCCAGATGCCGAGATCGTCACCCGCCTCATTGGCGACCTGCCTGACGTCCTTCTTCAACCTGGCCGGCTGGGTGTCAGTATCCTGCTGCAGGATCAACCCACCCTGAAACCGCGGATTGATTTTGACCCCCGCGTGCAGACGCCCGCTGCAGCCAACAAGTTCTACACGGATTTCTTCTCCACCTACGAGGTCAGCAAGAACCTGCTCTCCAGCGCCGGCAGGCAGGGACTGAAGCCAACCACTGACATCCTCCTCGGTATCGAGTCCAAGGCGAGAGCAACCACCGACAGCGGGGGAATGGTTGGCAAATCTCCCTCGGTGATCGGGGTGGGGCTTCAGCGGCGAACACCGATTGTCAACGATCCGCGGCTGCGCGGCAGCCGGGTGGGGCGATTGGCCGCTTCCGGTTCTCACTGGGTGCCGGCACGAATTGACCTCGACACCGTACTGAGCAAGATCGACTCGAGCATTATCTCGGATATCGTCATCATCAAGGGTCCTTTCAGCTCGCTTTATGGCCCTGGTTTCCAGTTCATGGACGTGCAGCTGCTCGGCTCGCCTCGCTTTGAGGATGGCCCGGCCACCGCCGGCAGCACGCTGATGGATTTTCGAACCAACGGGAACCAGTGGCACGGCCGACAGACCCTGATGGGGGGCGATGCCGACTGGGGCTACCGATTTGGTTACAGCCACCGCACCGGGAACGATTACGTGGCCGGGGACGGGACACCCGTCGCCTCCAGTTACAACTCACGGATGTTCGACTTTACCGTTGGCCGTGACCTGGATGAGGAGAGCTCGATCGAGTTCACCTACCTGCGACTGGACCAGACCGACGTGGAATTCCCCGGGATGGCCTT
>PANG01000064.1 GCA_002708345.1 Planctomycetaceae bacterium | reverse complement strand
GCGAACGCGAGCATGGCGAACGCGAGCATGGCGAACGCGAGCATGGCGAACGCGAGCACGGTGAACGCGAGCACGGTGAACGCGAGCACGCCGAACGTGAAGGGCATGAGGGCGAGGACGTGATCAGGCACCTGCACGGTGCGATCGAGGAAATCCACGGTGAAATTCGCCGTCTCCAGGAGCGATTCAACCGGATCGAGCGCGAACTGAACGAGCGTCGACGCCAGTAACCCCGCCCGCTTCCCCCAACCAGCCCCGGATTCAAATTGGCCTGCTGCCAGCGGGTTGATTCCGCTACACTCTCCCCGCCCGGAAGGTCCCTCGCCTGGGATCCGACCGGAGCCAGCTAGACGACTGTCTTCATGTCACCACGGGGTAGATGCAGACGATGGGCCGCTGGACCAGGCAATTCTCACTGCGATTTCGTATCCTGGCAGCCCTGGTGCTGGCCTGCAATTTCCTGCTCGTATCGTCACCTGTTGCTGCCCAGGGGGACATCGACCAGGCACTTTTCGAACGACTTCGCTGGGCACGCTTCGAGCTCGTACGGGGACGCCTGGAAGCATGTGATATTCGACGTGGCCAGAACCGCTCGATCACGGTCGACCACCACGAGATCATGGTACGCGAGCACATTAGCTTTCGCATCGACAACCAGGATCTCCTCCTGCATTACGAGCGCAAGGGGCCCCAAGACTCGCTCATCCTTGATGTCCATGGCAACAGGTTATTGACATTACGATGGATCCCAACGAGTCCCGAGAAGAAGGAAGTTCTTTACCACCAGAACCTCAAGCAGGTTCGCTTCCAGCTCGGTGGTGAAAACGGCCAGGAATACCATGCGGTCCATCTCTGGTTGATGTTCCTTGAACACCCGGATGATTGCCAGCGGCACCTGGTCCCCGTGCTGGAGACCCTCCGCCAGAACTGGCAACTGGGTCGATCACTGGACAACGTGGAAACAAACCTGATCCGCACGGCGCTGGCACCTCCCACCATCGACATGGACTCCCTGCGAGAGAAGATCAGGGAACTGGGAAGTGGCCCCTACCGGCAGAGGCGGGCGGCAGATCTTGCGATTCGATCCATGGGCCAGGAGATCGTCGGCATTCTCGCGGAAATCGACTCGCGACAGCTGAACGCCGAGCAGCGGTTGAGAATTCGCAGGATCTGCGAATCGATGTCCTCCCGTTCCGCTGACACGCCCCTCTCGGTGACGAGCTGGCTCAAGAGCAGTCCATCGGCCTGGCTCTGCCTGATGAAACACCCCGATACAACGATTCGAGTCTCTTCTCACCAGCGGCTGGCGTGGTTAATTGGCAACCCGGCCCCCTTCAACCCGAACGCATCCCCGGCAATACGGGCGCGGCAGATTGCCACGTTACGAGAGGATCTGCTGAGGCGCTAAACCCGGTCTAGTCCCACCACCAGGACCTGGCAGCGAGCCTGGGGGGCACCGCCTGGGCATGATTGGCCTTGAGAAGACCATAGTCAGCGGTCTTGATTGCATCGGCCTGGACAAGCGGCCGGAGATCCACCGAGACGCCACCACTCACACCTGCCACCACATGTTTGCCGCCGATAATCCTGTGATTGATCACCGACTCCACCTCGGTCGGTGCCTGGTCCTCGGCCAGCTGGTAACGCTCGGGATCAAGCAGGTAGGACGCATGCCAGCCGGTCCGCTGCATCAGTCCATCCTGCCGGAGCAGGGCAGCGACAAGTGCCAGGTCAAAGATGTTGCGTAGTTCCCCGTAGACCGGGTACTTGATCGCCAGTTCTTCAAACTGGGCAGTAAAGCTGCTGGCAAAGAGTGCCGTTATTTCATCGGACTTCCCGGTCGGCAGGCGTATCCCCTTCTCGTTGATTCGCTGGTTTTCGCTCATCACTCGAACACCCGGCCCCTGGAGTTCGAAAGCATTTCCACCGGGCGTTGCCTTGATGGCATCATAATTGAGCGTGAACCACCAGCGGAGCACGCTCATTGACGGAATCCCCTCCGCCGGATCAATACTCTCGAGGTAACTCTCCACGCCGGCCGTCCCTTTTTCCAGTCCCATGCCGATCAGCTTCATCCGGTAATCCGCTTCTACCAGGACTCGAGCGGTGCGGTTATTGCCATCGATCCCGTAAACGTTCACATCCTGACGACCCACACTGGCCCTGAGATCCTCCAGCCATTTTTCTCGTTGTGACGGACGGATCGTTTTTCCGGCAATTTGTTCCGTGTAAACCTTGGTGCGTTTGATATTTTCCGGGCGGGGATCGATCGAACAACCAAACTTGGAATCCCCGTTGACAGCATTCCGCATGACCACCACAAGGTCATCCAGATGCAGCACCGGTTGGCCGGTTTCCATGTTGACCGCTTTTCCCTCGGCAGTCGTTCGCCAGTCCCCGGCNGGGCCGGCAATCACGATATCCCCGGTTTCGGGATAGACCAGCACGTACTTGATCCGGTAGATCCCTGCCAGGTGGACCATCGACGGATCTGGTGAGAGTCCCTGTGCCGCACGCAGCTGCAGTTCCCTTTCCAGCTGGTTGAGCGAGACCTTTCGCAGCCGGCTACTCTCCTGCAGCGAGTCCCTGGCCGGGAACCAGTTGGCCCGGTCAGCCAGCGAGGACCGACGAAGATCGACAAGTTGCCGCGAGTTACTGATATCCAGCCTGCGAAGCAGACCATTGGCATCCACGCTCACTCCACCCCGGAATTCCTTGATGGTACCGGCACCCCCCACATCCTCCCAGGAATCCGGTTCAATCGTCGTCGTGATCAACTCGATCAGTGAACTGAAATCGGCCATGGCGGCCCCTCCGCCAGCTCCTCCTCTNCCGGACCCGAACATCTCATCAAGGGCACTGCTTCGTANTCGATCATCCCGGATCTCGCTTAGCGATGTGAGCGATGCGGATCTCGCACCCGAGATCGCCTGGGACCGTGCAATCAANCCAAGTTGCTGATCACGCTGCTCGGGGGTGGCCGCCTGCTTCGCCAGTTCACGAGCTGGACCAAACTCCCCGGCAGAGAGGAATGCCTCCAGCCTCGACAGGTCATCTGCCTGGGCCGCCAGTTCTCCTTCCAGGGTACCAAGCGTACCGGCAATTAAGAGAGCAGCCAGTAGAATCCGCAGCCTGCCGTGTAACCATCGGGCCATGATCTCAATCTCCTCTGTTCCTGCCAGGCGGTTCCGGTCGCCGAGAAAGTACAGGGGGGGCNTCTGCGCCCACGCTGCACCCCTTTATCTTCCCATCAAGACTGCCATCGTCAAGTGANTTCNGTTGCGAACCTGACGCTGGAGAGCTTATTTCCTTGCCGTAATCTTCCAGCAGGACACTGTTTCCCCCGTGGCAATGATCACGACGGTTTCGTCTCCGAAATACCCTGCAGTCATCCCGCTGATCCTCTGGCCAACGGCAAAAGTATCCGCAAATGACCCATCGTGAGCGACCAGGTGGACCTCGCCATTGGCCGCGGCTACCAGCCAGATTCCCCCAGCCTGTGAGGACATCTGCGAGGAGGCCACCATTTCAACCTGCGTGACAAAGATCCCCAGTTCTACCGGGTATCGCCAGCGAGTGCGGAGTTCCAGGTCCAGGCCAACCACGACCTGGGACTGGGTGGCGGAGAGAGCAGACAAGCGGGTAACCGCATCACCCTCCAGGTTGCCCGCAAACAGGTGGTGCAGTGGCACGCCACCTGTATCGATGGGTGGGTCTGCATTCCCGAACTGGTTGAGTTGCAGCAGCTGGCCCTGTTGATCGGTCAGCAGCAATTTCTGCCAGCCGACATCGTTNCGTGGTGAGGNGACAAGGGAGATCACGTCCGAGACACCGCGAAATCCCCATTTCCGCTTTCCATCCATCTCCACCCGGTGAACACCAGCCAGCCCCCAGAAAGCAACATACAGTTCCAGCTGCCCGTCATCTTCCAGGTCNGTAAGGACAACCTGGCTGATCCCNTCATGTGGCTGGTCCAGGTCCGGNTAAGCCANCTTNTGCTGCCAGTTCTCATCAAGGACAAGNACCTGNCGGGCTCCCGGTGTCATNACCGCATAGTTCCATTTTCCATCCNGGCTGGCTGCNGCCNTCAGCATCATGAANTCNCTTTCATCCTCCACGGGAAGNGGATGAGTTGCCACNNCCCGTCCCCTGGCGTCCAGCTGAATNACTTCCTTTCCNTCATCCACGACAAGGACNTGATANTCCTGCTCANCCCCTGGNAGTAACACCATGTTTCCNGCGGCANTGGCCCCCTGGAAACTCCAGACCTGCTCCGCCACAAATTGCTCGGGCTGGGCAGCTTCAGCAACTTCATGATTTACAACTGCCTGCCGGGCAGCCGCAACCAGTTCCTTTTCATACTCCTCCCTGAGCAGTAGCTGCTGTTGGTCGAACAGTGCAGCCAGGTCCTCTCCGCCGCGCAGCTGCATAATGATGCGATCAAGCTGTCCCAGTTGTTCGGTGGTCACCGCTGGCAGGAAAGCCTGCACTGTGCCCTCGGCATTGAGTACCACCAGGGTCGGAGCGTACTGGATCTGCAGGGCATCCCCGGCCAGGCCATCCAGGTCCCGTAAAAGCGGTATGGACGCCTCCCATTGCTCCAGCCGATCAGAAATCGTCTCGGTCGGCGTCTCCTCGGCGTCTACAAAGACAGCAAAAGCCTGCAGGTCCTCGGTACCAGGCCACTTTGCCGAGATCCCTGCCAGTCGTTGCGTCGCCTGCTGGCTTGACTGATCGGCCCGGCACCAGAGCAGGACACTGATCTGGCCTCGCAGCGAGTCACGGGTAACCACCCCATCCTCCCTGTCCACCAGCTCAAAACGACCAGGACGGCGGCCATAAAGGTCAGTTGCGGGAGGAGCCGGGGGGAGGATAAAATGTCCGACGGTCACCGGGTTCACAGGCTCGTCAAGCAGAAATCCGCTCTCGGCAATCGTCTCGGGAAATCCTGCTTGATGAAAGTCCACATGCAGGCTGATCTCACTGACCCGTGGATCTTCTGCAAGATCGTCGGCAAACAGGGACACCGGGAATTCCTGACGCAGTACGACCATCTCTTTCGCATCGATCCAGAGCAGAAACGTTCCTCCGCCCGTACTCACCTGGAGTCGTCGGCAGGGTTTCTCTCGCAGCGAACGATCCTCGAGCAGTTCCAGCTCGGCTTCCTCTCCCAGCTGTTCAGCCAGGGAAACTGGATCCATCAGCAAGACAACTGGCAGCGGTATTCCCACTCGCCCGGCCTGCAACATCTCCATCAGCAGGGGATCGGAGAAGAGGGTATCGAGCGAGAGTTCCTCGCCTGTTGGAATACTCAGCACCTGGCTATCCAGGTCGTCGGTTGCCTGGTCATACACGCGGGCCCTGAGCCTGCGATCCTGGCTGGCCACTTCGACCTGGTAACAACGCATGAAAAGACGCCCGGACGAACTCCAACGGGTTACCAACTGAGCCCTGTCCTGCTGCAGGCTCCCCTGGAGCCGATAACTCAGGGTCACTTCACCTCGGTCCTGGTAATGCCCGGCTTCGCGGTAAGCGGCAACCAGCTTCTCCAGCAGCTGCCGAGCTGAATCGCTTGATCCTTCTTCCGATGAGTTGGCCACCCCTGGCCCGGGCAGCTGCTCAGAGGGCTTGCAGCCGGAGAGAATTAAAAGGGCCAGGCAGATACAAAACCAGGGGGCCTTTCGTTCGAGCTGAGCGTGCATCAAGTGGCCCTGTTTCATCTGATTATTCCCTGGAACCGTTACCATGCTGCATTATTGAAGAAAGCAGGCTCGCACGTAAAGCTCGACTGTTGACCGTCTTTATCAGCGGCCGCTAAGATCGAGAAGATTGACCTTGCTTCCTTACCTAGCCCATGACCGTCGNAATGACCCAGCAAATCCTTTTTGGCGACCAGGAGATCTTCCACCTGGAGATTCCCGATTCCAGGCTGGACAGCGAGTTCTCGGCAATCACCCCTGCNCCCCTGGACGATCCTGCCGTGGCAATCGCCGAAGTGCTTGCCGATCCACTCGGCTTCCCGCCACTGGCCCATTCGCTTGTGCCAGGTGACCGGGTCGCCATTGCCCTGGACAACAACGTCCCTTCTGCCGGGGAGCTGGTTGCCGGGTTACTGGACATGTTCTCCAGCTCCGGTCACCTCCAGCAGTGCCAGCTGCAACTGGTGTTCGCTGGCAGCAGCAGCGAGCTGGCAGCACTGGAGCTCGTGGAAAAAATCCCGGCAGACCAGCTTTCACAGCTCAATATCGAAATCCACCATCCGCACGATGCTCATCATCTCTCCTATCTCGCCGCCGCAGACGATGCCAGTCCGATCTATATCAATCGGACACTCTGTGATGCAGACGTGATACTGCCGATCATCAGCCTGGGCCTGGATGGCCAGCTCTGCTATGCCGGAATTCACGAGACACTTTTTCGGTCCTTCACCGACGACCGGACCCGGCAGCGGTTCCTGGTTCCGCTCAACCACGATTCGGGGAAGCTGCGGGAGGATGCGGACGAGGCAGCCTGGCTACTGGGAATCCAGCTGGTACTGGGAGTGATCCCGGGAGCTGGTAATTCCCTGCTTCACGTGATCGCCGGGAACGCCCATGAGGTGCGGGAAGAAGCAGAATTGCGCGGCCGGGCGGCCTGGAGCCGACCGGCCAGGCAGGCGGAACTGGTGATCGCCACGATCGAGGGTCGACCGGAAACCCAGGGCTGGATGCACATTGCCCGTGCGCTCTACGCGTCATCCCAGCTTGTCAGCGATGGTGGAATGATCGTGCTTTGTACGGAACTTGACTGCCCACCCGGAGAGGCCCTCTTTCAGCTCGGCGACCAGGCTGGCATGCCAGCGGAGGAGGAGGAAGGGAACGGGGGAAGCAGCCCGGATGCCCTCGCCGCTGAACAACTCGCCCTCGCCAGCCAGCGTGCCCGCATCTACTTGCTCAGCCGGCTTAACCAGGACATCGTGGAACGCCTGGGCATCGCGCATGTCAGCGAGACAAGCCAGATCAGCCGTCTCACCAACCAATGCGATTCCTGTATCGTGCTGGCAGAAGCGGATCGCACGGTCATTGATGAGCCATCCCTGCCATGACCAACCTGGTAGCACCCGAGCAGCTGGAACAATACAACGCGGCCAGTCGTTCATGTGGTCATGCCCAGCTCGGACGGCGGACGCAGTTGCAGTTATCAGGCGCGGACCGGGCAACATTTCTTCACGCCTTCTGCACGGCCGATATCACCAGCCTGGCCAGCGGGCAGGGATGCGAGGCTTTTATCACCAGCGTCCAGGGGAAAACCCTGGGACTGGTCCATGTCTTCTGTCACCAGGAGACCCTGGTTCTGGACACCGTCGCGGAACAGGCTACTGCGCTGCGGACCCACCTGGACCGTTACGTGATTCGCGAGGACGTTGTTTTTACTGACCTTTCCGAAACACTCGAGTCCCTGTTCGTGACTGGTCCAGGGTCCGGAGAGACCATTGCATCCCTGCTTCCCTCTCCTCTTCCTGCCGAACCGCTGAACCATGTCGACCAGCTCTTTGAGGAGAGCACGCTCTCGGTTCGTCGCTGCCAGAGTTCTCTTGATGGCTTCTGGATCAGTGGTCCCGAGGTGGCGATTCACCGGCTGGCGGGAGAATTTACACGGACTGGCTGCCAGGAAATAGATAACGTCGTCGTGGAGATGCTGAGGATCGAGGCAGGACTGCCTCTTTATGGAGTCGACCTGGATGAACGAAATCTTCCCCAGGAAGTAAACCGTGACACAGAAGCGATTAGTTTCACCAAGGGCTGTTACCTGGGACAGGAAACGGTCGCTCGCATCGACGCGCTGGGCCATGTGAACTGGCTGCTGACAGGACTCCTCCTGCCAGCCGGAACGCTCCCTGCCGCCGGAACGATCTTCCAGCAGGATGGCAGCGACGTGGCCCGTATTACCTCTTCCAGTTATTCCCCGCGACTGAAGAAGCCGCTGGCGCTGGCCCACGTGAGGCAGCACTCGAGCAACCCGGGAACGATACTCCCGGGGGCAGAGGTGATCCGCTTGCCACTCACGTAACTCGCCTTTTCAAAAACCACTCAGGCGTTGGGGATCTCGGCAATCGTGGGAATCGCTGGCATTTCAGCAAGCCAGCGAGAAACTCGCCCTACCACATCCCCCTCGACCGGGACCTGGCCCACAAGGCGAAAGTGCTGGGACGTGAGTGCTTCGCCGAGAAACTGCAGGTGACCTGTCAGCTGCTGCATGAACTCACTCAGCTGCTTTTCATCCAGCTCGTGCCGAACCAGGTTCATGCTGGACTTTGTTCGCTCGCGCCGCAGCTCGATAAGCCTGCCTGCTTCCGCCTTGAGCAGGCACCCCTGGCGGTATCCACGCCGCAGTTGGAACTGGCTGTTGAACTGGTAAACCGGGTCGGCACCAAAGAAAAAGGCAGGTCCGCTGTCCCTTCGAAAACCGACCACCACCGGATCCTCCAGGTCATCAATATCCAGTTCCACCCGCTCGACCAGCGCCGTCGCTTCACGCAGGATATCCTCGCGATCTTCCTGATGGCGGGCCATGCCCGGTCCTCCACGTTGAGCCTGATAGGTTTCCTGTTATCAGCAGTTAGAATCAATTGTCAACTCTCTTGGCCACTGCAGTCCAGTCACCTCCTCCGAGGAGCAGTTCGAGAACCACCATGAGTGAACGAGAATTACTTCAGACCTCCCGTTTTTCTGTTGTTGAGCTTGCACCTCCTTCCGGTCCCCCGCGACAGGTGATTCGTCACCCGGGATCGGTGGTAATCGTCCCGATGGTCGATGAGCACCATGTTTGCCTGATTCGAAATTACCGCGTCTCGGTAGCACGGACCCTGGTCGAGCTTCCGGCCGGAACGCGTGAGCCAAACGAGGCGCCAGAGGTCACTGCCACGAGGGAACTGGCCGAGGAAACAGGCTACCGTGCCGAATCGCTTGAGCGGATCACAGGTTTCCTTGCTGCCCCGGGCATCCTTGATGAGAAAATGATCCTCTACCTTGCCCGGGGTCTCAGCGAGGGCGTGCCGGCACGGGAAGCGGGCGAACAGATCGAGAACATGGTGGTGCCCTGGCAGGAAGCGATGGAGATGGTGGGCCGTGGTGAGATCGAGGATGCCAAGACGATCATCGGGCTGCTGCTCATTGACCGTCAACGGGGCAGCGACGTTTGACCTGCCTGGTCACTCGCCCACCGCGGGTTCCGGTAAAGCACCCGGGCAAGTTCCTCCGTTGATTGCGACTCGCTGGCAGGGCGATCGTAATGCCAGCGATCGTCGATCGGCACCAGTTCCCCGGCGAGCGGCCAGAGATCGAACGGCGAATGGCCGAGCCTGGTCGCCAGCCGGTTTGAATCCAGGGCCACGTTCCCCGCCCGGGGTGGCATCGGACCGGCCTCGACGCGTGGACATCCCTGCAGCAGGTCCGGATTGTATCCCCCCACCCGATTCACCAGCTGGGCAATCTGGTAGAGGCTCATACGGCGAGGCCCACCCGCGTGGTAGAGACCAGCCAGGTCATTTACCAGCAGTTGATGAAAGAGCCGGTTGAGGCAGTCGGTGTAAGTGGGAGTACGAATCTCATCGAAGTAGAGCGTGGCTGGCTTGTTCGCCTGGAAACGGGACTGGATCCAGTCAATCGCCCCGGCATGCCCGCTGAAACTGATTCCCATCGGCAGCGAGATTCGCAGCACACAGGCATCCGGACGCTGGCTCCCAACCAGCTTCTCTCCCTCGACCATGGTCGCGCCATAAACGGTGACTGGATCCGTCAGATCATCCTCGCAATACCCTCCGTCGCGGTCCCCGGAAAAGACCAGGTCGCTGGAAAGGTGAACCAGGCGGACCGGGTCGTCCCCGATTGCCCTGAGCAGCGAGGCGACACCCTCCACGTTCACTCGCCGAGCCAGTGGAGGATTGAGTTCACAGGCCTTGAGCTTGCAGGTCCCCTCCGAATGCAGCACCGAACGGAACCGGTATTGATCAAATAACTGCTGGACACCGTCAATGTCATGGATATTGCAGCCCACGATCCCTTCCCCGGAAAGTGGCCAGTTATCGGCACGTCGAAGCCCAATTACCTGGCCGGGGTATCGCCTCTGGAAGTATTCCAGCGCGTTATAGCCGGCAACACCTGCGACACCGGTTACCAAAAGCGGCAGGGGGGGAGCTGGAAAACTGGAATTCATGGGGCCAGGAACAACTCTCTGGAAAGACTGATTGCGTGGCTCACATTCACTGTTACCAGCAGCAGGCGACCGGTGTCAACTCCGTTCAAAACAACTCCCATCCGGGAAAACTGGCTCTGCAGAACTGTTTCCTCTGCAGATCTCGCTATAATGAAATATTATCGAGCCATCCCCATTCCGCTTGAGCAGTTAAATGGGTATCAAGTTTCACTGCCCCAACGGCCACAAGTTAAACGTCAAGTCATTCCTGGCCGGGAAACGGGGAATCTGTCCGAAGTGCCATGTCCGCATGCGGATTCCCATGGAATCGGAAAGCGAAGTGGGCACGCAGGTGATCGCCAGCGCCTCACCAAAAAAAGTCAACGCCCAATCGGCACCCGCCGGCGGGAATGGCCAGCAGGCAGGTGTGGCACTGCTGGAGGAGAATGAAATCCAGACCCTGCTGAATGACCCGGAGAGGACCTGGCACATGTCGGCAGAAGACGGTGCTCAGTTCGGCCCGGCATCCGGAACCGAGATGATGGACTGGCTCGCCGCTGACCGTGTGAGCAGTCATTCCCATGTCTGGTGTGACAGCTGGGAAGACTGGCGAGTTGCCAGCGACGTTTTTCCACAACTGCAAAGTGAGAACCCGAAGCCGGCCATCGCTGTCGAGGCAGTGCCAGCAGATGACCCCTTCTCCAACATCAATCCACAGTACCTCGACAACACCACGGCAGACAGCGTGATAAGCGTGCCGGACGACAACCCCTTTTCGACACTAATCCAGCCCGATCCGGAAAGTTCACGGGTTGCAAGCTCCCGGCGATCCAAGCGTGATGAAAAACCATCTCATGGCAAGGCAATCCTGCTGGGCCTGGTTGCAATCGCCAGCCTTGCTGGCCTTGTTTTCATTTTCATGAAGGTCCGCTGAGAAGTGAACTTTTCGCCGATTAACTGAATCCTGTGTGTACAGTGAGAAAACGAGCTACCTCAAGCCGAAGGAAAAAAAATGTTCCCATCCATTCATCGACCGTTATTCAACCTCCTGCTACTGGCAGTTGCCGTTTGCTCCCAGCAGACGCTCTTCGCGGAGGACGCCAAGCCAATGAAGATCAAGGTAGGGGATCTCACCCTGACCGTGCCGGCAAACTGGAAATCGGCCAAGCCGGCTAACCGGTTGCGACTGGCCCAGTTCACGATTCCGCCCGTGGGAGGGGACAAGGAACCGGCAGAGCTGGTGATTTCATTCTTCGGAGGGAATGGTGGCGGAGTGGATGCAAACCTGCGTCGCTGGATCAACCAGTTCCAGGCAAAGGGACGGGTGGTTCGTACAGTGGAAGGAACATCCAAGTTGGGACCCTACGTGCTGGCTGACCTGAAAGGGACCTTCAACAAGCCGGTTGGCCCACCGGTCCAAAGGCAAACCAAGCCAACCCCCGGCTCACAGATGCTGGCCGTGATCCTCAACGTGGAAGGCAAGGGTAATTACTTCCTCAAGTTGACTGGTTCGGAGAAGACCATCACCGCAGCCAACAAGTCATTTCGAACTGCGATTGGTGCCTCAATTGACAAGGAAAAAGACTACAAGCTGAAAGAGTAATCCTTGGTAATGGCGAGCGGAGAGTGATATCCGAACAGCAGGAAGACACCAGAGATGATTATTGGAGTTCCACGGGAAACGTTACTGGATGAATACCGGGTAGCCCTGCTTCCGGTTGGCGTGGAAGAGTTTGCACGTCATGGCCACTCCGTGCTGGTCGAGGCCGGGGCGGGACTGGGGTCGGGAATCTCCGATCACGAGTACCTCGCGGCGGGAGCAGAGCTGGTTACTGCCGAAGATATTTTTTCCCGGGCCGAGCTGGTGATCAAGGTCAAGGAACCCCAGCCGCCAGAATGGGAGCTACTCCGTCCCGGCCAGGCAATCTTCACTTACTTTCATTTTGCCGCCAACCAGCCGCTGGTGGAGGCCATGATCCAGCGGGGCGTCACCTGTATCGCCTACGAGACCCTGGTTGACCAGGAAGGGCGACTCCCACTGCTGACACCGATGAGCGAGGTGGCAGGGCGGATGAGTATCCAGGAGGGGGCCAAGTACCTGGAACGACCACAGATGGGACGTGGCATCCTGCTGGCCGGCGTCCCGGGCGTCGCGCCGGCACATATCACCATCCTGGGTGGAGGCGTGGTGGGAGCCAACGCGGCAAAAATCGCCGCTGGTTTCCAGGCCGATGTGACCATCCTCGACATCAACATGGAACGGCTCCGTTACCTGGACGACATCATGCCGGCCAACGTGAACATGCTCTACAGTGACCGGCAGGTGATCCGCGAGCAGATGCCACTGGCCGACCTGGTGATCGGGGCGGTGCTGATCCCCGGGGCCAAGGCACCCTGCCTGGTCAGCCGCGAGGAGCTGAAGCTGATGAAGCCGGGCAGCGTGATCATTGACGTGGCGATCGACCAGGGAGGTTGCATCGAGACCTCGCGTCCTACCTCCCACAGTGATCCCACGTACATTGAGGAAGGAGTTCTTCACTACTGTGTTACCAACATGCCCGGTGCAGTGGGACGAACCAGCACCTTCGCGCTCTGTAATGTCACGCTCCCCTGGGCCCTGGAAATTGCCAATCGCGGTGTTCTCGACGCGGCCAGAGAACTGAACCCGATCCTTGCCGCCATCAACGTGCACGACGGGAGAATCATTAACCAGGCAGTTGCCGACTCATTCGAGATGTCGTACAAACCGTTGTTCGAAGAATGAGGCCGCATNGAGCTGCCAGAAACTCGCAGGATAGGAAATCGAGATGAACGACCAGGCAACACCACGAGTCGGTATCGTAATGGGCAGTGACAGTGACTGGCCCAAGATTAACAAGGCAGCGGATGCTCTTGATGAGTTCGGCGTCAGCTACGAGGTGCGAGTGATGAGTGCNCACCGGACGCCACAGGTTGTCTCGGAATATGCCACCAGTGCCATCGAAAGAGGGCTGGAAGTGATCATCGCGGCGGCAGGCGGTGCTGCCCACCTGGCCGGAGTGGTGGCAGCCCATACCACGCTGCCTGTGATCGGACTGCCGGTCCCGACACCGGACCTGGGGGGACTCGATTCACTCCTCTCCACCGTGCAGATGCCCGGGGATGTGCCGGTCGCCAGCATGGCGGTGGGCATGGGAGGTCCTCGCAACTCCGGTCTCTTCGCCGTGCAGATCCTGGCAACCGCCGACGCGGAACTGCGGGCAAAGCTGGTCGAATTCAAAGAGAAACTGACCGAGAAGATTGCCGCCAAGGATGCCAGCTTGAGAGAGAGCATCTCGTGAGTGATGTCGCGACGATGCGCTGGGTTGGCGACGTCGACGGACATCTGGAATTACTCGACCAGACCCTGCTGCCGGAGAAGATCCAGGTCCTTCGCTGTCATGATGTCCCCACGGTCTTCGAGGCAATCCAGAAACTTCGCGTGCGAGGAGCCCCCGCCATCGGGGTNACTGCCGCCTACGGCCTCTGCCTGGGACTCCAGCAGCCAGNACTCACCTCACCGGCTGAACTGCTGGGGCAACTCCAGCAGGCTGCTGACCAGNTNGCNAANAGCCGGCCCACCGCGNTCAACCTGTTCTGGGCGATTGACCGCATGCGCCGNGTGGCAGCTGATTGCCAGCTGGAAGATCCTCTCAGCTGGCGGGAACAGATGCTCGAGGANGCCNGCACGATCCAGCAAGAGGACGAGCAGATGTGTCATGCNATCGGTCAGTTTGGAGCGGCGCTCCTGGAAGATGGACAGGGAGTGCTCACGCACTGTAATGCCGGCGGNTTGGCGACCGCTGGCTACGGGACCGCGCTCTCGCTTTTCTTTACTGCCCAGGACGAGGGAAAATCACTGCAGATTTTCGTCGACGAAACACGGCCGCTGCTGCAGGGAGCACGGCTGACCGCCTGGGAACTGACCCGCCGAGGAATCTCGACCACGCTGATCTGTGACTCGATGGCAGCCCAGGTCATGCGAGAGGGAAAGGTGCAGGCGGTGGTCACCGGTGCTGATCGGATCGCTGCAAACGGCGACACCGCCAACAAGATCGGCACCTACTCGCTGGCGGTGCTGGCCCAGGCCCACCAGATCCCTTTTTACGTGGCTGCCCCCACCAACACCTTTGACCTCACGCTGGCAGACGGGCANCAGATTCCCATCGAGCAGCGGGAACGGGGGGAGATTACCCACGGATTCGGTCGCCAGACAGCTCCCGATGATGTCCAGGTCTACAACCCGGCCTTTGATGTCACACCGGCNGGCCTGATACAAGCCATCATCACCGAGCGTGGAGTCATTGATCCGGTCGACGCAGAGAATGTCGCCCGCCAGGTCCGCCACTGATCACTCCTGCTCGCCATCCTCCTGCTCCGCGGGCGCCGCCCCGGTCGCTTCTGCTTCATCGTCGCCAGAAGCACTCACATCACGGGCAATACAGAAGACGGCAACAAGAAGGGCAAGACCACCAATCGGGGCCAGGAAAACACCAAGTCCCGGGTCACCGTCGTAGATGTAGATTCCTCCCAGGAAGAACCCTCCNGGCAACAGAACGCTGGCCGAGTTCAGNCAGGACGAGGCANNCCGGACCCTCGTGCTGCTNGNACCGCCTGTCACGCTGAGCGTGTAGGCATAGGCGATATGGACCAGGCCGAGCAGTGTGCCGTGGGCGTGGGCCAGTCGCCAGACCAGCCGCCGGGCCTCNTACTGGTCTGCCAGGAAACCCTGGANCTTGAATCCATGGAGTGCTTCGAGCACCAGCCCGAGCGAGAGGAACAGCAGCAGCGACCACCAGCCGAAGCGAAAGTGGCGCTGTACGTAAAGGTCAGTGCTGGAATTGTCTGCAGGTGTGATCACGATATCAGGTCTCTTTTCATCAATGGGACATTCTGATCACTCGACAAGGTTCACGCGGCGATCATCTCGCTGGGAATGGAGCTGCTTGATCCGTTCCCACATCAGCTCNCCCTGGGGGTCAACCAGGATAGCAGCAGCCGCTTCACCGCCNGGGCGGACAGGCAACTTCTTCCAGGTATCGATCACCTCGAGCTGGTGGAGACCGACCTCTTCCTCACTCTCAAGGAAATCGTAACCAATCCGGGCAAAATCAGGCAAGCTGTGCAGNCTGCGCCCGGCAATAAATCTCACTGCCTGGTAGGGATCCTCCATCAGGACCGAGAGAAANGGCGCCTGCCAGTTGTCNCCGGACGCTTCCAGGGCGGATCCCCAGCTGTAACTCCAGGCCATCAGGGCCCGTTGCCCGGCGTCCCCCTTCAGAAGCCAGAGNACCGAGGCGGCGACCTGCTCCTGTTCCTCGGACAGCNCGGGGCGGGGGACCTGGTACCACCTTTCCAGGGCATCGGCAGACCAGCCAAGCGACTTGTCCAGGTGACACTGGTTACAGGCGTTCGGGCGTCCCGTCTCCAGGCTCACCGCCACATCGGGAGAGTCCACCTGGTGGCTGCGGATTGCCTTGAGAAGGCCGTAGGTCGTGTGCGGCATGTGGCAGTTGTAACAGAGGCTGCCACTGGAGGCGGCAGGGTGGTGGGTGTGGGCCGTTAACTGCTTCTCACTTTCCAGTTCCTCGTGACACTGCAGGCAGGCCTGGTTACTACGCATGCCCTGTTTCAACTGGTCATCTCGCCAGCTCTTCAGGGAATCAGGCTCTCGCGAGTGAGAGTGCATTTCATGGCAGGAGAGGCAGGAGATATTTCCATGCTGATGGCAGGGGGAATCCTGCAGTGCCGTGTACTCGCGACCCGAGACACGCAGCATCCCATCGGACCAGAAGGAATCTTCCAGCGTGTGTGGATAAGCCGCCAGCAGCTTTTGCGTCATCGGCTCATCCGGTTTCCGAGCTCTCACCAGGTGACGCGAATCAGCCAGTTCCTGCCCCGGACGATAGCTGGGGCCGTCACGATGCCAGGAAAGGAAATCCTCCTCCCGCTTGATCGAGGAGACACTGTGACAGGACCCACAAACCTGCGAGGAGAGGTGATGGTCTAGCTTCGCGGGATTGGTGATCGAATCATCCTCGCCGTTACCCAGGTGCCGGCGATAACGGTCAAGTGGGTTGGCATTGGCCGCCAGGTGATGGTGGCCTGGGCCATGACACGCCTCGCAGGCAATCCCGAACTCGGTGGTCTGGCTGTCCACCGGTTGCAGGCTGGGATTCTCAGCACGTGCTTTGGGATTGGTGGTGTGGCAGCGAATGCAGGTTGCATTCCAGCGCCCCGCCACGTTCTCGGGATTGCGTTCCTCGGGCATCAGGAAGGCAGCATGCCTTGGAATCCAACGCTTTTCCGGTACCAGGTAAACAAATGGTAACATCCCCAGCAAACGTGACTCGAGCCGGCCCAGCGAGAACCAGTAAACCTGCATGTGATGGGACCCGGTGGTCATCACGATCGGCCGATGCTCCAGGACAGTCCCACCGGTTTGCGGGTCGACGATCTCCATCGCGACCATGAATTCACCCTGCTCGCCACGGTAGAGCTGGTAGCCCAGTCCCTGGAAATCCAGCGAGACATTGTCAAAATCACCAATCACCGTCTCGGCTGTTGCCGCCTGGGTCATCGTGCGGTGATAGGAGGCATGCCAACTGCGATACTGCGAGGGATGGCAGACCTGGCAACTGCTGCTGCTGCGGTATTCCTCGTCGGCAAACTCGGTCGGTCGCATTTTCGGCAGGTCGTCGATCGCGGGGGAGCGATCGTAATCGACAATTGCAGCCCCCACAGAGGCAACAACCAGCAGCACGAGGAGAACTCGCCCGGCTGTTCTCGTCCCTGCCGAGCGCGTGACAGCAAGCACCAGGACGGTCGCCAGCAGCAGGATGATCAGTAGTGGTTCCCAGGTCATGTTAACTCTCCCGGCTTGTCATTCTGCCAGGTTAATACGGCGATCATTCCTCGTGCCAAGCAGGCGGCGGAAAACATCCCAGTCGAGCTGTCCCGATTCATCGACCAGGACGGACCCACGATCACGCATGGCTCCAGGCTCCCGACTCCATTGTTGTCGAATTCTCTCCACCGCCGCCTCCCGCTTTTCCGCGGGAAGCTCGAAGTCGTAGTCAATCTCCTTGTATCCTTCCAGCCGCCGCAGGCTGCGAGCCGCGATAAAGCGGACTGCACCGTAGGGATCCAAAAGAAGCTGTCCCAGGTAAGGTACCATCCAGTTGTCACCACTCACGTCCCGGGCAGGCTGCCAGCCCATCGCCCAGGCGATCAACGCCCGCTGCCCGGCATCCCCTTTCAGAAGCCAGAGCACCGAGGCGGCCACCTGCTGCTGGTCCTGCTCCAGCTCGGGACGCGTCATGCCATACCATTGATCAAGTCCAGCGGCAGCCCAGGCCATGGTCTTGTCCAGGTGGCAAAGGTTACAGGCATTGGGTCGCCCGGTCTCGAGCGAGACCTGGACCGAGGGACTATCCACCTGGTGACTGCGAATCGCCTTTTGAAGGCCGTAGGTCGTGTACGGCATGTGGCAGTTGTAGCAGAGACTGCCACTGGAAGCGGCAGGGTGATGGGTATGAGCGGTTAACTGCTGCTCATTTTCCAGTTCCTCGTGACACTGCAGGCAGGCCTGGTTGCCGCGCATGCCGATCTTCAACTGATCGTCCGCCCATTCTGAAAGTGGCCGAGGATCGTCCTCCGGAGGATGCAGAGCATGGCAACTGAGACAGGACATCTCGCCATGCGTATAACACCGCGTCTCCAGCAGGCCATTAAATTCTCGGCCAGAGACTCGCACCATACCGTCAT
>PANG01000063.1 GCA_002708345.1 Planctomycetaceae bacterium | reverse complement strand
CGTAGTCCCCCTTGCGATACAGATCCGGCATGATCGCGGTTTCTCCACCCAGCAGCGAACAGTCGGCATGCACGCATCCATCACTGATTCCCTGCACGACCTGTTCAAGTCGTTCCGGGTCATCCTGCGACATGGCAATGTAGTCGAGGAAGAAAAGTGGTTCGGCTCCGCAACAGATGATGTCGTTAACACACATCGCCACCAGGTCAATTCCGATCGTGTTGTGAATCCCTGTTCGCTTGGCAACCTGCAGCTTGGTTCCCACTCCATCGGTCCCGGAGACCAGAACCGGCTGCTTGTAGGTGCGGGCAAACAGTCCCTGGTTGAAGTCGACCTGGAAGAGTCCTGCGAAGCCACCCTCCAGTTCCATCACTCGAGGCGTGAAGGTGCGCTGCATCAACCGTGGCAAGCGGGCCATGGATTGCCTGTAAATGTCCAGGTCAACGCCAGCATCTTTGTAAGTTGCTTTACTCATTACTGTCCTGCCAGAGCGATCAAACAGTCTACCTGCTTATCCTAATGGATTTGTCGGGCCGGTCGAAGCGGTGCAGGGCATCATCTGCCGAACTCGTCTCTGGCTTGTTGAACTCCTATAATTGGGTTCTGCGAAGCGATCGTGGAAAGCAAGAAGATTTGACGGGACATTCAGTACGAGGATCTCTGCCTGTGGGCACAGCAGAATCTATTCGGTGGTCCAGTTTTCGTGTTGGTGAGCTGGATTGCCCTGATGAAGTACTCCTGATTCGCCAGTTGCTCGAGGGGCATGCTGGCGTGATCCAGTTGGAAACAGACGTTTTTCATCACCGGCTTAACGTCCGCTACCGGCCCCAGCTATTAAGCGGCGAGGAACTGGTCGATATGCTGGCCCGGGCTGGAATGACAGCCCAGCCCTGGGACGATGATTTCCAGGCTTCCGCACCTGGTGCCTGGCAGCAGCATGGCCGCAGCTGGATGACGCTGGCCTCGTGTTTTTTCCTCCTCGCCGCAGTCCTTCTCCACCTGCTGACCAACCTGGGCCAGGGACTGCGAGGCTTCATCGGCCAGTCACCTGATACTGCCAGTGTCGCCTTGCTCTCGATATCGATTGCCACTGGCCTGGTGCACCTCTTCCCTCGCGCCCTGACCGCCCTGCGGTGCCTGCGGCCGGATATGAACCTGCTGATGATTATTGCTGTCAGCGGGGCCGTGGCGATCGGGCAGTGGTTTGAAGCGGCCACGGTCACGTTCCTGTTTGCCCTTTCGCTTTGGATTGAACAGAGGACGATATCCCGGGCTCGTGATGCAATCGAGGGAATGGTCCAGCAGACGCCACGAGTTGCCAGGTGCCTGGAAAACCCAGGTGGGCAGGTCAAGGAGATCCTGGTGCAGCGGGTTGTGCCTGGCCAACGAGTGGAAGTCTGGTCCGGAGAACGCGTTCCTCTGGACGGAATTATCATCCAGGGAGAGACCCACCTGGATCAATCACCGATTACCGGCGAGTCTCTCCCGGTTGGTCGGAGTAAGGGAGATGAGGTCTTTGCCGGGACGCTGAATGTGGAATCCACGATCCAGCTGGAAGTCACCCGCCGTTCAAGTGAATCGATCCTGGCTCGCACCTTGCGACTGGTGGAGGAGGCCCAGGCTCGTCGAGCACCGATCGAGAAATGGATTGATGGTTTTGCACGTCGTTACACCCCCCTGGTGATGGCCCTGGCACTTGGTGTCATGCTTTTTCCGCCACTCCTTTTCGGCCTCTCCTGGGACCAGTGGTTTTATAACGGCCTTGTCGTCCTGGTAATTGCCTGCCCGTGCTCGCTGGTCATTTCCACCCCGGTGGCGATTGTCGCGGGGCTTACCTCTGCCGTTCGGCGAGGGATCCTGATCAAGGGTGGGCAATACCTGGAAGCGATTGCTACGTTGGACTCGTTTGCCTTTGACAAGACAGGCACGCTGACAGAGGGCCAGCCGGTGGTCCGGCAGCTGGTGGCCGCGGAAGGGGTGCACGAATCGGAGCTGCTCGAGGTGGCAGCTGCCCTGGAATTGACAAGTCGCCACCCGCTGGCAGAAGCGGTCGTGAACCACGCCCGAGAAATGGGAGTCGAATTTGAACCGGCAGTGAAGTCCAGTACGTTTCATGGTCGTGGTGTCGAGGGGATCGTGGATGGTCAACCCTGCTGGATTGGTAAGCCTGCCTGGGCAGCGGAACATGCTCAGTTACCAGCGGAGGTGGAGAGGATCCTGGAAAGGATGCACCAGGAAGGCCTTTCCGTGATGGTGACCGGATCGGACAGTAGAGTTCTTGGTGTGCTCGGAGTGGCCGACCAGTTGCGCCCGGAGGTGAAAGAGGTGGTGAGGGAGCTTCACCAGGCCGGCGTCTCTCACCTGGTGATGTTGACAGGAGATAGCGCCCCCGTTGCCGAGGCAGTTGCTCGAGAGGTGGGCCTGGATGGCTACGCATCGGGACTCTTGCCGGAAGAAAAAGCAACCGAGATAGAGCAACTCCTTTCCAGCCACGGAAAGGTGGCAATGGTCGGGGACGGAGTGAATGACAGCCCCGCCATGGCATCCGCCACGATTGGCGTCTCAATGGCCTCGATCGGATCGGACCTGGCAATCGAGACCTCCGACATTGCCCTGATGTCAGACAATCTCACCCTGCTGCCCTGGCTGGTTGAACATTCACGACGTACGCTTCGAATCATCCGGCAGAACACCGTCTGCTCGATCCTGCTCAAGGTTGCCTGCCTGGGAATCACGCTGGCCGGTTTTGGCTATCTCTGGCTGGCGATTGTCGCCGATGCAGGTGCGACCGTGCTGGTCACTTCCAACTCGCTGCGGCTGTTTGGTCGCTAGGCAAACGACAGCCAGCTAGTTATCGGGCTGGAATGTCTTTCGAGTATCGGCAAAATGAGCAACCTGCTCGATTGCCTTGAGCATCTTGTCACGGTTCACCGTGTGAACTTCTCGCGGCTGGCCGACATCTTCAAGCATGGTAAGCGTGAGTCTTCCACCAAGGTGCTGGCGGAATTCTTCCAGCCCGTCGAAGAGGATCTCCACATTCGTGAGCGAGGGGTCGGCGAGGTGGAATCCCAGGTTTCCCAGGCACTGGAGGACCTGCTCGGCTATTTTTTCGCTGAGCCCCATTTCCAGGGATGAATAGACCGTGTCGATGGCCACCCCGATGGCTACCGCCTCACCATGTCGAAGTGAGAAGTCGCTCATTGTTTCCATCTTGTGGGCAGACCAGTGGCCAAAATCAAGCGGCCGTGCCTCGAGCATTTCGAAGGGATCTCCACCACGGGTGATGTGGTCCAGGTGAAGCTGGGCAGAGGAGCGAATAATCGGCTCTGCCACGTTCATCTCGCGGTTGGCGATTGCCTCGGCAGACCGGCAGATCTGGTCGAACATTGCCCGGTCCTTGAGCAGGGATACCTTGACCGCTTCAGAGAAGCCACCGATAAAGTCCCGGTTGCTGAGCGTTGAGAGCATCTCGCTGTCGTTGATCACCGCCCAGGGAACAGCAAAACTCCCCATCCAGTTCTTTTTGTGGAACAGGTTCATGCTATTCTTGACGCCAATTCCAGAATCCGCCTGGCTTAACGTGGTGGTGGGAATTCTCACCAGTCGCAAGCCACGATGGGCAATGCTGGTGGCGAAACCGACGGCATCCAGTACCGCGCCACCACCAATCGCCACGATGTAACTTCGACGGTCCAGGTCCGAGACATTGAAGACCTTGAGGATCTGCTCCAGCAGGTGAATGTCGTTCTTGACTTCCTCACCACCTGGTACCAGCTGGATCTGGCCGATTCGCTGCACATGGTCCGGGCGAGAATCCGCAAATCGCTTCACCAGCGAGATCAGTTGTGGCTGGCTGTCTGCCACGTTCTGGTCCAGCCAGAACTGGATCCGGGCAGGCTTGTCGTCGGAAGTCTCCAGCAGTTCAGCAAGCACGTCGCTGTCAGCCCCGAACAGGTCATCGGTGAAACGCAGGCGGTGAGTAAAGGGAACATCGAAGTCGACGTTGATCTTGTCAGGATTGCTCGACATGACAATTCTTCCACGGGAAACAGGGCCAGTTCACTTCTAGTTGACCGCTTGCCTGACCGCAAGAGGGGAGCCCGATTGACCCCGTTTCAGGGTGTTTTACGAGCCACCAGGAAAGCGTCATGACGGCCATCTTCGAGCCAGCCCTGTTCGTAATGGACAATTTCCAGGTCGGTGGCAAGAGAGGGGAGCTCATCTTCGGCGAGGAGAAACTCCCGTGGTGGCCGCTCATGACGCTCAAGATTGACAACAGTCGGTTGCAGGATGACCAGCAGGCCACCCGGGGAAAGCTGGGAAATGGCCACGGGAATCAGTGGACGCCAGAGGTAAAGGACCGAGAGCACCAGGTTCCAGGGTCCCTCGGGAAAGGGATCGACCTCCAGGTCCGTTTGCAGGCAGGTGAGTTCCAGGCCGGCGGATCCTGATCTTTTGCTGGCTCGCTCCAGTCCCTCGCTGGAAATGTCCGCGATGGTCACCTGCATGCCCTGCCCCGCCAACCAGCAGGCGTGACGACCACTCCCTCCTGCCAGGTCCAGGGCCTTGCCACTGGAGGGAAGCAGGGACTCGTGTCGCGCCAGTACACCAGAGGGCTGCTCGCCATAGGGATCCAGCTCAGCAAATCGCCTGTCCCATTTTTCTCGGTCTTTCGCTGGCACGGCTATCCCTTGTTGTTAGTGCATCTTTTTCAGATCGTTCTGCAGACGCAGCTCATTGAGATGTTCCATCGCCCTTGGCTGGTGTCGGAGAAGCTTGAGCAGTTGGCTGGTTGTTGTCTGCAGATGGCTGGCGGCGGTCACCACGTCACCTCCGAGCAGTTGGAGATGGTCCAGGGCCTCCGAGAGCAGCGAGGGGAAATCGTCGTGCTGTGGACTGACGAAAAGCTGTTTTCCCCGAAGGCGTTCCAGCCAGAGTGGACTTGGTGCCTTGGCAACCGGGACGACTCGCTGCTCAATGGCCAGGTTGATGCGGAGTCGGGAAAGTGCTACCTGCCGGTTCTGCTCCTGGCTGCGTCGTTCGCTCGCCGCTCCCTGGACGCCGCTNGTGCGGTGNGTNATCACGACTGCTGTNTCGACCTTGTTGCGATGCTGNCCTCCCGGTCCGGACCGGCGCTGTCNGCGAACATCGCACAGGTCAAGTAACTGCTGCTGGGGCAAGGTGGCAGGGTGGATNGTCATGAGACTGCTGTTCTNGGTANCTCCAGCAGGTCCATCCAGTTCACTCTTCCGTCCTGCATCGCTGGAGGAAACGAGCGGGACAAAGGCCACTAGTCATTACGCAGTTTGAACGGTGTTTTCTTCAGTAAACCCCGCAATTGGCGAGGGAGGTAACGGCGTTCAATTAATTCCGGATCATATTGTGTCCACGACTCTCGGAAGCTTGACGCCGTGACTGTTCGGATTACCTTACCGTCATGCCAGGTGGCAACGTACATGGCTCTTTTTGCATCCCAGCGGGGCAGCTGCGAGACGACCTTCAGCGATCGCCAGTCCTTCACATTGTAGTGACTGGTGTGAGGTGACCATTCGTAAAAGATGATCTGCTCGAAGACGAGCCAGCCGTGATCGTCATAACAGTGATTCAGTTCGATCAAGTCAACCCGGTCGACAGCGACATCCTCGATCGGATTGCGTGCCAGTAACAGTGCCGGGCAATAAACCAGGATGATTACCAGGAATCTCAAGGGCCGTCGCCGTAATCCGCTCATGCTGATTTGGATGGATCAGAGAACACCCCCCCGTTGCGAGATGCACTTCTAACGGGAAAGCTGCTGGCAGTACCAGAGAGAATGGGCAAGATGGGAATTTCTCACAAGCGGCGAGGCAGAGTGAACCGGTTTCCCCCTAGCGCATGTCCACGTAATGAAACTGCCCACGGTTTTCCATGGCCAGTTTTCGCATGAAGGTCATGCTATCCTGCAGCGGGCCAAATCCGAACTGGATGCAATGGATGGCTGTCAGGCCCCCAGTTCGCTGACGAATGCGATCCAGTTGCACACGGGTGAGGTCAGGAGAGCCCCCGTCAGTAAGCAGGAAAAGAACGTCCGGTTTGACTCGCAAGCCAGCCAGCACGGCAAGTTCATGGTCGGTCGCTCCGAATGCAACCAGCCCGGAAAAAAAAGTCTTCAATCGCTGCCGGTTT
Organism: Planctomycetaceae bacterium; assembly: GCA_002708345.1. Next base: position 18,545 of record PANG01000063.1, on the reverse strand, counting down.
CCCGGGATGGCCCTGGCCATGGTGCGATCGGGGAAGAAGACTGGCTTGTCGTGGTAGGCAATCACCTGGAACCGGTGGTTTTCGAGCAGCCTGCTGATTGCCAGGTCAAGTTGCTTGCCAGCTGCAGAAAGTGCATTGAGTCCCTGTCCCCCCATGCTCTTGGAACGGTCGATCACGAAAACGAAATGTCGACCACTCGCTTCCGAACTTCCAAAGAGAGAGACCTCACCCGCGGGTCCGGAGGGACCCACCGGTGTGGCCGGACGTTCGAGATCCGAGGTGTCCACATCATCGATCCCCGGTAGACGATCCGAGAGCTGGCCGCCGCGGAGGTTGTCTCCTGGCAGGTCAGTCGCCACATTGGGAAGGTCCCCTCCAGGAAGCTCGATATCGGGGAACTCCACTTCTTTCACCGCTTCCCCATCCAGCGAGGCAGTCGTGGGTCGGGCAGTCTGGGACATCTCGTTCGCTTCTTCTTCATCAAGGTACTCAACCTGTGTCGCGTTGGCTTGCTGAGCCAGCACGATACCGACGGCCCGGTCGGACTCGACAAGCCCGGGCCGCACGGTTCGCCAGCTCAGCCCGACGATCACCAGCAGTGCCACGTGTACAAGCAGCGACAGGGCCCAGGCGGACCTCCGTGGGAGTGGCCGGTCATTCTCTGTTCGATCCTGGTTGCTTTGTGTCATTCTCTTTACTGCCTGTGGATCCTTCTTTGGTGCGGTCTTCCCATTCTAGAAGATCGGCATGGTAGGGCGAGTCCTGTTGGGATGCTTTCATTTCTTCCGGTATAATTGGGATGCGACTTTCAATGGTTTCCACGTTGTTCAATCCTTCCCGATGACGTTAAAATAGATATACCTGACCTCGACACCTCCCTCCCGTTGCTAACCTGCTGTTGGCACCCGCAATGAAAAAATACCGGTCAATCCTGAACGTAGTTTTTTTTGTCCTCCTCGTGCATGGCAGCTTGATCCTGTCGGCAGTCGAACCAGGGGTGGATGAAATTTCTCTCTTTCCATCCAGCATGGAGTTACAAGGCAAGGATGCCAGGCAACGACTGGTGGTGACTGCGAACGTGGATGGCCGGCTCGTGGATGTTACGGACCTGGCGAACCTCTCGGTTTCGCCGGGGACGATTGCCGAGGTGGATTCGGAGGGAAACCTGCGTCCTCTTTCCAATGGCACGGCGAAGGTGACCGCTCGCTGGGAAAGACGCAAGGTGACAGGCCAGCTGATTGTCCATCAGGCGGACGAGCTCCCCCCGGTAAGCTTTGAACTGCACGTGCAACCTGTCCTGGTGGCCCGTGGCTGCAGCTTTGGTGCCTGTCACGGCAAGGCCAGGGGCCAGAACGGCTTCCAGCTCTCGCTGCTCTCTTTTGATCCGGAATTTGATTTTTCCTCTCTGACTCGCCACTCACGAGGACGCAGGGTCTTTCCAGCATCGCCCGACCGTAGCCTGCTGCTTTTGAAGCCGACCGGGGAGGTGCCTCACGGTGGGGGAATCCGACTTCACGAGGAGGATCATGATTACTCGACGCTCCATCGCTGGATCTCCTCCGGCACACCACGCCGGATCGACGGCGAGCCAACGCTGCAGCGGATCAGCGTTTTCCCNCAGGAACGCATCATGCGCCCGGAGCAGACACAGCGACTGGTGGTGACAGCTTTTTTCAGTGACGACTCGTCCCGGGATGTGACAGGTCAGACGACATTCCAGTCCAACGAAAGTGCGATCGTTGCTGTCAATNCGGCCGGCCTGGCCATTGCCGGCCCCCTTCCTGGCGAGTCCACCTTGATGGCCAGGTACATGGGACAGATTGCCACCACTCACGTCCTTATTCCACTCGAAGGGGATGTGCCCGAGACGCTCTATGCCGACCTCCCACGTAATAACTTCATTGATGAGCTGGCATGGGCGAAACTCAAGCTGATGAGGGTGACTCCCTCCGAGGGTGCCAGTGACAGCCGTTACCTGCGGCGATGTTACATCGANCTGATTGGCCGCCTGCCACNCCCTGAAGAAGTACGTNTCTTTCTTTCCAGTTCCGATCCCGGGAAGCGGGAGAAACTTGTTGAGGAGTTGCTTGAGCGACCCGAGTATGCGGACCACTGGGCAAATAAGTGGGCGGACCTGTTACGTCCAAATCCCTACCGGGTCGGTATCAAGGCAGTCTTGAATTATGACAACTGGATTCGCCAGAGCTTTCGCGAGAACAAGCCTTATGACCAGTTTGTCCGTGAACTGGTAACTGCCGAGGGAAGCACTTGGCGAAACGGGGCAGTGACGCTTTTCCGTGATCGCCGCTCACCCGATGAAATTGCCACGATTGTCAGCCAGCTGTTCCTGGGAATCCGGCTGGAGTGTGCCAAGTGCCATCACCACCCGTTTGAACGNTGGAGCCAGGAGGATTTTTACAGCTTTGCTGCCTACTTCTCGCAGGTTGGGCGAAAGGGGACGGGACTCTCACCCCCGATCTCCGGTGGCGAGGAGATCATCATGACGGCCAAGAGTGGATCGGTCTCCCACCCGCTGACGGGGGAGACACTGCCTCCCCGGCCCNTGTATGGGGAAGTCGAGCTGGTTGAAAACGAGACGCAGCGGGATACCCTGGCCCGCTGGATCACGTCCCGGGAGAACACCTTCTTTGCCAAGGTGATCGTCAACCGGATATGGGCTGACATGATGGGGCGGGGACTGGTGGAACCGGTTGACGACCTGCGGGCGACCAACCCGGCGACCAATGAACCGTTGCTGGAGCAACTTGCCGAGCACTTCCAGCAGAGTGATTACGATTTGAAGTCCTTGATCGGCACGATCGCCAGGTCGCATCTTTACAGCTTGCGGAGTGAACCGACCGAGCGGAACGTTGCCGATACCCAGAATTACTCGCGGCACTACCGCCAGCGACTTCGGGCCGAGGTGCTGGTCGATGCGGTCAGCGACATTACCGGTGTNCACGAGCAACATNGTGGGATGGTTNCGGATTCANGNACCAACCAGATCTGGACGCACCGGGTCAGCTCGTTNTTCCTGGACACGTTTGGCCGGCCCGACCCGAACCAGGATCCTCCCTGCGATCGCACTGGCGAGTCGACAGTGACNCAGGCACTGCACCTGATGAATGCCCCGAATATCCACTCCAAGATCACGTCGGAGGAGGGGAACGCGACCCGCTGGGCGAAAAGTGATTTGACAGCCGAACAGATTATCGATGAAATTTACCTGTGGTGTTATGCCCGTTTTCCGAGTGAAGAGGAACGCCAGGTTTGCACCTCGGTTTACCAGGAAAAAGACATGACCCGGCAACGGGCGACCGAAGATATTCTATGGGCGATCTTTAATACCCCGGAGTTCATTATCAAGGACTAGTTGTANGCCGCCGGTCGTTTGGCAGGCGGGCCTGGAGATAAACACTTATGACAATCCACCAGAATTGCCAGGGTCTCTCTCGACGAGATTGCCTTCAAGTTGGCCTGGGTGGCCTGCTGGGAGTGGGGTTTGCCGATGCCCTGCGGGCGACCGCCTCGGAGGATGCCACGTCACCACCTCAGGCTCGTGCCTGCATCCTGATCTGGATGGACGGGGGCCCGACCCACTACGAGACATTTGATCCCAAGCCGGATGCCCCGCAGGAAGTCCGGGGCCAGTACGAGACAATCCAGACAAGCATGCCCGGGGTTTTCTTCTCCAAGCACTGCCGCCAGCTGGCCGCGATGGCTGATCAGCTGGCGATCGTCCGGTCGATCCGGCATAACCAGGGAAACCACGGCGCCGGGAATCACTACATGATGACCGGGACTCCGCCACGAATTCCTGTTGGGTGTGGTGCCTTTGTCAGCTTCCACCCGAGCATGGGATCGGTAACCGCGTCGGAGGTAGGTGCCCCGGATGGCCTTCCCTCCTATTTTTCCATGCCCCGCATGTCCCGCTCCGGCGGCCCGAATTTCCTCGGTGCCCGCTATGCNCCATTCGTTGTCTCGGATGACCCCAGTAACGAGAACTTCCGTGTCCGAGACGTGGCCCTGCCGAGTGGGCTCAGTGGNGATCGTTTTGGCTCGCGGCGTGAACTGCGCCAGTCGATGGACCAGTTGCTGAGGATTGCTGACGAGCGGGCGGGGGATCCAGTCAGGTCGATTGACCAGTTCTACCAGCAGGGGTACCAGCTGGTGACCTCCACGCGTGCCCAGCAGGCCTTCGACATTCACCAGGAACCGGAGAAGACCCGTGACCGCTACGGCCGTAACGGCTTTGGACAGCGAGCTCTGCTGGCTCGTCGACTTGTCGAGGCAGGGGTCCCCTTTATCACGCTCTACGAGGGTGGCTGGGACCACCACCGGACGATTTTCAGCGCACTTGATAGCAAGCTGCCACCGTTTGAATCCACCATCGCTGCCCTGGTGAAGGACCTGGAAGAGCGTGGTATGCTCGAATCGACGCTGGTCGTGGCCCTGGGCGAGTTTGGACGGACACCCAAGGTCAACAGCCGGGGTGGNCGGGACCACTGGTCCAATGCAATGTCGGTGATGTTTGCCGGTGGCCAGACCCCGGCAGGGCAGATTATCGGGGCGACTGACCGGCAGGGCTACTCAGCCCAGCAGCGTGTGCTTGCCCCGGAGAACTTCGTCTCCACGGTCTACCGTAAACTGGGTATTGATCCAGGAAAAATTGTCTACACCCCTGAAGGCCGCCCGGTACACCTGGTCAGTGACGCCAGGCCGATTGACGAGTTGATGGGATGACCCGCTTCGACGTGAACGCNCCGCCAAGACAAATCGTGCTCGCCCTGGTCTTTCTCNTGGGCCTGCTGACGTCGGCCGCTTTGCATGCCGATCCTCCCGGCCTGGACTATCTCTTTCCAGCGGGCTTTGCCCGTGGNACGACCACCGAGAAAGTAACGGTGGGAGGTGCCACCGACCCCTGGCCTGTGAAGTGCTGGGTNGACCATGACGGAATCGAGGTGACAGCGGAAGAAGAGAAGGGGCGTCTGACGGTCGTTGTTGGTCCCGACGTTCCCGTCGGTGTCTACTTCCTCAGGCTCTCCAGTGACCAGGGAGTCTCCTCGCTCAGGCCTTTCCTTGTTGGAGGGGTGAAGGAGACCAGCGAGGTGGAACCGAACAATAACGGGAAACAGGCCAACCTGGTGGAAGGCCCACGTACGGTGAATGGCCGCCTGGGATCCTCCAGTGATGTGGACCAGTTCCGGGTGAAGGTGGAGGCGGGGCAGGTGCTGGTCGCATCGTTGTTTGGCAACAACGTGCTNGCATCACCGATGGACGCGGTCCTGCAAGTCTGTGACGAGAAGGGTTTCATCCTTGCCCAGAACGATGATGAACAGGGACTCGATCCCCAGCTTGCCTTTCCCGTAACAAGGACGGGCGAATACCTGGTTCGCCTGTTTGCCTTCCCGGAAACCCCTAACAGCACGATCGGTTTTTCCAGTGCCGCCACGTATGTTTACCGCCTGGCAATTACCAGCCAGCAATTTGTTGATCACGTGATGCCGCTGGCGGTGACCCGCACCGTGTCCACCCGCCTGGTGGCACAGGGATGGAACCTTCCTGCTGATGGCAGCTTTGGCATGGAGGTGGAGCCAGCAGATGATCGCCAGTTGCTCCAGCCGGGAAACCTGTTTCCCGGTAACCTGGGCCTGCTCACCGTCGTGGACTGTGAGAGCCTGGTGGTTGATTCGGACGAGCCTCGACCGATCCAGATGCCTGTCGTTATCAGCGGTCGCGTGGCCCGGCCACGCTCGTCGAACACTTTTCTCCTGCAGGGGAAAAAGGGGACTCCGATTGTCGCCCGGATTGAGTCTCGGGCTCTTGGGTTTCCGATGGATCCGCTGCTGCAGATGCTGGACATGGAAGGCAAGGTGCTTGGCGAGGTGGATGATGTTTCCAAAAACAGGGACCCGCTGTTGAGCTTTACTCCTCCTGCCGATGGCGAGTACCAGCTGGTTGTCCGTGACCTGCACCGGGACGGGGGTTTTCGATTTGTCTACCGGCTGACTGTTTCTGAGCCGCAGGCGGATTTCTCTCTCGGCCTGGCGGCCGACAAACTGGTGATGAAGTCAGGCGAGGATCTGGAGATCGAGGTGACGATCGAGCGAATCCAGGGNTTCAAAGAAGAGGTGGAGTTGACCGTCGAGGGCCTGCCGGACGGGATAAGCTGTGCAGCGGTTATTTCACCCGGCGAGGGTGACGCGGCCAAGAAGGTGACGCTGAAATTCAGTGGCTCCTCGGCACCTTTTTCCGGCCCGCTGAAGATCGTGGGAAAGGCGGGCGAGCGGGTGAGAATGGCCAGCTATGCGATTCCAAAAATGACGATCCGCCGTGATGACCCCTGGTTGAGTGTTCTCGAAGCAGGGAAGTGATCAGCCCTGGCCTAGTGCATTACTTGTCCGCCGTCGACGTTGATGGTCTGGCCGGTAATGTTCCGGGATTGCTCTGAAGCGAGCATGATCGCCATCTGGGCCACGTCCTTGGCCTCTTGCCAGCGTCCCAGGGGGGTCGCCGAGCGGATCTTTTCCTTGGCCCACTCCTCGTAGTCAAGTTGCTCGGAAGAGTCCTGGTTGGCATGCCAGGCCTCCCAGACGGACCTGTTCAGCGCGGTCTTGATCATCCCCGGGGCGATCGAGTTGACCCGGATTCCGTGTCCGGCAAGGTCGCGGGCGGCACACTGTGTGAAGTTGATCAAGCCCGCCTTGGCAGCACTGTAGGGCGGATCGGTTTGAGAGCCCACCTGTCCGGCAACGGAACTGACCAGCAGTACCGAGCCGCGGCCGGCATCGATCAGTGGCTGGACAAAGGCATGCACCACGCGGACCGCCCCGACCAGGTTGACATCCAGTACGCGGGGCCAGTCAGCAGGATCCAGGTTCCAGAAGGGGAACCCGTACTTTCCGGAACCGGTACCCGCAGCATAAACGAGGTGATGGATCTGGCCACGTTGGCTGGATGCCTCGGCTGCAGCTCGCTCCACCGCTGCCCCGTCCGTGACATCCACCTGTTGTCCGTTTACCGATCCAGCGGAATCACGATCAAGTTCCGCGGCGACATCACCAACCGAGGGGGCAATGTCCCAGAGAGCAACGTTGGCGCCTTCTGCGGCGAAGGCAGTTGCGATGGCATGCCCGATCCCCTGGGCTGCACCGACAACGACAGCATTGTCACCCGCAAGTTGAAGATCCACGCGATAGCTCCGTCCCGTTACCAGGAGTGAAAGGACTTCTCTTTTGTCCTGCTGGATCAACCGTAGAGCTTGATTGCCTCGCCAGCATCAATACGACGAGCCTTGATCCGACCACCGTCGAGTTTCTCGCCCTTGGGGTCAATATAGACCCGTCCGCTGGTTTTCTCGTTCAGGTTGAGCACATGGATATTGAAGATATATCCTTCCTTGCCGGTTGCCTCGAACCAGTGAACGTTGTCCTTCATGTCCGAGATCGAGGACGCCTGGCCAACCTTGAATTTCTGGTCAACGGTTGGTCGGATGATCATGAAATCATCACCGTCCTCGAGTCGATCATAGAGACGGCCATGGAAATCACCCTTCATGATCAGGAATGCCGTGGCCATGTTGTTGTGGCCATGTGGCACCACCGACTGTCCCTTCTTGAGCTTGAAAACCTGGTGCCCGAAAACCAGGTTGGTTGGCAGGCCCTCGACCTCGGGGAACTTGAACCGGATCGATCTCTCGCCCTTGTCCCTAAACGGCACGGCCTCACGTTTCTCGAAGTCGATGAACTTCAGCAGGTCGGGCAGGTTGACCTTGGTCATCAGGGATTCCACGTGCTCCTGCCACTGGACCGGGGTCAGTTTCTTGCCCTTCAGGTCAGTGCTCATTTCATGCAGGTTCTTGATCCACTGGGCTGCCTCCGGCTTGATTTCGGCTCCCAGCATGTCACGGTTAAAGAGCGTCTCCAGCAGGGAATAGGTGAGCAGTGCCGAGACCGTCTGCTGGCTGAATTGTCGCCTGGAAATATCTACCATGGATAAAGTCCTTCACGTGACGCGGGGGGGGTGATTACCGGCAGCAGGAGTGTGCCAACCAAGGATAACAGGGGCCTGTCAGGATTGCACATTGAATCTCACCCGGTTTCGCCGGGCTACTTCCATTCACCAAAGATGACATCTGCTGTTTTCTTGTCGGGCTTGCGGTACAGGGTGATATTCAGCACCTCGTTTTCCTCGGCCATCTTGAACTCGTCTTCCATCATCTTGGCGTCCAGGACCGACTGGTTACCGAAGATATTAATCACATCTCCCTGACGTAACCCCCGGGTATACCAGGGTGATTTCATCTCCAGGCCGGTGACTTCAAGTCCCAGGGCATGTTTCTTGAGTTGCAGGTTGAACTTGAGTTGCTCGGTTTTTTGTACTGTCAATGATTGTGGAATCCCGGGCCGAATCATCACCAGTGTTGTTTTGTCTCCGGACTTGTGGCGACTGATCAGTCTTTTCAAGTCATCAAAGCTCCGGACAATTTCATCGTCAAACTCGATGATTAAGTCACCTGCCTTGATTCCTGCACGCTCGGCTGCCGTGTCACTTTGCACGCTATTAACAAAACAGGGATCTGGCGCGCGGGGACAGGCCACACCAAGAAACGCACCAAGCCGGTGATCCACCTCCACGGCCATCTGTTTTTCTGCAAACAGAGCTGCCGATTCCACTGTCACCTGCGTTCCGTAGAGCTTGAGGAAACGAAGTGAGCTGATCGTAGCCAGCTGCGACATCACGTCGTCATTCAGGGGGCAGTACTTGACATCCAGGCTCATCAGGCCGGGGTGATCCTTCAACTGGGCCGCCCCGCTGGAAGTGATGCGGGTCCGTTTCAGTTCCAGGCTGCGCAGTCCTTCCATCGGTTTGATGTATTGCATCCACTCGTCGGTGACCTTGTCACCTTCCAACGCAAGGTGGTCGATGGAACGGATCCATTTCAGGCGTTGAAGATCTGCTAGTGTCCCCTGCCACTGGTCGTTGATCCTGGCGGTCATCATCTGTTGGGCTTCCGTACCGATCACGATGTACTCAGAGCCGATCGAGGCGCCAAGTGCCCGCAGGGCAAGGATCGATTTTTCCTCTCGTCGTTCATCCAGGATGACCAGCGCACGGGTTGCCTTGCGGCCGACCGTGGTACCAGCCTGCTGAGCAAGCGTGCCCAGTGCCTCTCGCGACTCTGCCTCGATGGCCAGGTCGTTGCTGGACGCCAGTTCCTGCAGGACAAAAATCGAGCGGGCGGTTCCCTCCACGTTCTGTCCGCCAATCGACTTGACCAGTTGTGGGATCACGGCAGGACCCTCTGCCACAAGTTGCAGTCGGGCTTCCTCGCGGACGATGAACCGCCTCGCGCTGAGGTCGTTAATCCAGCCCTGGATCTTCTCGTTGCTGGCAGGGCTCTCGACCTGCCAGGCCGGTAGAGACAGGCAGGCGAAAGCAGACAGCGCCACTGCCAGCAGGGGAACCCTGAAAACCAGCCGACGAAGCCGCTTTATCATTATCCAGCTCGCACGGAAGGGGAAGGAAAACCGGTTGCCGTTATCACCGTTCCCAGTTTACCAGATTGCCTTCCACCGGGCATGCAGAATCAACTCCCGGAGCGGGCAACTAACCTGCCTGGCGCTGCTGGGCTTTGTAGAGATAGGGATTCATCGTCGGATCGTTATACATCTTGAACTGGCGGTATGTCCGGTGACGGACTTTTCCNGCCTGGATACATGTCAGCAGGTGTTCCAGGGCGGCACCAAGTTCATCCAGTTGCAGCATGCAGACGGCGAGCTTCTGCTCGACCGTGGCCCGGTGCTCCTCGGTTGCATCGTCCCGGTCCCGTTGCTCCTGCATGTGATAGATGCGTAGGGCCATGATGCTTAACCGGTCGACCACGCTTCCGGGGGTCTCTGTATTCATCGGGGCCCCGTCCTCGGGAACCAGGCCAGCCGTTTCCAGTTGCTCGGTAAGCCAGTCATCAATTTTTTCGATCCAGTCATTCCGGTTCTGGTTGTGGCCGTCGATCTTTCGCTTGACCTCGGCAATCNTGGTNTCTCCCACATCCGGGCTGCGGGCGATATCTTCCTCATGCCAGAGCAGGAAATTGAAACTGAACTGTTCACAGACAAGAGCCATGAAACCGTCGTAGGGATTGTCGACGTCCTGCGCATGCCAGCGGGTAACCATGGCCCTGTGTAAGTCCGTCACTTCCGGAATGTTAATCATCAGAAACTCGTTTCACTCGGGAAAATAGCTGGTTAGGAATTGAGAATGAGAATTGTAAGACATACGATTGATTTAACTCAAGCCGAGATTACCTGATCACCTTGGACCACGACCACCGTTTGCCTAAAATGCAGTGGAACAGTTGCCATGGATGATTCCAGTTGAAGGGCTCGTAGATGTTTTCCAGCAAGAGATCACAATTCACGATCCTTGTTNCCTTCCTTGCGATTCTCGCCGGGATTTACCTCGTCACCTTCCATTCCAACGGCGAGTCATTGGCCCCGGGATTGNCGGCAGAGCGTGGAGAGGCCCTGCGACTGCTTCATGAACGTGGATTGCTGACCCCCGATTTGCGGCAACAGCTCGAGATCGCACGGACGACCGAGCAGGTCCACGCCCTTTTTGAGACCGGGCAGCAGGCAGGTCTGAAGGAGATNCCGCTNGATGCGGATCGTTGTTTTTCCTGGCTCAAGAAGATTTGTNNAATCGGGTCTCGCATCAGCGGTTCCGAGGGGATGAAACGTCAACAGGCCCTGCTGCGGGAACATTTCACCAAGCTCGGAGCGACAGTCCAGATGCAGGAATTTGATATCCGGCATCCGCTGGATGGNTCGCGAGTTCAGATGCAGAACATGATCGTCCATTGGCACCCGGAAAAAAAAGAACGGATCCTGCTCGCGGCCCATTACGATACCCGCCCTTTCCCCGACCAGGATCCCAGGAATCCCCAGGGGANTTTTGTGGGAGCCAATGACGGGGCGAGCGGGACTGCCCTGCTCGCTGAGCTNGGNCACCTGATGGGNAGTTACAAGGGNCCCTATGGAATCGATTTTGTCCTCTTTGATGGTGAGGAGTTTGTCTTCCAGGTAAAAGGGGGAGAGTATTTCCTGGGTTCGATGCACTTTGCCCGGTCTTACCGGAATGACCCGCCCCCGTACCAGTACAAGTGGGGCGTGTTGCTCGACATGGTAGCGGACAAGGATCTGCAGATTTACTACGAGATAAACAGCATGCGATATGCCCGGTCCCTGGTCTTTGATATCTGGAAAACCGCTGCTCGCCTGGGGGTCAAGGAATTTCGAGCTCGCTCCCGGCACGAGATCCGGGATGACCACCTGCCACTGAACCAGGTGGCCCTGATTCCCACCTGTGACCTGATCGATTTCGATTATCCCCGTCCTGGCTTGAATACCTCTTACTGGCATACCGAGCAGGACCGTCCGGAGAACTGCTCAGGTGTCTCCATGGCAAGGGTCGGCTGGGTTGTCTGGGAGTGGCTTAAACAGGCCAGGTAAATTGTTTCCTGCTGCCGGCAGGGCTTGTTGATCAAGGGATCGAGGAGTGGTTTCAAGATGATGGCAGAAAATACCTACCGCATTGCCCTTTACCCCGGTGACGGGATTGGACCCGAGGTAACCGCGGAAGCGGTCCGGCTGCTTGAGCAGCTTGGCGGCGTTCAATTCCAGTGGCAGGAGTTTCCCTGGGGATTTGAGTACTGGCAACAAAACGGAAAAGTCGTGGCTGACGATTACCTCGAGGTGCTGGCAGGTTTTGATGCGATTTTCCTTGGAGCGGTNGGCTGGCCCGCGGAGCTTCCTGACCATATCACGCTCGCACCGCTGGTTCGAATTCGCCAGGCTTTTGACCAGTATGCCTGTGTTCGACCGGCGCGGCTTTACCCGGGGCTCAAGAGCGTGCTGGCNGAGAAGGGTTCTGACGAGATTGACCTGGTGGTCATCCGCGAGAATTCCGAGGGCGAGTANATCGACAATGGCGGGCGTTTCAAGCAGGGAGATCCGGAGGAAGTTGCCGTGCAGACGGCACTGCACACACGCAAGGGGGTGGAGCGGATCCTGAGGTTCTCTTTCGAGATGGCCCGCACCCGACGCGGCACGATGACGATGATCACCAAGTCCAANGCCCAGCGTTACTCCTATGTCATGTGGGATGACATCTGGGAAGAGATCCGGGGCGAATANGAGGACGTGGAGACAAGCAAGCAGCACTGTGATGCTGCGGTAATGAACTTCGTCCGCCAGCCNGAGTCCTTTGACGTGGTGGTTGCTTCTAACCTGTTCGGTGACCTGCTGACCGACCTGGGGGGAATTCTCAGCGGCGGCCTGGGGCTGGCTCCAAGNTGCAACCTTAACCCGGANGGTGACTTTCCCTCCATGTTCGAGCCGGTACATGGTTCGGCCCCCGACATTGCCGGCCAGGGGATTGCCAACCCAGTGGCATCGGTGCTTAGTGCCGCGATGATGCTTGACCACCTGGACGAGACAGAGGCGGCCGGTCAGCTCAGGCGAGCGGTGGAAAAGACGCTGGCCAGCGGGCAGGGGACACTGGACCTGGGGGGCGACCTGTCGACCAGCCAGATGGGTGACCTGTTGATTGCCAATCTCGAGTAAGGGTAGTGCTGCTGAGAATGAGAGATTCCTGGTCTGGAAAGAAGCCGATCAGTGGCCGTAAAGTTCACCCCAATTCCCTATTTTGACAGGGATGGCTGAGGCGTTGACCCTGGAACTGAGAAGCTGTCAGGATTATGCCGGTTTTGTCGATCTCTGACCCGTCGATGTGCCGATACCAAGTGACGAAACAGATCGTTGTTGGGGGGACGTCTAGTGGCAGACCATGTATCTTTTGCCAGGTTCTTTTCCATGCTGTCACTCGGCCTGGTGATCTGCCTGGTGGCAGGCTGTGGCCAGGCACGCCAGTCGATGAGAAACCTGGACATCCATGCACCGAAGCCTGGCTATGTCCAGGTCCCTCCCTGTGACCGTCCGCAGCTGCTTGCGGGCACTCTCCTGTCAGGCGAAAGGTCCCTGCCTGGCGAAGCATACCGTTCACGGCGAGAACGCATCGAGGAGCGAGTGAACTGCCTGGGATGTGGTGAGATCATCTGGAACAGCTGGCACAGTGATCCCCCCCGGCCCGAGGACCGTATTTCCTCCTATTACCCGCCGGAAATGAGGCGCTGAGAGATTCTCTCCCGCCGCTTGCCAGTAGCGCCGCTGGACTGAAATCCACCGTCGTTCCCTTTCCTGCCTGTTGTCTGCACCGTTATCATACGACTTCGTCCCTGACGTTTTCCTGACGTCGTTGGTATCCACATTTAGTGATAACGGGTGTTGTTTATGGCGATCACGGGTGTCGAGGCCTTCCTGGAGATGCTTTCGGAGTTTGGTGTCGAATATATCTTCGGCAATCCCGGCTCCACCGAGCTTCCGCTCAACGATGCGCTGGCAGTGGATNAACGTTTCAANTACATCCTCGGACTCCAGGAAGTTCCGGTGATGGCGATTGCNGACGGNTACAGCATGGCCTCGCGCCAGCTGGCAGTGGTGAACCTGCANATCTGCTGNGGNCTCGGGAATGCGATGGGAATGCTCTACAACGCCTACCGCGAGGGAACTCCCTTGCTGGTTACTGCAGGGCAGCAGGATCGGCGGTTAATGTTTGAAGAGCCTATCCTGGGCGGGGACATGATCTCGGTTGTCCGGCCCTGGACCAAGTGGGCAGTTGAGGTTCAGAGGATCGAGGATCTCCCGTCTGCCCTTCGCCGAGCGGCTCGGGTTGCTCTCACTCCACCCACCGGCCCGGTTTTCATGTCACTGCCGGTTGACCTGCAGATGGAGGTCGCCGACGAGCTTGACCTTTCACCGATCACCCTTATCGACAATCTCGTGCGGCCTCCCCGGCAGGCGCTGGAACAGGCGGCGACACTGTTGCTCGAGGCTCGTGCCCCGGCGATCCTGGCTGGCAGTCGGGTCACTGAGGCGGGAGGGTGTGACTCTCTGGTCGAGCTTGCCGAGCTGCTGGGGGCCCCGGTGATCAGTGAATCGGGGACGACCCACGGGCGGCTAGCATTTCCCTCGGACCATCCTCTTTATAGCCAGGGCCTGCCTCTCTGGTCACCCGATGTGCACGCGCGACTCGATCCCTACGACGTGATTTTCGTGGCCGGGATGGACATGCTGCGACAGTACATTTATCACGAGCCGGCCTGCCCCATCCCCGATCATGTCAGGCTGATTCACCTGGACGAGGACCCTTGGCAGCTGGGGAAAAACTACCAGCCCGAGGTTGGCCTGGTGGGACATACCCGGGCCGGCCTGGAGGAGCTGGTTGAACTGGTGGGGACTGGCCAGGACGAGGAACAGAAGACCCGGGCCAGAGAGCGTGCCGGGCAGATTGCTGCCGAGAATCAAAAGGCGCGAGAGGAGCTCGTGGAGGAGATTGACCGACAACGTGGCGTGACGCCGCTTACTCCTCTTTGTGCCATGGAAGCGATTGCCCGTGTCTTGCCCGAGAATGTGGCGGTCGTGGAGGAGGCGGTGACAACCACCAACACCACGCTGGAACGACTCGGTGTGTTGAAGAATACGACCGGTTACTTTGGCCATCGTGGCTGGGCACTTGGATGGGGACTGGGAGTTTCGATCGGGGCCCAGTTGGCCTGGCCCGATCGCCCGGTGATCGGCATCCTTGGAGAGGGAGCAGCGATGTACGGGATCCAGGGACTCTGGACAGCAGCGCGTTACCAGGTCCCGGTCACCTTCGTGATCTGCAACAACTCCCAGTACCATATCCTCAAGCTCTGTGCCCGCACGCTGCAATTGCCGTATGCCGAGCAGGGGAACTTTGAAGGACTCGATCTTGACGAGCCGGAAATTGATTTTGTCGGCCTGGCCAGGTCACTTGGTGTGGAGGCTCATCGTGTGGAGGACGCCGATGCGCTGAGCGATCATCTTCGCAAGGGGATCGCTTCGGATCGACCGCTGCTGCTCGACGTGAGTATCTCACGTGGGCTGGGGGAGCGGTTAAATTACGGCTAGCGGAATCCTATTCTTTGAAATCGCCAGCCGTGACGATGATCAGCTTCTCCGGCTTGAAGTATTTCTTTAATGCCGTGTTGACCTGCTCCACCGTCAGGCTCTCGATGCTCAGCTCCAGGTCCCTGGTGGTCTGGATGTCCCGGTGACCTGACAGCAGGGAACCGTAGAGGCCCAGCAGGCCGTCATTTGACGATCGAGAGACGAGATTGCTCTGCAGGATCGACTCTTTTGCCCGTGCCAGCTCATCCTCGGTGACCCCTCCCTTGAGCAACCGTTTCAATTCCTCGTCGATTGCCTTGACGACCTTGGGTGAGTTTTCCGGATTGGAGATCGCGTAGATCATCAGCCGGCTCAGTTCTTCGTGAGGATAACTGCTGTACATTGCAGCGATTCCGTAAGAGAGCCCGTCCTTCTGGCGTACCCGGTCAGCCAGTCGCGAGTAAAGGCTTCCACCCCCGAGGACATGGTTCCCCACCACCAGGGCGGGATAATCCGGATGAAGGCGGCCCACCGGTACCTGCATGGCGGCCAGGTACATGGAGTTTTTCTTGTCAGGCGTGTTGATCTTCTCGTGGCTCCCCGCGGCTTTCAGGAAGGACGTGCGCGGGATGCGAGTGTATTTTTCAGTACCCGAGAGACTCCCCACGATCGACTCGATGGTCTCCTGAACGTTCTCCGGTTCGAAATCGCCAACGATGACCAGCTCCCCGGACGTGTTGGTAATGAAACTGTCGTAGAGCTTTCGGATATCTGAAAGCTGGACCGCCTTGAGTTCCTCGATCTGCTGCGGAATCGTGTGTTCGGCACGCAGGTCGTCCTGCTTGTACGGGAACAGTTTCCTGCGGATCAAGTTCACGGCAAGTGCCTGGGGGTCACTCTGCATCGCCTCGAGTTGTGTCAGTTGTTGCTGTCGCATGACGTCGAATTCGTTTTCCGGAAACGTCGGTTGCAGCAGTACCTGCTTGAGGATTTCCAGCGTGGCAGGCAGGTTCTCTTTTTTCACCTTGATGGAGAAACCGAGAGATCCCAGGCCGCTACTGCCAGAGAGGGACGCTTCCAGGTTGTCGAGCGCATCCTGGATTTGTTGGTGGTCCATTTCCGCGGTGCCACGCATCATCAACGATCCCAGGAAGCCACTGGCGCCATCCAGTCCAGCCAGGTTCTCGAGGTTGCCGAAGTTGAGTTGCAGGCTCACCAGTACAAGTTCGCCACGAGTTTTCTTTGGCAGCAGGGCAACCTGGACACCATCATTGAGCTTTGTCAGCGTGGTCCGTTTCTTGATGTTCTCCAGTGTCGCTTCGAACTTTTCACCCTGGGCAATCGCCTCCCGTCCCTTGTAGTCTTTCACCATCTCGGCGATATCGGGCAGTCCGGGGATGCTCACCTGCTGGGGTTCCTCGGTGGGAATGAAAAGGCCCACGGTACGATTGCTTTGTTGCATGTATTGCTTTGCCACCCGTTGCACATCCTCGGCCGTGACTTTTTCGACGCGGTCGCGATAGAGGAAGAACAATCGCCAGTCCCCCTGGGCCGCCCAGTCACTCAGCTCGATGGCAACCCGGCTGGTATTGGCAATCGCCTGTTCTCGCTGTTTTTTGATCTGCTGGATCACGCGCTGCACCTCTTCATCCGTTACGCCCTCTTCACCAATTTTTTCGATCTCGGCAATCATCACATCACGGACCTGGGTCAGGTTGTCCTTCTTGGTAGCCTGGGAATAGAAGATCATCACGCCCGGGTCATGAAGGGCAAAGGTGCCACCGACGATACTGCTGGCGATCTTCGTCTCGACCAGGGCCTTGTAGAGCCGACCCGCGGGTTCCGTGACCAGCACATAGCTGAGGACATCAACGGCAGCAAAATCAGGGTGCGCCGCGGCGGGGACATGGTAAACGAGTCCCGCCATGGCGACATCGCCGACGCGGCGCAGTGTCACGCTCCGTTCCCCGTCCTGGGCAGGCTCGTCCGTGTAGGTTTTATCCAGTTCCCGCTTGGGCCGGGGAATCGAACCGAAGTACTTGTTGATGAGAGCCAGCGCCTTGGCATTTTCAAACTGGCCGGCGACGACCAGGATGGCATTATCGGGCTGGTAGTACTTGCGATAAAAACCTCGCAGACGGGGGAGCGGGACCCGTTCAATATCACTGCGGTTACCAATCGTCGATTTACCATAGTTATGCCATTCGAATGCGGAGGCCCGCATTCGTTGCATGAGGATCCTGCTCGGTGAATTTTCACCGCGTTCGAACTCGTTCCTGACCACCGTCATTTCTGATGCCAGGTCCTCTCCCTTGATAAAGCTGTTGATCATCCGATCCGATTCCAGCTTGATGGCAAGTTCCAGGTTCTCGTCGCTGGCCGGGAGCGTCTCGTAGTAATTGGTGCGATCGAGTGACGTGGTCCCGTTGAACTGGGCTCCCTTTTCCGTGAGTAGCTTGGGAATGTCCTGGTGTGTGGGAGTTCCCTTGAAGAGCATGTGCTCAAGCAGGTGGGCCATGCCCGTTTCCCCGTATCCCTCGTGCCTGGAACCGACAAAGACGGTCATGTTCACCGTCACCGTGGGACGGGACTCGTCCCCGTAGAGCAAGACCTGGAGCCCGTTCTCCAGCTGGTACTGCGTGATCCCCTCGACCGTGGCCAGTTTCTCTGGTTCCGCAGCATGCATCCCTGGGCTGGCGTAAACGAGCAGTGCAGCGAACAGTGCCAGGATGCAGACGGGGAAACGAATTGCAGGTATGCGTGACACGGCGATATTCCCTTTCAGTGGAACTTCGGTTGAATCGGGGCATGACAAACCAGCCATGCTCTGCTCATGATCGGACTTGGCAAACCGCGTGTCAATCGGCTGGTGGGCTGGGATGGAGGTCATACCAGAAAAAGTACTCCTGGTAGGGAATCCAACCATCGCTCATGTCCCGGACGCGGCCGTCCCGTTGAAATCCGATTTGCTCAAAAAAATGGTGAGCCCGGTTAAAACGCGTGTCTGACCAGAATTCAACGCGTTTGAATTCCTCCTGGCGGGCGAGCTCGATTGCCCAGTCCATCAGCTTTTTTCCCCACCCGGTTCCTCGCAGGGAACTGTCGAGGTAGAGTCGCCGAAACGTGCAGGTCGCCCTGGCAGGATCGAGTGGAAGCAGAGCATGGCTGCCAAGGATCCTTTCTCCGGCCAGTACGACGAAGGAGCCACCAGCGTGCAGGTAAGTAGTAGGAATGTCGGTCAGGTCCGCGTCCGCGCCCTCCAGGCAGAGGCGGTCCCCGTACTCCTGGTAGACCTGGTCAATCAGTGCAATCACGCCCTCCTGGTCATGGCTGTCGAAGGGGCGAAGTACCGGTTCGATCATCTGCGAAGCGTCCTTCCCTAGGGAGCGGTTGTGCCGGTGGGCTCGGGTCGGGCAAGTGCCTCTAGCCTGGCGGCGAAGCGACGATGTTCCATTGCTTCCTCGTTGCGACCGGAAATATCAAGCAGCGTGGCGAGGTAGAGGTGCAAACGGTAAT
>PANG01000062.1 GCA_002708345.1 Planctomycetaceae bacterium | reverse complement strand
ATCCCGGCAAACCTGCTGCAAACGATCAAGCAGCAAAACGATTTAAACACCAAGCTGGAAAACATGAACCGCCAGCTGGCTGATGACAAGGCAACAACCGTGCAAACCGAATCTGGCCTCACCGCCCAGGCACTCGCGGCCAAGTCGGCAGCAGAAACGGATCGTGATACCGAACGATCGGCATTCAACACCGACCGCCAGCGGATCACCCAGGAAAAATCCACCCAGGCCCAGGCACTGCAACAACAGGTCACCGTGGCAAACGACGCCACGGAAGTCAAAGTGGCCGAGGTCGCAGCACTTGGCAAGGAAAACACGATCCTGTCGCAGACGATCGGTGCGATGAAGATCCTCCGGCAACCCAAGTCCGAACGATTTGAAGTTCCCGACGGCCGGATCACGATGGTCCATCAACAACACAACACGGTCTGGATTGACCTGGGGGCCGCTCATGGACTCAAGGAACTCACCACGTTCAGTGTCTATGACATCAAAGAACCTGGCGTGATGCATGAGAAGAGCGATATCAAGGCCAAAATCCAGATCACTCGTATCCTCGAGGACCGGATGGCCGAGGCTCGCATCCTGGATGACAGCATTGCCAACCCGGTTCTTCGTGGTGACCTGATTCATTCACCCAACTTCCAGGTTGCCACCCAGATTCACTTTGCCCTGGCAGGCATTTTTGACCTGGATGGGGATGGCACGGATGACTTTAACAAGGTCAAGTACATGATCACTTCCATCGGAGGCGTGATCGATGCTGAAATCCGGTCCGACGGAACTCGCGATGGCAAGGTGACGGTCAACACCCAGTACCTGCTCAAGGGGACCGCCAAGGGCCTGGTTTCCACCAAGGGTTACAACGACCTGTTACGGGAAGTCCAGTTCTACGACGTGGAACAGATTACCTTCCCGACTTTCCTCAAGTACGTCGGTTACAAGCGAGAAGTCCTCACGACGTCACTCGGTCGTTCTGCCGACTCCAGCCAGTTCCTCGGAGATCTGCAGAAACGGGAAACTGCTCCGACACTTCCCGACGAAACTCGCAAGCAACGTTTTCCACCCCGTCGGGGTGAAGACGGGGCCTTTTAACCGGCGATCCTCGACCGGTTATCCATTCTCTTCTGGCAGGTCGTTCAGTGCTGCGCTACTGGCAGTCGTGGAGCACTCCCCGCACGGCTAAACCAGTCCCTCGATCAACTTGCGTGCAAGTCTGAGGGATACTAAAAAGAAGCACGTTGTCCTCCGCCCCAACACACATGTCGTGATCTGGAGAGGGAATTCACCATGTCGAGTCCGATGACAGCGGGCGAAGTGCTCGAACGCGAGTACCTGGAAATACGTGCCAAGATCCTGCAACTGGCAGCCTCCTTCGATCGGCTGGACCGGTCCGGTGGAGACTATCGCGAGGATCCCAGGCTGGGATTGATCCAGCAGGGCCTGCAACTCGTGGCCGATGAGTCCTGCCCTGACCGTGCGGAAAAGGTCCAGCTGGTTTTCTCGCGCGAGTTCAGTGAAAACTGGCGTGAGGAACTTGGCCTGGAGATTTCCCGGTCCTAGCCTTCGAGAGACTCCCCTGGAGTGAAACGCATGTACTACATTGACCCACACATCCACATGGTCTCCCGTACCACGGATGATTATGAAACGCTTGCCCGCATGGGCTGTGTTGCCCTCAGCGAACCTGCATTCTGGGCCGGTTTTGACCGCGGAAGTGTGGAGAGTTTTCGAGACTATTTTCGGCAACTCACTGACTTCGAAAAAAACCGTGCTGACCAGTTCGGGATTCAGCATTTCACCTGGCTCTGTATCAATGCCAAGGAGGCTGAAAACGTTGAGCTCTCGCGGCAGGTCATCGAGATGATCCCTGAGTTCCTGGATCTCCCTGGAGTCCTTGGGATTGGTGAAATTGGCCTCAACAAGAACACCCGGAACGAATCCACCATTTTCATGGAACATGTCGACCTGGCCGTTCACCATGACCAGCAGATCTTGATCCACACGCCTCACCTTGAAGACAAGTACCAGGGCACCCGGATGATTCTCGACATGCTGCTCTCCAATGACCATGTCGATCCCAGTCGAGTGCTGATTGACCATGTCGAGGAACATACCGTGGAACCGGTCCTGGCCGAGGGATTCTGGGCCGGCATGACACTTTACCCGATCAGCAAGTGCACTCCCCAGCGAGCGGCTGACATCATCGAGATGTATGGTCCGGACAGGCTGATGGTCAATTCAGCTGGTGACTGGGGCCCATCCAAACCTACTGCCGTACCCGATTTCATTATCGAAATGCGTCGCCGGGGCCATGGCGAACAGCTGATCCGCAAGGTGGTTTATGAGAACCCGGTGGAGTTCTTTCAGCAAAGCAAGGGATTCGTCTTCGAACCGCCCGAGTTACCAGAAGCAAAGACTATTGAAACATGATTCGGTTCCTGAACCTGGAACCTGCACCCCTGTTCTTTCTAAAGGAAAACCCCATGACGTTCCGACCAACAATTCTCCTGGCCCTGCTCCTGCTCCTTGCCCCTGGTGCCATGCTCTGTGGCGAGGACAAGGCAGAGAGCGGTACTGCATCACTCTTTGATGGCAAAACACTCAAGGGATGGGATGGGAATTCCAAGTTCTGGTCGGTCAAGGACGGGGTGATCACGGGGCAGACCACCGAGGCGAACCCCACCCAGGGAAATACCTTCTTGATCTGGCGAGCAGGAACGCTGGAGAATTTCCAGCTGGACCTGGAGTTTCGCATGGTAGGAGGCAACTCGGGAATCCAGTATCGCAGCAAGGACCTGGGAAACTGGGTCGTTGGAGGCTACCAGGCAGATATTGACGCTGGATTCAAGTTCATCGGGATTCTCTATGAGGAGCGAGGACGCGGTATCCTGGCGATGCGGGGGACGAAGGTGGAAATTAGCGAGAGTGGTGAAAAAAAGACCGTCGGCAAGACCGGCGAGGACAAGGATATCCTCTCCGTGATCAAGAAGGAAAAGTGGAATAGTTACTCGATCTCCGCCCAGGGAAACCACCTCGTCCAGAAGATCAATGGCAAGGTGACAGTCGACGTGATCGACAACCAGGTCGACAAGCGAGCCATGAAAGGCATCCTTGCACTACAACTTCATGCCGGCCCACCGATGCTCGTCCAGTTTCGCCAGATCAAGCTTCGTGAGCTGAAGTGACAGCCTGCTGTCAGTCTGCCGACACGCCCTCCCCGAGGGGAGGCTCCTGGAAATGCCGCAGTATCACTCCTGCCATGTCGACGTCGGCCAGTGGTCGCTCCCCCAGGACACCCGGTCGTGAACTGAGAACAATGCCGCACTGCGATTCTGACTGAACCGGTGCCCCGTGGGATCCACGTACCAGGGTCGCATCCAGCGGCACGCCCCTGGTTGCCATATCCAGGTGGAGTTCCACCGGATCGTATCCAGGCTTGCGGTGGATATCGACAGTACGGGCAAAATCGGGTGCCCGGGCATCGTCCTGCCACCAGTAATACGCCTGCCAGCTGTGCGAACTGGAAACCAGGATCACCTCTCCCGCCCTCTCGTGATCCATGTCCCGATTGGCCCTGCGTGCACCGGCCAGGACCTCGGCGATTCCTTCCTGTTGTTGAAACAGGTGGACCACCCGGTCGATGACCATCGGGTCAGCATCGCGGACATAGACGTTGGCAAACTGGTGATCCACCAGCGCCCAGGCGAGACTCCCAGCAGGGTCAAGATACTCCAGGCCATCCTCGCAGCGGACCGAAAGCAGACCTGCTTCACGGAGCAAGCGATTCGGGTAGACCACATGATCCACCTCCGTGATCACGTACTCACTGGCTGCCAGCCAGGTCAGTTCCGAACCTTCATAAGCCAGCTGGAATCCATCGACCAGGCGGCCTATCACCGCATCCAGTTCCTCGACAGCATGCCTGGCCTCGGGACTGTCGGGACCATGTTTCTGTGCAGCGTAATCGAGGTGGGGAAGGTAGAGAAAAAAGAGACGAGGCCGAAAACTGCCGGCAGCCATGACCGCGGAATCAACAATCCAGGCAGTGGAATCAATACTCGACAACGGGCCCCAAAAGTTCTTCAGAGGAAAATGTCCCAGTTCATCCCGCAGGTCCCCGTAGAGCTCCGTAGGAGTGGTATAGCACCAGAGCGACTCCGAGCCATCTGGATTGTGAACCGGGGCAGGCATGCAGACAAAATCAGCACCGCATCCCTTGCTGAGCATGGGAAACCAGACTGCCGACGTGAGCGCGGGGGAATCCTGGTGCATCAGGTCCCAGACCTGTGGCGCCAGGATTTTCTCGTTCCAGGCAGTCCACATCTCCACCTCGTGAGATTCCCGCCAGTAGAAACCATTGCCCACCACGCCATGCTGGCTGGGTCGGCAACCGGTCAGCATGTTTGCCTGCACTGGCCAGGTGACGGCAGGAAAACTGGCACGTAACGGCTGCCGCTGGCCCGCTCCCATCAGCGCCGAAAGGCATGGCATCTGGTCCAGGTCCGACGGGCGAAAACCAGGAAGCGACAAGAAAACCAGATTGTTCATCTCAGCACCTCCCGCTCCATTCCCTTGGTAAAGATCCCCTTGATCATGTCGAGTATAGCCATTTTCCCAATACCAGCGTCGGAAGAAGCAAGGCCAGGACCAGGACCGCATAATACCAGGGGCAGAGAATCCCCGTGATCGCTGCGTCCAACAGGATAATTGACAGGATACATCGCTTGACCGCAGCCTGGACTCGTCTTGGCGTCGGTTCAATGACTCCCCATGCCGCCCGGTAAATCACCGTGGCTGAAAGGACGATAATGAAGAATCCTGCCTGCCCCACGGTCATCCGCAGACCAGTCGTTTCCGGAACCGATCGCGGAAAGAACATGGCCAGAATCCCCAGCCCGGCAATCATTACCAGGCATCCGGCGGAGAGCGCCATTCGGGAACTTTCCCGGGCCTCGGTGCGGGCATAAAACGTGAGACCGGTGACATAAACACCTAGCCCGGTCGCCACCAGTAGCTGGTAGTGTTCCCAGCCCAGGAAAAGACCCTCCGTGCCACCTGTCGTGCCAGCAAAGCTCATCCCCAGCAGCACGTTCAGGAAGCGACAGGCACCCATCAGGGGTGGAGCCAGGATCGTCTTCTTGAGTATCCCATCATAAAGCAGGACTGTTACCACCAGTGCCACGGAGATCAGCAGGCCTCGCCAGGGGACTGCTGAATCCAGCACAACCCAGGAAGAAAGTGCCGCGGCGATCATACCGGCAAGCAGCATCAGCAGTCCCAGCGCGCGTGCCCGACCAAGGGAGATCCTTCCCGAGGGTATTGGACGCTGCGGCCGCTCCTGGCAATCGACCTGGTAATCAAACACGTCGTTCAGGACCATGCCAGCCGTGTAAATCAGGGAACTGGCCAACACCAGCAGGAGCAGCGGAAAGGTATCCGAGGGCTCAAGGACACGGTGAACCAGCAGGTACCCCATCAACACGTCAGCAATTGCCGTGAAGACATTTGGCAGCCGGAAAAGCTGCAGGTAAGCCAGCCAGCCTGACGTTCTGTCAAGCTGCCCCATCGTTGAATTCCCGCTCGGCATGGTCTCCTCCAAATCACTACTTAACTACTGGCACTCCGGTAACTCATCAGCGCACGTCGAAAGATGGCCCTCGAAATCCAGAGACTCATCACCGTGGCCAAAACAGCAAACCCGGTCAACCAGAGTTCCCAGTTGGTTCGTGGCGAAATCGGCTGCGCCATCAACCTGGCCGGGACATTCACAACCACCAGGACCGGTATGAGAAATGTAAACACGCCCCACAGTGACCAACCCCAGCTGCGCCAGTAGATCTCCATCGGGTAACGCGAGAAATTTGTCAGGTAAAACCAGAAATTATAGAGCGTCTGGTTGCGACCGAGCCAGATGCTGGTGGCTGCCAGCGTGATCATCACGCTGTACATGATCAGGCAACCACAGACGATGTAGATCGGGTAAAGCAGGAAAACAACCGGGTGCAGCACCAGGGGGTCGGGTACCGCCATCAAGTGCGAGAGACTGAAACCAAGCAGCGCGATCCCCATCCAGAAATTCGACAGTGCCGACCAGTCCACCTTCTGGAAGGAAATCAGGAACTGGGTATCAATCGGCTTGACCAGGGCAAAGTCCAGGTGCCCGGTTCGAATCAGCTCGCTGAACTCCTGGGCATTGGGCATAAAGAATGCCTGAACCAGGCTGTTAATAAGCCAGGTTGTGGCAAGAAAAATGAAGAACTGATATTTCCCCCAGCCGGTGTCGACGCCAATCTGCTTGGTGAACTGGAACACGATGATATAAAAGCCGATGTTCATCACGGTCCAGGAAATGGAGGTAAGGCACTGCAGGATGAAGTTCATCCTGAACGTCATATCACGAATCAGGCTGTTGCGGGCAAAGGTCAGAAACACCTTCAGGTATCGCGGCCGCAGCACTGCTGCTTCCGGATCCCGATCTGGTAATTCAGCCATCGACATTCCCATTCGTCTTCTCAGCCTCCAAAACCGCTGTAACGCCGCAGTCCCCGTGCCAGCATCCATCGACTGGCCAGGATAAAGAACAATACCCATACAATCTCAACCGCCAGTTGAGCCCACAACCGGTCCTCGGGCACCAGGCCAAGGAAAATAGCAGCCGGGAAATAGGCCAGGTATTTCAACGGCAGCCAGTCGACAACCATCCGGGCCGGGTCCGGCAACAGGTCCAGCGGGAACATGTGGCCGGAGAGAAAGAAATTCATCAGCATGTAGATGAACAATAGAGAGGTGACCTCCAGGAACCAGAAGGAGATCAGCCCAATACAGACTTCCATGAAGAAACCAAGAAGGAATCCGAAGATCAGCGATAACAGGAAGACTGCCAGGCGACTGCTTGAGGGCCAGCTTGCCGTGGAATGCTGGAAGTGTTCACTGAAGTAGCCACCACAAAGCCAGAAAACGAAAACAAATGGCAACAGGGCCACGCCGTAATACACCAGCTTGTGGGCAACCCGGTTGAGCAGCAGGAAACCGACCATGTCAATCGGCTGGATCAGGAACTTCTTGATCTCCCCATTGCGAACCTGAAGAGCAACCCCGGAAGCGAGTCCTGGCATACTGGAAAAGGCCCGACCCATCATCGTCAACAGGTAATAGGCAATCATGGTATGGATGGTGAAGCCCTTGATCTCCTGGCCCTGCATGTCACCACCGCCGACAGCCATGAAGATCGCACTCCAGAGAAAAATCTGGGTGATGATCGGCAGGAAACGCATCAGGGTTCCCAGGGCAAAGTCACCCCGGTAAACAAGTCGCTCCTCCAGGGCAATTCGCATGATCGTCCACCAGGTGGACATCTTTGCCTGGATCATCGTTCCCATGATNTCATCCTGTGTGGTCTCGACGAGGCCTTTTCAAGCCTCCTGGTCGTTATCTTGGTCTGTTATCTTGGTGAAAATATCTGCCAGCACTTCTTCCAGGGGCGGATCTTCCACGACAACATCAACGATCCGTCGCTGGTCGAGAATCGCCGAGAGCTTGCTGGCCACATCCTCCCGCTGGAGGCGGAGTGTCACTTTCGGCGGGTCAATCTCTTCCAAGCTGCCATACTGCTCCATCCCGTCCAGGGATTCCCCATCAGCAACCTGTAATGTCACAAGCTTGTGACTGGTCGTGCGGTCAACGATTTCTGCCAGGGATCCATCAAAGTGAATACTCCCCCGCGCAATAATCACCACGCGTTCGCAGAGCGCCTCCACGTCCTTCATGTAATGGGTTGTGAGCAGCGTGGTGATTCCTCGCTCCCGCTGGTAGTGCTTGAGAAACTGCTGGATATTGTGCTGCGCCACCACGTCCAGCCCGATCGTGGGTTCGTCCAGGAAGAGAATTTCCGGCTGGTGCAGAAGGGCTGCCGTTAATTCCATTTTCATCCGCTCACCAAGCGACAGTTCCCGTACCGGTTGCTTGAGCAGTGACCGTAGATCCAGCAGGCCAGTCAGTTCGTCCAGCGTCCGCTGGTACTGGTCCGTGTCGATCTGGTAGATCTGCTGGTGCAGCCGAAATGACTCTTGCGCCGGGAGGTCCCACCAGAGCTGGTTCTTCTGACCCATCACCAGTGCAAACTTGCGCCGGTACCGGTTGTCCCGCTTCCAGGGAACATAGCCCATCACCGAGGCGGTCCCGCTGGTGGGATGAATGACCCCGGAAAGAAGTTTCAGCGTGGTTGTCTTGCCAGCCCCGTTCGGTCCCAGGAAGGCAACGAACTCCCCCGCCTCTACCTGCAGATCAATCTCTCGAACTGCCTTGACCTGGCGGTACTTTCTGCGGAAAAGTCCCTTGAGTGACGCGAGCAGTCCCTCGCGCTTCTCGTAAACCCGGTAGGTCTTTGATAAACCGNCGATTTCGATGATTGACATAACCGCCGATTATAGGGAGGTCCCCGCATTGCGAGTAGGTATCCATCCTGGCAACCCGGTACGCGTTGTCGGACCAGAGGCCTTTCGCTATAATTCGCCAGCCCTGCGTCGGGGCACCCTTCCACGCGTCGATGGTCACAAGCACCCTGCCGGCACATGTCCCCTGACTCCCCGTCGCCCGGTAACGATTCGTCGTCCACNAACCTGGGGATGNTCCGGATCGGGCTGGGCCATGACTCGCACCGCCTGGTTACCGGTGGACCTCTACGNATTGGCGGCATCCAGATCCCCTTCGACAAGCACCTCGANGGACACAGTGATGCCGACGTGCTGCTCCACGCACTTTGTGATGCACTGCTTGGAGCTGCTGCGCTGGGAGATATCGGCCAGTGGTTCCCCGACACCGACCCTGCCAACCAGGACCGGGATTCAGCGGAATTACTGGAAGCCTGTTACCAGCAGGTCTGCCAGCAAGGATACNANCTGGTCAACGCCGACTCCGTTGTGCTTGCCCAGCAGCCACAGATCGGTCCCTACCGGGAGGCGATCTGTGAGAGAATTGCATCGCTGCTTGGAGTCGAAGTTGGCTGCATCTCCGTCAAGGCCAAGACGGGCGAGGAGCTGGGGCCGATCGGCAGAGGAGAGATGATCCAGGCCGAATGCGTCGTCTTGCTGCAAGCGGGAACGGACAGGGTACGTTAATCAAACAGGCAGACCAGGGTCTTGCTGGACCATGACGATGAAGATCTACAACACGCTGACGAAAACAAAAGAGAATTTCCAGACAGTCGAACCTGGAAAGGTTGGAATCTATCTCTGCGGCCCCACGGTCTACAAACCGAGCCATATTGGGCACATGGTGGGACCAGTGATTTTCGACACGGTCAAGCGTTACCTGGTTTACTCCGGTTTCGAGGTAACCTGGGTCATCAATATCACCGACGTGGACGANAAGCTGATTGCCGAGGCAGCCCGCCGTACGATACCGATGGCACAGGTNGCCGAGGAAATGACCAGCGACTATCTCCAGAACCTGGCAGCACTGCATGTCGACCAGGTCGACCAGATGCCCAGGGCAACGGAACACATTGACCAGATTATCGATTTCACCAGGCAACTGATCGAGCAGGGCTTTGCCTACGAGGTCGAGGGAGATGTTTTTTTTGACGTGGCTGCCGACGAGGATTACGGGAAACTGAGCAACCGCAGCAGCCAGGACCAGCAGGGCGGCGGCGGAGAGGCCGCTCTCCGCAAGCGGTCCCCCGCAGATTTTGCTGTCTGGAAAGCAGCNCGGCCGGACGAGCCAAGCTGGGAGAGTCCCTGGGGGCCGGGCCGACCCGGATGGCATATCGAGTGCTCTGCCATGAGCCGCAGCTCCCTGGGGGAGACGTTTGATATCCACGGCGGAGGACTCGACCTGGTGTTCCCTCACCATGAAAACGAGATCGCCCAGAGCGAATGTTGTCATGGCAAGCCGATGGCGCGTTACTGGATGCACAACGGGCTGATGAGAGCTGACGCAGCCGGCAAGGTGGGAGGACGATCAGAACGCGAGCAGAGCGAGGACCCGGTGGCGGANACCGAGTCTAAGATCAGCCGGTCCCAGGGAGCCGGGGGCCTGGCAGACCTGATCCAACAACAGGGAGGCGAGCGGATTCGGTTTTTCCTGCTGCGAACCCACTACCGCAGCACGATTCTCTATAGCGAGGAGGGGATCGAGGAAGCAGGAACCGCCCTGGATTCCTTCTACCGGTTCTTTGAACGCTTTGGTCGGGTCAGCGGTGAAGACTTTTACCAGCTTCCAATCGCAAGGAACCGGACCGAGGGGGAGATCGAGCATGTCGACCATCCCCTGCTTGCTGAAGTCCACCAGTGCCGCAGCCGNTTCCTGGAGTGGATGGATGATGACTTTAACACGGCCGGGGCAACCAGCGAGTTGTTTGAACTGATCCGACTGCTGAATCGTTTTATCGATGAAAAACAGCTTGAGGGTCCCCAGCCCAACGGGACAGACGATCTCACGNCACTGACCACGGCAGCCTCCACGCTACGGGAACTGGGGCAACTACTGGGACTCTTCCTGGAAAAACCGGAACCCCCAGTGAAGAATGANCAGCGGGTGGACGAGCTGGTACAGTCGCTGATNCGGCTGCGAGCCAGCTGCCGCGAAAACGGAGATTACACGATGGCAGACCGGATACGAGATGAACTGGCAGAGCTGGGCATCAGCCTGGAAGACCGCACGGGTGAAACTGGCTGGCGATTCGACTAACCTGCAGACGGGGAAACATGCAGATGAACAACACCGGCACGCAGGCGGGANCGGTTATTCTCGGTGTCGATCCGGGACTGAATATCACNGGTTATGGTCTGATCCGTGTGGGCCAGGAAGATCCGCAACTGCTGGAAGCNGGGGTGGTACGAGGAGGNCGTCGAAAACCACTGGAACAGCGTCTNAAAGAAATCCACGAGGGGATCTGCGAAGTAATCGAGCAACACCAGCCACATGCAGTTGCGGTCGAGGAACTCTATTCGCATTACAAGATGCCCCGCACCGCGATCCTGATGGGGCATGCCCGCGGGGCCATCTGCCTGGCAGCCGGCCAGCACGAGATCCCTGTCTTCCACTACGCCGCGACCCAGATCAAGAANATCCTTACCGGGANCGGGCGAGCATCAAAAAAACAGATGCAAGATGCGATCTGCCATGAATTTAGCCTGNCNACTGCCCCGGAACCTGCAGANGTTGCGGATGCACTCGCNATCGCACTGTGCCACCATTACCTTGGTCGTAATAACACGATTGGTAACGCCTGCTAGGGAGCGCCTCACGTGATCACNAATATTACCGGCAAACTGCTCACGGTCGCAGAAGGAACTGCCNCGCTGCAGGTGGGCCCCTTTCAGTACACCGTCCTGATCCCGGAATTTTCACGCCGCAACCTGCAGGGAATCATCGNGCAGGAAATCAGCCTGCACACCATCCANTACCTCGAGGGCAACCCCCAGGGGCGCATGAATCCCAGGATGGTTGGCTTTGAGAGTGGAATTGAGCGGGAGTTTTTTGAGTTATTCTGCAGTGTCGATGGCGTGGGAGCAAAAAAGGCGCTGCGTGCCATGGTCAAGCCAGTCAGCGAAGTTGCCACGCTGATCGAGGAACANGANATCAAGGGNCTCTCCGCACTGCCCGGAATTGGGCCGGCAACCGGCGAGAGAATTGTCGCCAAGCTACGTCGCAAGATGCCCAANTTTGCACTGCTGGTGACAAGCGAAAAAGCAGGTNGNGAGGAGGGNCCCCAGGATGTCATCGAGCAGACCTTCCAGTTACTCTGCCAGCTCGGCCATCGCGCCGCCGATGCCCGGNGACAGCTCGATGCGGCAATTGAATCGGGGGTGGAGGTGAAGGACGTGGAACAGTTACTCCAGGTCGTTTACCAGCGAAACCGNTTGGAGTCATGACCACCGCCATGGNCATNTGTGATAGTCGAAACTCCGTGTTCTCTGGTATAGTGGGCANCGCTCCGGTCACGGCACGGATNTAGGGTACCGATTCGCATGGCTCACGAGAAAATACTGGGCCCCCAGGCCAGNGATGATGAAGAAGATCACTCGCTGCGCCCANGTCGCATGAGCGAGATGGTTGGACAGCGGGAAGTCTACGAGCGGATTCAGATCGCCGTGGAAGCAGCCCAGAAAAGAGATGAACCACTCGGCCACATCCTCTTTGACGGACCTCCCGGACTGGGNAAAACAACTTTCGCCGTCTGTATCCCACACGAGNTGAATGTACCGCTGGATATCACCAGTGGGGCCAGCCTCAAGGCCCCCAAGGACCTGCTTCCCTTCCTCACCAACCTGCAACAGGGACAGATCCTGTTCATCGATGAGATCCATCGGCTGCCCGCTGCCGTGGAGGAGTACCTTTANACGGCCATGGAAGATTTCCGCGCCGATTTTGTGCTGGGTGAAGGTATTAATGCTCGCACAATTAACATGACACTCAAACCGTTTACACTTATCGGGGCCACCACGCGTGCCGGCATGCTCTCCAGCCCGCTGCGTGACCGCTTCCAAATCCGTGAGCACCTGGACTTTTATTCNGTCGANGAGTTAACNGANATCATNCGACGNAATGCGGAAAAACTGGCGATNGAGATTGATGACGAATCCTGNNNGGAAATTGCCGAGCGGAGCAGGAGNACNCCTCGAATTGCTAATAATCGACTGCGNTGCGTGAGGGATTACGCGGTCAGTCGGGCCGATGGCGTGATCTCGCTCAAGGTGGCTCGGGATGCCCTGGTAACATGGGANATTGATACNCTCGGACTGGACAAGCAGGACCGCCGCTACCTGGAAACCNTGCTGCGNGTCTTCGCCGGGGGGCCCGCCGGAATCGAGGCTCTTTCTCATACCATGAATGTTCCAACCGANACGCTCGTTGACGAGGTCGAACCCTTCCTGCTAAGAACCGAGTTAGTAATCCGCACACCACGTGGCCGGATGGCCACGAACCTGGCTGCCGAGCATGTTGGGATTCCCCTGGAGAACGAAGCAGAAAGTGATTCCCAGGGGAAATTNTTTAAACCACCAGGTGAGACGGAGAAATAGTGGAGCCTTTGTCCCTCGTTGACAGTTTCCTGGGCGGGTTCTAGTATAAAATGCTTGACAAAGCGCGGGCTGGTCACCAGGCCGTATTTGGGATGCTCAGAGGAGTCAATAATGGCTGTCCCCAAGAGAAAACACTCGAACTCAAGATCGGGAAAGCGTCGATCTCACGATGCGATTCGCGCCCGTCAACTGACNGATTGTCAGAATCCCCGCTGTAATGCCCGTATTCCTACGCATACGATTTGTCCCGACTGCGGTTGCTANCCGGATAAAGTTAATGCGCAGCGNCAGTTTGTCGAACTGGATGCCGACGANTAGTCCGGCAGTATCTTCTTCCAGTATTCCGGGTACCGCCTGACTCNTGGCTGATGAGGCACAACGTTGAGTAACACGGCATTNCTTTTTCCCGGACAGGGATCTCAGATCGTCGGTATGGGGAAGGAGCTGGCAGAACAGCTTCCCCAGGTCCGNCATTTGTATGACCAGGCGGCCGAGATCCTGGGGTACGACCTGGCATCGCTCTGTTTCGAGGGTCCCGAGGACCAGCTCAATGCCACCGAGTACAGCCAACCGGCCCTGTTCGTAACCAGCCTGGCAGCCCTGGAATCGTTGCGGCAGTCNGAGCCCGACCTGGTGGCAGCCTGCGGGGCAACGGCCGGGCTGAGCCTGGGAGAATACACCTCGCTTGTCTTCGCCGGTGTGATGGATTTTGAAGACAGCCTGAAGGTCGTACAGCAGCGAGGGATCGCCATGCAGGCAGCTTCTGATGCGGTCCCCAGTGGAATGGTAAGTATCCTTGGACTCGAGGAAGAGGACGTGCAGCGTCTTTGTGCCAGCTGTCGCCAGGACAACGAGATCCTGCAGCCCGCCAATTTCCTCTGCCCCGGAAATCTGGTTGTTTCCGGCCACCTGGAAGCCTGCAACAGGATCGTTCCGATGGCGGCCGAGGAAGGTGCGATCCGATCTGTACCACTCTCGGTTGCAGGAGCGTTCCATACCCCGTTGATGGAGGATGCGGTGGAGAANCTCGCGGCGGCGCTCGCGGANATATCGCTGAAACAACCACGGATTCCAGTCATCTCCAATGTCGACGCCCNGCAGCACAACGATCCAGAAGAAATCCGCGACCTCTTGATAAAACAGGTCGTCTCTCCGGTTCNCTGGGAAGCAAGNATGCGACAGTTGCTCGCTGATGGATNTGACCAGTACTATGAGATCGGCCCCGGACGCACCATGCGCGGATTACTNCGACGGATCGACAAGAAAATCAAATGCGAAAATATCACCTGTTAGAATGCAAGCTGCCAGGTACCTGTCCCGACAGGATAACAATGGCATGAGCACAGGAGCCCTCCATGACTGAATCAGCCTCTCCCCTGCATGTCGACCTCTCTGGAAAAGTAGCTGTCGTAACGGGTGCCTCCCAGGGNATNGGCAGGGCGGTCGCCGTTGAACTGGGACGCTGTGGTGCCCTGGTCGGCTGTGTCGCCCGCAACGCCGAAAAGCTCGCCGAAACCGTACAGCTTGTCTCCGATGCCGGTGGGCAGGCCGAGGCCATGAGTTGTGATGTCACTGATTCCNAGAGCGTCGATGCGGTTGTCGAAGCGGTCTGTGAAAAATGGGAGAAGATCGACATCCTGGTTAATAACGCCGGCATCACCCGTGACACCCTGATGCCACGCATGAGTGACGAGGAATTCGATGACGTGATCGCAACAAACCTCAAGGGTGCATTCCTGTTTGCCCGGGCGGCATCGATGCGAATGATGCGAGCCCGTTATGGCCGGATCATCAACATGTCGAGTGTCTCGGGCATCACTGGAAATGCGGGACAGACAAATTACTCGGCATCCAAGGCAGGCCTGATCGGGATGACACGAAGCCTTGCCCGGGAACTGGCAAAAAGAAACGTGACCGTCAACGCAGTCGCTCCAGGTTTTATTGAGAGCGATATGACGCGTGTGCTTGGAGAGGNCGTGATCGAGGAAGTAACGAAACAGATACCGATGCGGCGCATGGGTGAAACGCTGGACATCGCCTCGATGGTGCTCTTTTTGGCCAGCGATGCGGCATCTTACATTACCGGGCAGACAATGGTCGTTGATGGAGGCATGACGGCATGACAGGAAGTTCACAGGGTGTGCTTGCATCATTTCCTTTTCCCGTTTAACCTAATTCGCGACGCATCGGGCGTACCTCACGGAAAATAAAAGGACAGTAATCTTTGGAGATTTACGATGGCGTCTGACGAGCCCCNACCTGATGACAATCTGGACCAAAACGAGANCTCCGAGGGTGNACAAGCTGCGCCAGCGGAATCTGAACCAAGCCCAGGGGCTTCAAGCCCAGTAAAGTCGGGGTCCATTGCAGATCGCGTTTTTGATCTTGTCGCGAATAACCTGGGGGCAGAGCGGGGTGAAATTGCCCGTGAGCAAACCTTCATTGGTGATCTCAGTGCCGACTCACTCGACATCGTTGAGCTGATCATGGAACTCGAAGAAGAGTTNGATCTCGATATTCCCGAGGATCAAGCAGAGAAGATTGAAACCGTTGGCCAGGCAATCGATTACATCGAATCCGCCAATGCCTAAAAGACNAGAATAACTGTGCACCATGAAACGACGGGTCGTTGTCACGGGACTTGGTGTCGTCACATCCTTGAGCATGCACGTTGATGCTCTCTGGGATCTCGTTCTCGCTGGTGAAAGCGGNATTCACTTGTTCGANGTCGTCGACCGGTCCCAGTTTAAAGTGCAGTTTGGTGGGGATATCCATGACTGGGATCCCGGCCGATATCTTTCCGAGAAGGAAGCCAAGCGAGTTGACCGTTTCAGCCAGTTTGCCGTCGCCGCCGGAAGCGATGCCGTCGAGCATGCCGGGGTCGACTTCACCACCATCGANCCATTTCGGAGCGGTGTCATTCTGGGTTCAGGGATTGGTGGGCTGAACGAGTTTGAATCGCAACATACGCGATTGGTTACCAAGGGCCCCCAGCGCGTCTCACCATTGACAATCCCGAAACTGATGCTCAATGCCGGTGGCAGCAATCTCTCCATCCGCTTCGGCTTACGTGGCGTGAACTACAGCGTCGCTACCGCCTGTGCAAGTGCCAACAATGCGATGGGAGATGCCTTCCACATGATCCAGAATGGCGACGTAGACATCATCATCACCGGCGGAAGCGAGGCAGCGGTGACACCTATGGGAGTCAGCGGGTTCCAGAACATGAGGGCCCTCTCAACCCGAAACGACGAACCAACCCGGGCCAGTCGACCTTTCGATATGGATCGTGATGGCTTTGTGCTTAGCGAGGGTGCCGGCATTCTCATTTTTGAAGATCTGGAACATGCCAGGAATCGTGGAGCAGAAATCCATGCCGAGGTACTTGGTTTTGGTTTGAGTTGCGATGCATCCCATATCACGAAACCTGACGAACAGGGATTGGGCGCTTCCAGAGCCATGACCAATGCCCTGGAAGACGGAGGGATCACCTCAACCGAAGTCGACTATGTGAATGCCCATGGCACCAGTACTCCGCTCGGAGACAAGGCCGAAACAGTCGCATTGAAGACGGTCTTTGGAGACCATGCGTACGATTTGAGTATTTCAAGTACCAAGAGCCAACTTGGCCATTCGCTCGGCGCCAGTGGNGGTATCGAACTCGTCCTGTCGATCAANGCCNTCGCAGAAGGTACCGTGCCCCCGACAATTAATCTCGAAAACCCGGATCCGGACTGTGATCTGGACTATACACCCAACCAGCCACGAGAGCGGCCATTGAATGTCGTGATGAGTAATAGTTTCGGCTTTGGCGGCCATAATGCCTCGATCATCATTGGTCGTTTCGATCGAAACGGGGACTAGCCCCTGCTCAGCACCGTAGAACGTATTTTTCACCCTGCCCAGAAATAACTCGATGTCATCCGTCGATTCAGAACGTGTCGTCATCACCGGGCTTGGTCCGATCTGCCCGCTCGGCATTGATGTAGAGCAACTCTGGGCAGCACTGCATGCCGGGAAAAGTGGAGTACGGCGGTTGGCCTCGCTCCCTGCTGATGAAATGACCTCTCCCTTCGGTGGGGAAGTATGGAATTTCACCGGAGACATTGAGCAGTTCGGTGAGCTGGAACGTGGTACCCAGCGACTTATCCGCAAGGGGATGAGAATGATGTGCCGCGAAATCCAGATGGGNGTGGCNGCATCCCAGAAGGCACTGGAGCATGCANGTATCGACCTGGCCACCATTGNCCCGGAACGNATTGGGATTGTCTACGGATGCGACTATATCCAGACCAC
Organism: Planctomycetaceae bacterium; assembly: GCA_002708345.1. Next base: position 2,653 of record PANG01000062.1, on the reverse strand, counting down.
ACCGGATGAGTATGGCGATGCCGTCAAACGCTGCCTGGATGAAAACGGTAAATTTGATTTCACCCGCTGGGCAGAACATGGGATCTCGCAAATGAATCCTCTCTGGCTGTTGAAATACCTGCCCAACATGCCAGCCAGCCATATCGCTATCTACAATGACCTGCGAGGACCCAATAACTCGCTGACGATGAGAGAGCCAGCCGGAAACCAGGCAATTACCGANGCATACTTTTGCATCCTGAGGAGTCATGCAGATGTCATGCTGGCTGGCTCGACGGGGACCCGGATTCACCCGCTCAAGAGCGTNCAGGCCTCCATGCAGGAGACGTTCGCGGGGCCCGGCANGGAACCCGAGGAAGCTTCACGTCCCTTTGACCTGGGTCGCCAGGGGATGATCATGGGGGAGGGAGCTGGAGCGATACTGCTCGAACGTCGAGACGCCGCCCTCGCTCGTGGAAGCACGATCTACGGGGAAATCACTGGNTTCGGTGCTTCCACGGTTATTGATGATGACGGAACACCACGAATTGACAAGGCACTGGAAAATGTTATTCGCCAGGCTCTCGAAACCGCTGGAATGGAACCTGGTGAAGTCGGCCATATCCATGCTCATGGACTCTCCTGCCCGGTTACAGATGTCCAGGAAGCAACGGCGATNCAGAGTGTCTTTGGAGATCGAAGTTCTCCCATTCCAGTGGTCGCCGCCAAGTCCTCTTTTGGGAACCTGGGGGCCGGCAGTGGCACGGTTGANCTGATCTCCAGCCTTCTGGCCTTCAAGCATGACCGCCTTTTCCCTGTCCTTAACTACCAGACTCCAGACCCCGATTGCCCTCTCAANGTGGTCGTGACCGGTGATATCTCACCCGGTGACAGTGTCCTCAATCTCAGCGTCTCGCCTCAAGCACAGGCCAGTTCCNTGCTGATCAAACGATGCTGAAAAACCTGCTCCAGGCACCTCTCTTTCCCCCTGCCGACCCGCTGCTTGACAATCTTTGATGCCAGCAGTAACCTATCCAGATTACCTGTAATTGCACCATGAAGCAGGTAATAATGCCGGTTTGGGCATGGTCTGGAACGATTTTCCAGTACTCCCGTCCAGCCGGTCATGGTGTACTACATGTTGATCCGGCACGCTTTGTGAGGGCCGGCGGCACGTGGCTTGACGATGACTCACCGGGAGGCATCTTTTGTGCAAGCTGTGGGCCGACGGCATTTTTTTTGCCTTCGCCCTCGCATTGGCCAGATCAGTAAAACAAGACAAACCAGTTACTCCTTCCTCAGGACCGAGGCCAAATATGAATCCGAACGAGATAATTCGCATCGTCGATTCATTACACCGTGAAAAGAACATCGACACGGAGATCGTTTTCCAGGCGATTGAGGCCGCCTTTGCCACGGCTGCTCGTCGACAATATGGCGAGGAGTCAGATGTGACGGTCGATATTGAGAGGGAAAATGGACAGATCCACGCGACCATCGATGGCGAGATCCTGGATACCGATGAAATGATCGGCCGTATCGGTGCGCAAACAGCAAAACAGGTGATCATCCAGAAAATTCGAGAAGCCGAACGTGATGCCCTGATCGATGAATACACCTTGCAGATGAACGAGACCATTAACGGCATCGTGCAACGCAACGAGGGGCCGACGATCACTGTCTCACTGGGAAACGTGGAGGCAATCCTGCCCCGGAGTGAACAGATTCCCGGAGAAATGCATCACCCGAATGAACGAATCCGGGCGATGATCTGCGATGTCCGACCCCAGGGAACTCGTGTGAAAGTCGTCCTTACCAGGTCGCGTCCGGTTTTCGTCCGGCGACTCTTTGAACAGGAAATTCCCGAGATCATTGACGGGATCATCACGATCAATGAAGTGGCACGTGAACCGGGACATCGTAGCAAGGTGGGTGTGAGTAGCAGCGATGCACGTGTTGACTGCGTGGGAGCTTGTGTTGGTGTCCGTGGAAATCGTATCAAGAACATCGTTGATGAACTTAACGGTGAACGAATTGATATTGTCCGATGGGACGATGATCCGGAAATCCTTATCCCGAGTGCACTGCAACCTGCCTCCGTGGACCAGGTACTCCTGTGTGACATGATCGGCCGTGCAATCGTCCTTGTCCCGGAAGACCAGCTTTCACTGGCAATTGGTCGTCGGGGCCAAAACGTGCGGCTTGCCAGCAAGCTCTGTGGTTGGGACATCGAGATCATGACGGACGAGGAACTCAATGAACAAATCGACCGGGCTGTGCAGGGTTTTGCATCGCTCGACGGTGTCGAGGATGAACTTGCTCATAACCTCGTGGAACAGGGTTACCTTTCCTACGATGACCTGTCCGTGATCGAACCCGATGCCCTGATGGAAATGGGAGGGATCAGCGAGGACCAGGTAAACGTCATCGTTGAGCAGGCAGAGAAACTCGCCGAAGAAGCAGAACGGATTGCTGCCGAAGAACGCCGGAAACGTCGGGAAGAAAAAATTGCTGCCGATAAGGCCGCAGCGGAAGAAAAGGCAAACAGTGCTGAAGCTGCCGACGAACAACAGGAAGCCGGTGACGAGGCAGGAGAATCAGCAGACGGGCCAGCAGCTGAACAGGAGGCAGGAGAATCAGCAGACGGGCCAGCAGCTGAACAGGAGGCAGGAGA
>PANG01000061.1 GCA_002708345.1 Planctomycetaceae bacterium | reverse complement strand
ATACGGTACACCGAAACCAGTGCCGCCGATCGCACCTGCACTTCCGGATCACAGAGCACCGAATCGGCCAGTGCCCGTTTCACCTGGTCCCGCCCAGCCGGCCAGCTTCCCAGCATGCGGGCAACCATCGCCCGGTTCTTCACATCGGGCTCTCCGGCCAGCATCTCCAGCATCCTCTCCAGCAGTGGCATGAAACGCTCACGGGGAAAGTGCCGGACCATCTCCAGCGAAAGACCGCGAACGCGTGCATCAGCATCCTCGAGCGCAGCGATCGCCGCATCCTCGATTCCAGCATCCGATCCGTCGTAAATCCCCATGGCAAAAAAAGCTGCACCGCGACGTTCTTCCCGATCCCCCTGTTGCCAGACATCCAGCAACTGCTCGGCAGTCGGAGGATCGGTATTGAGCTGGTCCCTGGCTGCCGTTCGCCGGGCCACGTCATCCCCGACCAGGTCCGCCAGCTCGCCTGCATACAGAAGCAGCGGGGACACGGCTGCGGAAGCTCCCGGCACGTCCTTCTCGCCAGCCACTGCTGGCGAATCAACCGGTGTCTCAAGGCCTGACCCAGCCGTTGCCGGATTCTCTTTGACCCCTGGCAACCCGGCCGGATCATCTGCTGCAGAGCAACCGCCAAGCAACACGCCGGCAAGCAGCGGCACGTACCAGGCACGCTTTCGGACCCTGAAGAGGCACTGCTGCTGCATCCGAATCCCATCCTGGAAAAAGAAGTTCCCGTGGCGGGCGTTATAGTAACAGGTCAAGCGTGACAAAAAAGAACAATCCGACGCTGACAACCGCGTTGACCCGGAAAAACGCAATGTTCACACGTGTCAGGTCATCCGGCCGGACCAGCAGGTGCTCGTACACCAACAGCACCGCCACGCCCAACAGTCCCACGTGATAGATCCATCCAAGCGGCAGGCTGGGGCCCGCCAGGCGGCCAACATGGGGAAGGCCGAGCAGGACCAGTATCATCGCCAGGTGACAGATCGCGGCTAACCGGAGGGCGGCCGGGACACCGATCCGGGCAGGAATGCTCTTGAGTTGAGCTTGCTGATCAAATGACACATCCTGGCAGGCATAGATCATGTCAAACCCACCAACCCAGAGAAGCACCGCCAGGCCCAGTACCAGCGAGGGAAGAAGATCACCCGGATCATCCGCCAGCAGGTCCCCTCGCAGGGCAATCCAGGTACAGACCGGGGCCAGCATCAGGCTCGTGCCCAGGAAAAAGTGAGCAAGCGAGGTAAATCGCTTGGTAAAACTGTAGAGCAGGAGAAACAGGAGCACGGGGATCGAGAGCAGGATGGGAAGCTGGTTGGGCAAAAAGAGCAGGGTACTCGCTACAAAGGCAGCCGAGCTGACCAGCGTGAAGAGAATCACGCTCCCGCTCCCCAGCGTCCCCTGCGGCAGATGCCGTTGCTCGGTGCGCGGATTCTGAGCATCAATTTTCCTGTCCACCAGCCGGTTAAAGGCCATCGCTGCACTGCGTGCGGAAACCATGCAGGCCAGGATCCCAAGCAGGTGGGGAATACGGAATGCAACGGGATCCGCCTTCAGCGGTGGAACCAGCCATGCCATGCAGGCAGCCATCAATGCAAATGGCAACGCGAACAGCGTGTGACTAAATCGGATCATCTCGAGGATCTGGCAGAGACGTTTAATCATCAGGCGTTTCCGACCATCTTTTTATCAACGAGTGATTCACTTCCAGCTGATCCAGTATCCTGGCGACAACAAAGTCGACCAGGTCACCAACTCCCTCGACACCGTGATACCAGCCGGGCGACGCGGGCAGGACTGTCGCACCTGCATCCCCCGCACGAAGCATGTTATCCATGTGAATGCGGGAAAGAGGTGTTTCCCGCGGCACCAGGATCAGCCGCCGGCCTTCTTTCAGGTGAACATCTGCAGCACGGTGAATCAGGTTGCCGCTGGCACCACTCACCACGTTACTGAGCGTCCCCCCGGAACAGGGACAGATCACCATCCCACCTGTCAGGAACGAGCCGCTCGCAATCGGGGCCATCATGTCCTGGTAATGGTGAAACTGAATTGTTGCCGTGGGGTCCCCGGCAGGGAGTTCCAACCAGGGTAATTCCACATCAAGCAACTGGGCCGGATCCCCCTCGGTATCCAGCTCAATCCCCAGCTCCAGCTGCATCACCTCTCGACCAGCCGGGCTGATGACCAGGTGCAATTCGGAACAGCTCCTGGCAAGCAGCTGAACCAGCCGCACGGCATAGACCGCACCACTTGCCCCGGTGATCGCTACAACCAGCGGACGATTCATTTGACCCCCACGTAAAGTGTCGCGATCCCCAGGCTCAACGGATGGTATCGCACTTGCTGCAAGCCGGATTTTTCCATCCGCTGCACGAGCGCCGCCCCGCTGGGGAACTCGTTCACGCTTTCCGGCAGGTAGTTGTAAGCGTTCTCCCGGTTGCGGGCCAGCAACTGACCCACGCGGGGAAGCAGGTATTTCATGTAACACCCGTAGAGCGCCTTGAAAGGTTGCCAGGTTGGCTGGGAAAACTCCAGTACCGCGACCTTTCCGCCCGGCTTGCAGACCCGTGTCATTTCGGCCAGGCCCTGGTCCGTATCGGAAACATTTCTCAGGCCGAAAGCGACCGAGACGATCTGGAAAAGGTCGTCCTCAAAGGGCAGGTGCTGGGTATCCGCCTCGAGAAACGTGACCTGGCCGTGCTGCCGTCGCTGCTTGAGACTCCCCTGGTGGAGCATCTCACGACAGAAGTCGGTCGCTACCACCTCGGTACCAGGCTCTACTCGCCGCAGGTAGGCAAAGGCCAGATCGCCGGTCCCGGTACAGACATCGAGGATCGGGGCGGTCCCCTGCGGAGCAACGCGGCGGACAGTCTTCCATCGCCAGTAGCGGTCGACATTCATCGAGAGCAGGTGGTTCATGCGGTCATAGCGGGGGGCAATCTGCCCGAACATCCGCTTCACGCGTGCATTTGACTTGTCGACGTTCATGGCATCCACCCGGGGCATCTGATGACGATCGGTCCACCCTGCAGGAGACTAACCGCACGCTACTACTCATCCTAACCACTGTTTTCAGCGTCGACGATGGCCTGCTCGCTATCGCTCGGACGGATCGTCATGGTCTGCGGATCCAGCAGCCCAACGGCTGGCCACCGATCCCGCTCTGCCGCCAGTTCGATATCCTCATGAAAATCCAGTTCCTGGAGATTCTTTCCCCCGTGACTTTCCTGGAGTGCGTGGACCAGGTTTTCTTCCGGGAGTGCTCGCCAGGCCTGCAGGGCTGTGAGGGCACCGTCATTTGCAGGAATCCTCCCCTGGTCAGACAGTCCTTCTACCAGTGCACCTGCCAGCAGGAGATCCTCCTGGGTAATTTCCCCGTTGGTGCCGGCACAGAGCAGGTGAACTGGGTTCTGATCATGCTCGAGCACTTCCAGCATGGCCGAGTAATTCACGAAAGCGCCCAGCAACACCCTGTCTGCATCCACTGCGGCGGACATCGCCCGGGTTCCATTGGTGGTGGTAAAGATGATCTGTCGGCCGGCAACGACCTCCGGTCCATACTCAGCGGGAGAGTTCCCCAGGTCAAAGCCGTCGATTTTCAGACCCCCGCGTTCTCCTCCCAGCAGCGGCCGGGGCTCCATCCCTGCTGCCAGCTGCCGGGCCTTCTCCAGGTCCGGGCAGGGAAAGATCTCGTGGGCACCGTTGGCCAGGGCGGCACTGATCGTGGTCGTGGCCCGCAGGACATCAATCACAACCACCGTGGCATCGGCCAACTCGCCATGGGGAACTAGGTCCGGGAGCATATGCACGTGAAGCATTGGCATTCTCTTGATCACGGTTGCTTGCGGTCCCCGTCGATCCTTTTCTACAATGAGTCACCTGTCATGAAAACCATGAGCGATGGATACTGACAGCAGCTCACCGCTTAAAAAGGAAACTTCCATGCACGTGCAGGATTACATCGTACTGATCATCTACTTCGCGATCATGATCGGGATTGGCATTTATTGCGCCCGCCGGATTCACAAGCAGGAAGACTACCTGCTTGGCGGCAGGGGATTCGGCAAGCTCCTGCAGACTTTTGCTGCCTTTGGAGCTGGCACCGGTTCGAGCGATCCGATTAACACGGCAAGAAACACCTACACCGGTGGCATGAGCGGAATGTGGAGCGTCATGTTCTGGCTCTTCGTGACCCCTTTTTACTGGATCACCGGAGTCTGGTATCGCCGCATGCGACACCTGACACTCGGCGACTGGTACGTCGAACGATACGAATCGACGAAGCTCGGCGCTGCCTACAGCATCTTCGGCGTCCTTTTCTTCATGATTTATGGATCGATGTTTTTTACGGCCATTGCGACAACCGCCGAACCGATGATCGGCGACACGGTCCACATCCTTGGTACGGACATCGCCCTCAAGTATGTCCTGATTCCCACGATCGCCATCGTCGTCCTGCTCTACGGCATGGCAGGCGGCCTGGCGGCAGCCTATTACACAGACCTGCTGCAGGGAATCTGTATCATCGTCCTGAGCGTGATGCTGATTCCGATCGGACTCAATGCGCTCAAAAGCGCCGAGAACCTGAATCCCGACAGCGCGATGTCAGGAGTCGAGGTGATGCACGACCAGTTACCGGAATCGTTCTTTGACATCATCGGGTCGAGTGCGGCCGAGTTCTCGATCTATTACCTGATCGCGATTGTCTTTGCCAACCTGGCAGGTATCGTTGTCCAGCCCCACTTCATTGCCACCGGGGGCGGTTCGGCAAAGACGGAACAGGATGCTCGAGTCGGCCTGGTCGTCGGAAACTTTCTCAAGAGATTTTGCACACTCGGCTGGGTCTTCACGGCGTTGATCGCCGCGACACTCTACGCCGACGTGCCGGAATTAATCGAGCACCCGGACCGGACATGGGGTTATGCCTCGATGCACCTGCTCAGCCCGGGATTCCGCGGCTTGATGCTGGCCTGCCTGCTGGCCGCCCTGATGAGCAGCGTGGATGCGCAGATGGTCGTTGGAGCAGGACTGATCCTGAGAAATCTCTATGTCCCATTCGTCCGCCCCAANGGGAGCGAGAAAGAGTATCTCTGGGTCGGCCGCCTTGTCGGCGTGGTGGTCGTGGGTGGTGCGGTTATTTTCGCGCTCACGATTTTCGACATGCTGGGGCAACTGAAGCTGACATTCTGGTTCCCGCTCGTNTTTGCCGCCCCGTTCTGGATCGGCATGTACTGGCGGCGAGGATCCACCANGGCGGCCTGGATCACGGTGGCCTATTGCCTGCTGTTTTTCTTCGTGATCCCCTTCTTTGGCCCAAAGGTTGTTCCCGGATTACGTNCGAATCAGTCGCTCACGCAGCTGACAATCCAGACGCGGACCACCACCCAGGTGCTGATGTCCAAGTCGGACCTGAGGCGAGAGTACTCCCACCAACACAAGCTCTGGACCGAGCNAAAAGAGAAACTCGGATCAGAACTCGAGCCATCACTCAGTGCCGACGGNAGGACNCTCGTGATTCCNACGGTGGAGGGANCTNGTGAAGAAATGGTTGCCGGGNAAACACGGCAACCCAAGGTAAAAGATCTCGGTGGAACAAGTATTTACTGGGACAGGGTCGTTCCCGAAGATGAAACAGCCGGTCCTCCCCTGATTGTCAAGTCCAGAAGGATCGACGAGTTTACCCAGGAGGAAACAGTGGCCTATCCGCCGGGGACAAGGCTTCGGGGTGAGGGGAACCTCAAGCTCAACCTGGTTCTTTACAAGCCATTTCTTGAGATGAAAACCAAGTCCACTTCCTCCCTGAATGCCCTGGAGCTGGTCCCAAAAATCGTCATGCCATTCCTGGTGATGATCTTCTTCAGCTTCCTTGTTCGTCCAAATTCAAAGGAATCCCTGGACCGTTACTATGCCAAGATGAANACACCTGTCGATCCGGATCCGGAGAAAGACAAGGCCAAGCTGGCAGCCGCTTATGCNGATCCNGGCAATACGGAACGGGTCAAGNTGTTNCCNAATTCCAACCTGGAATTNCAGAAACCGACGACCGCCGACATTACTGGCTTCGTCATCTCGGTAATTNTCTGCTTCGCGATCATCGGGTTTGCCTTCTGGATGGCAGGCGTCGGCCGATAAAAAGACCAGCATCAATACAGCACTTGGAAACAGGGGACACCAGCGAGCATGACACAGTACGCCACACGACGTGACCGGCTCCGCCGGCGGATGAAAAAGTCCCAGCTGCAACACCTGCTGGTGACCAACGAGGTGAATGTCACCTACCTGACCGGTTTCACCGGCGACAGCAGTTTCCTGCTTCTACACCCGGGCGGGGCGATTATCATCAGCGACAGCCGCTATTCCGAGCAGTTGGAAGAGGAATCTCCTGATGTCGAACACGACATACGCCACTCGGCCCAGCCGATCGTGGCGGCAACGGCTCGCCTTGTCCGCCGGGTCAAGGCCACGGCACTTGGTGTCGAGTCTGCTTCGATGACAGTGGCGATGCACCAGCAGCTTGCTACCGCAGTCGGGTCGGTAGAACTGGTTTCCACATCCGGCGAGGTGGAGCGACTCCGGGAGATCAAGGATCGTGGTGAGATCACGACGATCCGGCGGGCGGTGCGGATCGCAGAGCGGGCCTTTGCCGCCACGCGGGCCATGATGCGAGACGGGCAGCCGGAACGGGAAATCGCTTTTGAGCTGGAACACCAGGTCCGCATGCTTGGCGCTCGGGGCTGCAGTTTTGATCCCATCGTGGCAGTTGGTCCACGCGCAGCGCTTCCTCATGCAACTCCCACCGAACGCCAGATCGGGGAAAGCGACTTCGTGCTGATCGACTGGGGGGCCGACTTCCAGATGTACCGTAGCGACTTGACGAGAATTTTAGTCACCGGTAAAATTTCGCCGAAACTCGAACGTATCTATGCGATCGTGCTGAAGGCACAACAGCAGGCAATCAAGGCGATTCGCCCGGGTGCGGTAATGAAAGAGGTGGACGCGGCAGCTCGAGGGGTGATTGAAAAAGCCGGTTTCGGCAAAAAATTCGGTCACAGTCTTGGGCATGGAATTGGTCTCGACATCCACGAGGGGCCGCGACTAGCATCCGGCCAGGATCGACAACTCAAAGCGGGAATGGTGGTAACTGTCGAACCAGGCATCTATCTCCCCGGGTGGGGTGGAATACGAATTGAAGATGATATCCTTGTTACCCGGGATGGCCACGAGGTACTCAGTACTGTTTCCAGTAAACTGGAAGAATGCCTGGTTGGTTAAAAACGGCACACGAGTCAACAAGAGAACCAGACGACGATGAAACCGCGGCCCACAGGTCGCCCCACGACATCCAGAAAAGGACGCCCGATGGCGGATTCTGATTCAAACATCTTTGAACTCGACAGGCTTCTCGAGCTGATCGCGCTGATGAAGGAGCATGGCCTGGTCGAGGTGGACCTGCAGCAGGGGGACCAGAAGATCCGGCTGGCACGGGCTGCCAGCGGGGAACCGACGGTCATTTCCCCGGCTCCCATTGCCCCCCCTGCGGTCCCTGTTCCAGCAGAACCGGTGGCCGAAGCGGCGGAAACAGAGGACGCCAACATCCACGTGATCACGAGCCCCGTGGTAGGGACGTTCTACAGTAAACCGAACGCCGATGCCGAGTCCTTCGTGAAGATCGGTGACATGGTCGACAACGAGACGACCGTCTGTATCGTGGAAGCGATGAAGGTCTTCAACGAGATCCCAGCCGAGGCTCGTGGCCGTATCGTCGCCATCCTGGTAGACAACGAGGAGCCGGTGGATCACGGCAAGCCGTTGTTTAAAGTCGACACCAGTAGCTAGGTGTTACGACCATGTACAACAGAATACTGATTGCGAATCGTGGGGAAGTTGCCCTGCGCATCATTCGTGCCTGCCGGGAAATGGATATCGAGACGGTAGCCATTTACAGCGAGGCGGATCGGGATGCGTCTTACCTGGAACTGGCGGACGAGGCATACTGCGTGGGGGGTGCCCGTTCGGACCAGAGTTACCTGAAAATCGACCAGGTCATCAGTGCAGCGGAAGTGGGAAACGTGGATGCCATCCATCCCGGTTACGGTTTCCTTGCCGAGAATGCCCACTTCAACGAGATCTGCCGCAGCTGTGAAATCGACTTCATCGGTCCCACCCCCGAGGCAATGGAAATGCTCGGGGACAAGAACCGGGCACGTGACCTGGCTCGCCAGAATGATGTTCCTATCGTGCCTGGCAGTGAGGGCCTGGTCGAGTCCGACGAGGAAGCCCTGAAGATCGCCCAGCAGATTGACTTCCCGGTACTGATCAAGGCAACAGCCGGGGGAGGAGGCAAGGGGATGCGAGTAGCCCACAATGCACTCTCCCTGCAGACAGCAATCTCCCAGGCCAAGGAAGAGGCCAGGGCCGCCTTCGGAAATTCCGCGATCTACCTTGAAAAGTATGTCGAACATCCCCGGCACATCGAGGTCCAGATACTGGCAGATCATCACGGTAACGTGGTTCACCTCTGGGAGCGAGAATGCAGCACCCAGCGGCGTCACCAGAAGCTGATCGAGGAAAGCCCGGCCTTCAATCTCCCCGACGAGACACGCCAGGCGATGTGCGAGGCAGCCGTGCGATTGATTCGCAACGCCAATTACACCAACGCCGGCACCGTGGAGTTTATTGTCGACCGCAATAACAACTTTTATTTCATCGAGGTCAATGCCCGCATCCAGGTCGAGCACCCGGTCACGGAAATGGTGACCGGCATTGACCTGATCAAGTCCCAGATCGCGATTGCCGCGGGGGAACCGCTCAAGGTGACACAGGACCAGCTGCAATACAGCGGGGTCGCAATCGAGTGCCGAATCAACGCGGAAAATCCCGAAAAGAACTTCCAGCCGTGCCCCGGGACGATCGAGCAGATCTTTGTCCCCGGGGGACCCGGTGTNCGCTTTGATTCNCATGTCCATGCAGGCTATACCGTCCCTCCCTATTACGATTCCATGATCGGCAAGCTGATCGTCCACCAGCAGACGCGGACAGAAGCGATCCAGTGCATGTTGCGTTGCCTCGCTGAGCTCAACATCCGGGGAATCGACACGACCGCCCAGATGCATAGCGAGATCCTGCAGCATTCNGATTTCGTGGAGGGGAGTATCGACACCACCTGGGTGGAAAGGACTTTTTTCTCCTAGTCCTCCTGGAGAACCGCATGACGGCTTCTTGGCGATCCTTTCCTGCCGTTCTACAATCGACGGTTTGTCCCTGTCCTGCATTCGCCGCCTTCGGAGCTGCCTGATGGCCAGCACTTTGTCACGACCCCCGAAGCCAAAGCATCCGCTCAAGCGAGTCGCAATCCTGTTTGCTGGTGGACCGGCACCGGCCGCCAATGCGGTGATCTCGACCGCGGCGGTCTCCTTCCTGCGCAATGATATCGACGTGATCGGCATCAAGCACGGGTATTCCAGCCTGATCGATTATTCCCCTGACCAGCCACTCACCGAGGGTTCGGACTACATCGTCATTGATCACAAGATCCTGCAGCGGACTCGCAATTCCCAGGGGATCATGATTGGCACGGCACGTTCCAATCCAGGCAAGCAGATCAACCGGATCGAAGACCTTGAGAATCCCGAATTTTCTGCCCCGCTGCAGCGTGTTTACGACGGGCTCTGCTCCCTCCATGTCGACGCACTGATCTCGATCGGTGGAGATGACACGCTCAAAACGGCAAACAAGTTCAAGCTTTTCCAGGATCGGCTGCCCGACGAGGCCCACCGGATCCCGGTGGTTCATCTTCCCAAGACGATCGACAACGACTACATGGGCATCGATTTCACCTTCGGCTATTTCACTGCCGTTGACACACTGGCGACCGAGATCCGCAACCTGCTGCACGACGGCGAGGCAGGACGGGCCTATTTCCTCTGTGAAACAATGGGACGCAGCGCTGGCTGGCTTGGTTATGGAGCAGCCATGGCCGGCGAGGCCAGCCTGGTCATCAGCGTGGAGGACATTGTCGGGGATTTTGCCAACCAGGAGAGTGTCACCGACCCAGAGACCGGCAAATCCACTACCCGCACGGTGATGAACATGGAACGTGTCATCCATCGCATGGTCAAAACCATGACCGTCCGGGAAGAGGAGGGCAAGCTCTTCGGGGTGATCGTGATCGCCGAGGGGCTGGCCGAATACCTGCCATCATCCTACCTGGAGGGCATTGGGCGAGATGAGCATGGACATATCTCAATTGCCCAGGTCAACCTCTCGCAGATCATGGCGCAGCAGCTTGGTGAGGCCTACCAGCAGGAGACAGGGCGGCACCGCAAGGTTACCGGGCTGCAACTGGGATATGAGTCACGCTGCAGCAAACCCCATGCCTTCGACGTGATGCTGGGAAGCCAGCTCGGGGTGGGTGCCTACCGGGCCCTGGGAGAGGAGGGTTTGAACGGCGTGATGGTCTCGGTCAGCGGCCAACTGGACCTGCATTACGTCCCCTTCGAGAAGCTTGTCGACCCGGAAACACTTGTCACGATGGTCCGCTACATCAATCCGGACAGTGACTTTCACCGGCTCGCCAGGTTCCTGGAGACCTACGTCAACGAGTGACATGCTAGTCGCTCAGCCGCCCCTTGGTGCTGGGGATCCCCTCGACCCGCTCATCGATCTCGACTGCCATTCTCAAGCTGCGGGCAATACTCTTGAAAATTGCCTCGCTGATATGATGGCTGTTGCGGCCATGGTGCAGGATGACATGCAGGTTACAGAGTGCATTGGCGGCCACTGCCTGCCAGAAATCCTCGACCAGCTCCGTGTCGAACTCCCCGATCTTCTGATTGGGAAACTCGGCATGAAAGACCATCGCNTAGCGACCACTCAGGTCGATCGCGGTGGTTACCAGCGTCTCTTCCATCGGCAGGGTGAAATGCCCGTAGCGTCGGATCCCCGACTTGTCACCCAGTGCGTCGCGAATGACCTGGCCCAGGCAGATGCCAACATCCTCGACCGTGTGATGCTGATCCACATGCAGGTCCCCAGATGCTGTCACCTTCAGGTCAAAGATCCCGTGCCGGGCAAAAAGTTCCAGCATGTGGTCCAGGAAACCAACNCCGGTCTGGATNGAGGAACTNCCNNCNTCCGTCCAGGTCCAGNTCCAGCTNGATTNCNGTTTCNTTGGTCTTGCGGTCAATGGTGGCTGTTCTTTTCATGATGCACACCGGGCTTTCAGTAAGTCGAGGCAGGCGTCGACCTGGGAATCTGTGCCGACACTGATCCGCAGGCCATCACCCCAGTTGGGATACTGGATGTATCGGACAAGTACCTGGTTGAATTTAAGGTCTTCGTAGATCGGTTGCAGGGGTTCTTCCGGATGCGTACACCAGACAAAATTTGCCTGCGAGGGGACGACGTCAAAACCGATTTCTTCAAGACGATCGGACATCCGCTCCCGGGTGGCCAGCACCTTTCTTCGGTTTTCCTCCAACCACTTCTGGTCACCAATCGCAGCTGTTGCCGCAGCAATCGAGAGTGCATCGCAGTTGTAAGAGTCCTTGACCTTAAGAAATTGCTCTACCAGGTGAGGCTGGGCGACCAGGAACCCAAATCGTAGGCCAGCCAGGCCGTAGGACTTGCTGAGACTTCGGCTGACCATGATCTTCTCGTTCTGGGCAACCAGGTCCAGGCAGTTGGTGTCGGCAAAATCGGCATAGGCCTCGTCAACCAGCAAGGGGCAGGGGAGTGATTCGGCAAGCGCCAGGATCGCCTCCCGGTCAATCACGGTTCCAGTGGGACTGTTCGGGTTGGGCAGGAAGACAAGGCGCAGATCATCCTCTCCCTGGCCAAATGCTGCTGGCAGGCTCCAGTCCGCTTCGAACGGCACCTCCTGGCAGCTCGCCCCCTGCAACTCGGCCAGCGTCCGGTAAAGAACGTAACTGGGATAGGGAAGCCGCAGCTGTTGACCAGGACCAACCAGTGCCCGGGTGGCAATCGTGAGCACATCATCACTCCCGTTACCACAGAGGATCCAGTCGGGATCGACACCCAGCAGATCGGAAGCTCGCATCCGAAAAGTCGTGGCCAGCGGATCAGGATAGCGCACCAGCCCCTGCCGCGCCGATTGCTCAATCGCCGTGATCACCGCCTCCGAGGGTGGGTAGGGATTCTCATTGGTATTCAGCTTGATGTACTTTCCACCCTGTGGCTGTTCGCCAGGGCGGTAGCCTTCCATCCGCTCAATTTCTTCCCGGAAGAAGGACATCTCACTGACCCTCCAGGCGAACATCGATACTTGCCCGGTGAGCTGTCAGGCCCTCGGTCTCGGCCATGCGCTGTACATCTGCAGCAGCCTGCCTGAGAGCTTCCTGGCTATAACGAATCACGCTGCCGCTTTTCAGAAAGGTGTTTGCGGTCAGTCCCGCCGCCCAGCGGGCAGTTCCCCCGGTCGGTAAAACGTGGGACGGACCGGCAACATAATCGCCCAGTGCCACGGGTGAGTAATTCCCCAGGAAAGTTGCTCCTGCATGCTGGATCTTGTCCAGCAACGGTTGCGGATCATCGATGGCAATGTGCAGATGTTCCGGCGCCACCAGGTTGGTCACCTCGCATGCCTGCTCTGCATCTTCCACCAGCACCAGGGCACCGTATTGCTCGAGGCTCTGGATGGTCAGGTCCGAGCGGCTGAGCTGAACCACCTGGCGGCAAAGCTGCTGGTAGGTCTGCTCCAGGACCTCCGCATTCCAGCTCACCAGGATACTCGCCCCGGGTGCATGCTCTGCCTGGGCCAGCAGGTCGGCCGCCGCGTAGGCAGGCCGTGTTGATTCATCAGCGATAACCACCACCTCGCTGGGGCCAGCAATCGAATCAATAGCAACCTCGCCATAGACATACTTCTTGGCAAGTGCCACGAAGAGGTTGCCAGGCCCAACAATGATATCAACCGGCGCGATCCCATCGACTCCATAAGCCAGCGCGGCCACCCCCTGGGCTCCCCCGAGACGATAAACTTCATCGATTCCAAGCTCCCCACAGACGGCAAGCAGGTCAGGATTATTGGCTCCAAACGGGGTTGGCGGAGCGATCACGACCAGCTGCTTCACCCCAGCCGCCTGGGCCGGGACGGCGGTCATCAGGAGCGAGGAGGGATAAGCGGCAGCACCCCCGGGAATACAGAGCCCCGCTCGTTCCACAGGCAGGTAACGCTGTGTCAACTCGACTCCCTCTTCCCTCTGGATCGTCACGTCCTCATGCAGAATCGCTGCCTGGAATTGCAGGATATTCTCTCGAACCCGGCGAACCGTCTGCAGAAATTCTTCAGAAGCCTGCTGGTGAGCCCGGGCAATCTCCTCCGGGCTGACTCGCAGG
Source organism: Planctomycetaceae bacterium (assembly GCA_002708345.1). The sequence continues at coordinate 4,413 of PANG01000061.1, read as the reverse complement.
GATTCGGCATCCAGTTCCACCTGGTCAATCAACAAGCCGTATTCCAGGACGGCATCGATTCCCTCCTCCCGGACTCGTTGGCAAATACGCTCTACGACCTGGGCAGGAGAGAGTGGTTCACCAAAGACCTCGATTGTTCGCTGACGGCTCTCCTCGCTGACCACGTCACCACGAGGACTGAGGCGATGGCGCAGGCCGGCCAACTGCTGCTCGAATTCCTCGTGGCAGGAATCGATTCGCTCGATCTTGAGGGACCCATCGGACATGGTGGTTTTTCTCGAGGAGGTATTCCCGCAGGAGATTCAAACAGATCGAGGGTGCAATTGGCCTTGAATTGCCCGGGATGGGGACCACTGCGGGATATTCCATATTGTGGGCAGCAATCAGCATGCCGGGAAGGCCTGCCATCGATGCAACCCGAAACCCAACCGGATTTCGCCGGACAAGGCTGTCTGATATAACGAAAAGGAGGGCTGGGAGTCTGTTCCGGCACCCACCCAGGCATTTCAAATGACACCACCACCCGGCAGGAAGTTCACACCTGTGGTGTCCCGCCATCGTAGTAGTCCTGTTTTTCAAGGAAGTCTCCCCACCTCATGTCCAACCTGATTGATTTACGAAGTGACACGGTGACCCAGCCCGGTGAGGCCATGCGGCAGGCGATCATGGAAGCGGTTGTCGGTGATGACACCATCGACGTGGACCCCACGGTCCACGAGCTGGAACAACTCTCAGCAGAACTGCTTGGCAAGGAAGCTGCCATTTTCATGCCCTCGGGCACGATGACCAACCAGGTAGCGTTGCGGATTCATTGCAAGCCCGGAGACGAGTTTCTCTGCGAAACCGAATGTCACATCCTCAACTATGAACAGGGCGCTTATGCCCAGCTCAGTGGCCTGGTCCCCCGAGCCGTGACCGGAGAGAACGGGGTCCTGCAACAGCAGCAACTGGCTGGATTGATCCGGCCCGAGAATGAACATTTCACTCGGACTCGGCTTCTCTGCCTGGAGAACACGCATAACCGGGGTGGTGGCCGGGTACAGCCCATCGAGAACGTCATCGAGATCTGCCAATGGGCCCACCAGCAGGGCCTGCGAACCCACCTTGATGGAGCCCGGCTCTTTAATGCCGTGGCCGCCACCGGTATTCCGGCGGACCAGTGGAGCACGCACTTTGATACAGTCAGCATTTGTTTCAGCAAGGGGCTTGGAGCGCCGGTTGGCTCGGCCCTGGTGGGAAGCCGGGAGTTGATTAGCGAGGCCCGGCGACACCGCAAGCTGTTCGGCGGTGGCATGCGGCAGGCCGGCGTGATTGCCGCTGGCGCACTTTACGCCCTGAAGCATAATCGAGAACGCATGGCAGAGGATCACCAGCATGCCCAACTGCTCGCGGAAGCCGTCCGCCAGACCGAGGGACTGGACCTGGTTGGCGACAGTGCCGACACCAACATGGTCATCTTCGAGGTCGAACCCCAGCTCGCGACGGCAGCGGAATTTGTTGGCGTGCTTTGTGAGAATGGAGTCCAGATGCTGGCAATTGACAGTAATCGGGTGAGGGCTGTGACCCACCTGGATGTCCAATCCACGGGAATTGACCAGGCTGCCAACGCAATCCTGGCCTCGGCACAAAACCTGGCAGATGGATCCCAGTTGCCTGTCAGTGACGGCGCCCAGTACTAGAATGTGAGTGGTTCAACCGCGGGTCGATGCGTAGAATAGCATCATGCCGACTCGAGATGCGACCTGACATCACTCCAGGCACGAGCCCATGACCGTTTCCACTGACGAATTCTGGGGATTACTGCAATCCAGCCAGCTGGTTCCAGCCGACCGGATCGCACAGCTGCGCAGCGAGTTTGAGGGATTTGGAGGCTCTTCCTCAAAGGCGAATGCCAACACGATTGGCGAATGGCTGGTGAGCACCTCGGTGATCCAGCCATTCCACTGCAAGGCGATGCTGGATGGCAATGGCGGCCCCTTCCTGTTCGGTGATTACCTGTTGATGGACAGGATTTCGCAACCCGCCATGAATGGCTGGTTTCGGGCGCGGCATCTCACGTCAGGACATCCCGTGGTGCTTCAATTCATGGTTGGCAAGACCGCACAGGATTCGGCCAGCTGGGAACAACTTATTTCAAGCGTGCACCAACATGCGGCTGTCACGAACCGCCTCACCCAGCAGGTTTACGAACCCCTGGACCTGGGCAACTATCGCATCGTGGTCTACGAGGACATGGTGGGGAGCTCGCTACGAAAGCGGTTAACTCGCGACGGCGCACTGGCTTTTGATGATGCCTGCATCGTCACATGGACGATCGCCCAGGCACTTGCACAACTTCACCAGCAGGGACTTGTCCATGGCTGCCTGACTCCCGACTCCATTCTCTTTCCCACCAATGGTGGTTGCCGCTTGCTGCTGAACCTCTCTCCCACCCAGAACCCGCTGGACCTGCATGCACGGCCCCAGGATCCGGAATGGTTGCCCTATGCGGATTACCTTGCTCCCGAACTTGGACAGGCACAGCAGCAGGTGAGCCCAACAACCGATGTCTATGCCCTCGGTTCCTGCTTCTACGAGATGCTCAATGGCCAGCCGCCATTTCCAGGTGGAGGACTGATCGAGAAATTACAGCGACATGCCGCAACCTCCTTCCCGGCGATCACGGCTGCAGGAATCCCGGCCAATTTTGAACGCCTGCTCGCCTACCTGGTCAACAAGGATCCGGTCAGGCGTTACGTGCATGCCGGGGATATCCCGGACAAGCTCCAGCTGCTGCTGCCAGGCGTGAACCTCCAGATCCCGCCATTCGCCATCCCGGAAAGCGAGGCCAGTTACAAGGCGGCGGTTGCCCAGCAGAAGCAGGCCGCTGGCAATCAGCAGATCTCTGCTCTCCGGAGCGTGAAAACCCCACCCACCGCAGTAGCTGTCCAGGGATTTCAACCAGTTCCGGTCAAACCGGCCGGGGCCATGGACGATCCAGGTGGAAGCGGAGACGAGGTGGCACCACGCTCAAGGAGACGAAAACGTCGTCCCGTAGAAAAGTCGCCCATCTTCTGGGGTGCCATCGGGACTGCCGCACTGGCGGTCATCCTGCTGCTGGCATTCAACCTGCCGTCGGACAGCGAAAACGGTCAGGATAGCGATGACCAGGTCACCGACAAGAACAATGGTACGGATCCGGGAAACGGATCGACTGTTCCACGGCCCAAAAAAAATGGAAACGGCAGTGGATCCAGTAATTCTCCCAGGACGGGAAACAATCCCCCCGATACCGACAACGGTCCCCAGCTGGTAGATGACGACGGCAAGACACTCTGGCAATCCCCAACCGAGGGAAAACCTCTGCAGCTGCACTGGCTTCCCCCGGGGGCCCAGTTGCTGATTGCTGCCCGTCCAGCTGACCTGATATCCCATGGTGGTGAGGATGCGATGCGTGCCCTGGGACCTGTTTTTGCCACCAAGCAGGCAGGCTGGGAAAAGGCAACCGGGATCAAGTTCTCTGCCGTGAAGAAGATCGTGATGGGACTCTATAACAATGACGAGCAGTTTCCACGACCCGCCTTCGTCGTCGAACTTGATCTCCCGATGAACCGTGAACAGCTGCTTGAGAGCTTTGGGAACCCTGACCCTGTCCAGGCCGAAAATGGATTCTATTTCAAGGGACAGGATTACTCCTTCGTGATTCCGGAAGAGGAGGGGAGGACCCGCTTCGTGATGGGCCACGAGGAGGACCTTGTCGAGGTACTCAAGTTCCCTGGCAAGCCACCACCGATCCCACCCACCCTGGGACGACTACTCAAGCTGTCTGACGACAGTCGCCATTTCACTGCCGTCTTTGTTCCCACCTTCCTGACGAACAATCTCTTTCGGGATGGCCGCAGCCTGCAGATCGGCGAACCGCGTCGGATCCGGGGCATCCTGGAGTGGATACTCGATGATTCCATTAGCGGGGGAATGGTGAGCATGCACATGGACGGTGTTTTTTACCTGGAAGCACGTCTCTACGCGGGCCTCTCCCGGAACCAGTTCCAGCTGGCCAGCGAGTTCAAGCAGCGGATGGCCGAGGTGCCGGACAAGATCAGCGAGTACATGGTGCTGCTCAACCCGCACATGCACTGGCGGCGGCTCGCCTTTCAATATCCACAGATGATTGGCGAACTGCATCAACAGACGCGTGTCGGCGTGGATGGGAACATTGCCATCGTCAACTCGGAACTCCCCCCGGAGGCAGCGACTAACCTCCTGCTCGGTGCCGAGCTCTGCCTGGTTGCCCAGCCGACGACGCAGATTGCCAGCACGAACACCACTCGCCCCACGATGTACAAGAGCATCGAGGATGCCCTTAAGCTGCCAATGACCGTCGACATTCCCCAGCAGGATCTGAACCTGGCAGTGGTGGATATTGAAAACGAG
>PANG01000060.1 GCA_002708345.1 Planctomycetaceae bacterium | reverse complement strand
GTCAGGTCGACAGTCTTGATCACGCGTAAATTCCTCTTGGTAATCCCAACCTAGCCACCAGTGGCCGGACTCACGGGAAAGACAATCCGGTAATACACCCATTGTTGATCGGGCTCGACCACATCGCCACCCACGACCAGACTCGATGCTCCTTTTGCCACCCTCCCCACGAGCACAGCCCGGTTGAGGTTCAGGTGGTCACTCATATCCAGCCACGGTTGGTACCGGTGGGTGAGGTGGGTGTAACCTGCCCCACCGGCCGCNTCNTGGAACATCAGCATCTCCACGATACGTGGCAGATCCCCGTGNACCTGGGACCAGCCACTTTCCAGTTGCCNACGTTGTGACAGGCGACTCTGCGTCAATCGTGACTCCAGGTTCCTCATNGTCTCTCGCAGATTCNCCGCCTGGACCGTCTCGCCNGGTTCCAGCCTGGNTGGTAATTCGAATGCCCAGTCGCCGTAGTAAAGAACTCCCTCCTCCATCGCCATCGAAAGAGGATTCGTAAATGTTCCTTCCAGGGTCCCGGTAACACGATCCGGTGAAAGGTCGCTTGCCCCTTCCAGCTGGTGCCTCCCGGAGGCGGTTCCCAGCAGGCTGCGAGTGGAGGCAGCCATCATCGGGAGTCCCTGNATTTCCCCCNATCCATGCTGGTAGGACTGCTTCATGGCATTTCCACCACGGGTATTGAGTCCTCCCAGGCCACTNCCNGGCAACCCNTGCCAGCTCAATTGCCGGTCCAGGCCCTGGTCATCNGCCGAGACNATGCCANCCCAGCCAAGCGAGAGGTCAAAGGTCCGAGCCCTGGGACTGTACAGGTGAATCCAGGAGGTAGCACGTACCTGCTGCGTGGAAACATCCAGATCAACGATTTCCAGCTGGTTCACAAGCACCTGGTCATGCTTGAGGCGGCGCCCCATGACAATTGCCAGGATGGCACAGAGAGNNACCATCAGCGGTAATGTGACCCAGGTCCAGTGCTGTCGCCGAAACTGCTTAAGCACAAAGTAGTCCAGGGGGCCGATAAACAGGATGTAGACGACCAGGATGGAAATCACCCAGTAAAAACTCACCGCCGTCACCCCGCTGAATTGGTCCAGTGCTGCTCGCAACTGTCCCGCCAGGTCGGTATATCCCACGTGGGCCACCTGGGACGTGCCAGCGCTGGTGGAACGCATGGAGGCCACATCAATGNGTCGCGAAAGGAGTCCTTCCAGCAGGCGGTCATACGACTCCCAGCTGGAGATGGGAGGACGATCCAGATCCACGGCCAGGAAGACAACCTGGCCCAGACCTTTCGCCGCTCGTACGATCATCGGTCGATCCCCGGTCCCTCCCACTCCATCCCGGGATGCCAGAACACCAGTCACATTGTCCAGCAGCGTCATCGGGGAGTCACCTGCCGGGGAAAGCAGGAGTCGCTNNCTGGCCNCGGAAAAATCTTCCAGGCCGCCGGTCTGCCACTGGCGGATGGTGCNTGAATAGGTGCCGGGNACCAGCTGTNTCCAGCTTGAATTTCCTNCCAGCAGTTTTTCACCCTGCCGTCCAACGCTGATNACCAGCCGGCCTCCCATCTGGANCCAGCNTTCGAGCACNCCAGCCCGGCTCTCNTCCTGATCGGTTCCCGTGTACTCCTGCTGGCTGGTNGTCAGNACCAGTTGATCCACTCCCTCCAGNCCGATCCACTTGTCNGGCAAATCATCGAGCGAGGCCAGGTGTCCGGCGTTCAGCTCCCTGGCATCGACCGCCAGCCCGGATGCCAGCTGCCGTTTATTGACCGGAATATCGGCACCCACGGTAAGGATCCANTAATCGGTTGAGAGCATCGCCTGTGGCGTGGCGAAGCGTCGCGAGGAGAGAAGTTCGCCAGCGGAATCACGAAACACCACCTCCAGGCCACTTTGCTGTCGACCAAAACGAACATAGCTGGTCACGGTCTGTGGCTTTCCTGCAACCAGTGAGACCGGGGATGCTCCCTGGTAGACCGCGGCCGTTGCATCNCCATCCTCGATGGTCACCTCGACCTGCCCCTGCAGGTCGTCTGGCGAATGCAGGCGAANCTGGAGCGGGGTCCAGTGCCCCAGCTTGAATTGCCCTCCAATCCCGACCTTGGCATCCTCGATCAGTTCANCCCCGTGTGCTGGACCGGCCATCACCAGCAGGCAGGATATGAGCAGNGCCATCAGAAAGAAAAAGAAACGCTGATGCATNCTAGCGCTCCAGGAGTTGGCACAGCGGGATCGACCAGTTACCTCGATTGTTCCAGCATAAGAAAAAAAGAGGTTTCGTGATATGCCGCCGAATTACGGCTTGGCCCCATCCTCACAGCAGCAGGTGAGTTGGCCGCAGCCAGGGCATCCATCACCATACTTGGCCCGCAAGGCAGCGGTCAGGTCCACTCCGGCAACGTTGGCAATCGTTGTCAGCCAGGCCAGCACATCGGCAAATTCTTCCTGCTGCTGCTCGGCGGACCCTTCACGAAGCGCAGAGGCCAGTTCCCCGACTTCCTCGATCAACCACATAAAGGTTCCATCGATNCCCCGGGCGACATCCTTCTCCAGGTACATCGTACGGATCAACTGCTGGAACTCGGAAAACGTCAACTCGGCAGCGGCTTCCCCTGATTCACCTTCTCGATTCATGAACTCGCACTCCGTTTCTCTCCAGGTCCGCCATGGCTGGCATGGCTTCTTCCCTCATCACTAACAACATAACAGCCTCCCTTCAACCCGCCCCGGCTTGTCGATAGAATAATGCGACACTGCCGGTGACCNATTTTTTTCTACNCGGCTGGAGTCGTTCGAGGTCCACAATGACAGAGTTTACCACGGTTGCCCGGGTCGATGAGATCCCGGAGGGAGAGGCCCGCAGTTACAATGTCCAGGGCCGGATCGTCGGTATCTTTCATGAGGCCGGCACCTTCCATGCCATGGATGACATCTGCCCCCACATGGGAGCATCGCTGGCAAGTGGATACATGGAAGATGGTATTGTCACCTGCCCCTGGCACGCCTGGAAATTTTGTTACCAGGACGGCACATGGTGCGACAACCCCCAGATCTCGATCGACATTTTCGAACTGCGTGTCGAGGGAGACGAGATCCAGGTCCGGATCCCCCCGCGAGAATAAGGAAGGGATCAACCTTTCATGGCCCGACCAGGGTCACGGTGGTACGGGTCGACGTTGCCACCTCGGACTGGATCCTCAGTTCCCGGTAAGCCGTTTGAATCCCCAGCTTCTGCTGCTCGGTACTCTCCAGCAGCCTCCCTGCAGCAGCGTCAAAACGGAGGACGCCAGTGAGCTGCTGTTCTCGCAGCGTGACCGTGCGGTCCTTCTCCCCCGTCCCTGGAATCAGCTTGAGCTGGCCGGCAATCGTAATCTCGCTGACGCTGCCGTCGGTCGTGTTCTTTTCTCCCTCGTAGGTGAAAGTTCTCGCCACCGAGAGCTTTCCAAGCGCTGTCGTCGACTCAACATTTGCCATCCAGCTCTGCCCCTTGCTGACAAGGCCCGCCGGCAACCGACCGATCGTCATTAACTGCTGCTCGATACTATCGGGTGAAAAGAAATCGCCAAGCACCTTTGCCAGCTCTGCGAGCTGGCCCTTGAGTTCCTTGCCAAGTTCGACATCCACCACCGCTCCTCGAGGATTCACCTGGATCCTGACCGGCTTTCCCAGCACCGGTGCCAGGGCCTGGGCGATCGTGCGAGCCACCCCCGGCGACGATCGCTGCTGGGACGAATCAAAAGTGATCTCCTCGTCCACTCCCGAGCGAATGGAAAGCTTGATCTGGGTGAGCGAACGGTCGATGGTCGCCAGGCCGTTCTCGGCGACTTCTTTCACGTCCCATTTTTCTTCTACCGAAAGCTGAACTGTCATCTTCAACGACTGGTCCGAAACCCGGGTATTACTCTCGGTTTTTTGCTCGATCGACACTTTCAGCTGCTGACCAGGCTGGAATTTCCAGCCCAGTTCCTGCTGTGCAAGACAGACCGGTCCGCTGGCACCAAGCAGCAGGATGGTTCCCAGCAGCATTGTCCCTGTTCCCCGAATCATCATTTTTCTATTCCCTGTTTTACTCGAGTGTGATCGACTCCCCTGGCTCCAGAACCACCGGTTCGGCCTCGGTCTCGGAACGCACCGACTCGGCCCAGGCATTCGCGTCCTGTTCAATCGGCGGCCAGGTATTGTAATGGGCCGGCACGACTCGGCGCGGCTCTACCAGCTTGATCGCCTCGATCGAATCCGCCGGCCCCATCGTGAAGCGGTCACCGATAGGAAGTACGGCAAGTTCAATACCAGGTTTCCCGATCAGTTGCATGTCCAGGAAGAGCCCGGTGTCACAGGCAAAGTAGACTTTCCCCTCGGGAAAACTCACCACGAAACCAGCGGGCACACCGCCGCTGTTCCCGTCCGGCAAAACAGAGCTGTGGGTTGCCTGGACCATCTTGACCTTGCCAAAGGGAAGCTCAATTTCTCCGCCAAGGTTCATCGGCTCGGTGGCCGTGATACCGTGTTTTGACTCCAGCCAGGTGGTAATCTCAAAGACCCCGATCACCGTTGCACTACAGCGCGAGGCAAGAGGCACAATATCGTCGACGTGATCAAAGTGTCCGTGGGAAACGAGGATGTAATCTGCCTCGAGCTCGTCCACTGAAAATGGAGCCGTGGGAGAGTTTGTCAGAAAGGGATCCAGCACGATACGGTGTTCACCCGACCTGATCAGCCAGCTCCCGTGTCCCAGCCAGGTCAATTCCGTCGTCATCTCAAATATCCTTTTCGCACCACCGCTTCAGTCCTGGTCGAGTCCAAGGAGACGAGCCATGTTCTGCTTGTACGCTTCCACGCCAGGCTGCCCGTAAGGGTTCACGCCCAACAGCTTACCCTCTACCACTGTTGCCAGCATCATCATCTGGTAAAACTCCCCCAGCGAGAATGGATCCAGCCCTGCCAGCTCGATCTCTGCCGTCGGGCAGCCAACGGCCTGGAGTGCCTCGCTTGTTCCCTCCCTGGCAGCCCGCTCCACATCGTCAAGCCCCAGGTGCTGAACACTATCAAGCCGATCATGGTTCCAGGGAGAGGGACCGATGGCAAGGGACGTGGTGCCGGATCCAGCGACCACCAGGTTCGTGATCAACTTGTCACGCCGGCCCTGCTGGTGCTGCTGGGCCCGCGAATGCAGGTCACGGGTATTGAGTGTTGTCAGGGGAGTTGCACCACGCTGCTGCTTGCCAAGGCTCTCGGCCAGCAGCTGGTCACACCAGAGCCCGGTGGAGTAAAGCGATTCATTCCACATTGCCAGGACGCGCGTCGTCAATCCAGCAGTCGTTTCCGCAAGGTAACCCACCCCGGCATAGTCCAGCACCGGGTTTTCACCAGGTGGTGCCTGGCGAAATCGCTCGTTCATTGCTGCCGCCCCCTCGAGCAGTTTTTCGATGTCAATTCCCAGCAGGGCGGCCGGCAGCAGGCCAGCGGGACTGAGAATACTAAAACGTCCCCCCACTCCCTCCGGGACAGAAAACCGCTCACTGCAACCAACCTCGTCAGCAATCCGATCCAGCCGGCTACCGGGAGCCGTCACCGGGACAAGGAGGTCCGCAGATGCAGGCCAGGCAGGCGTCCGCAGCTGCTCTTGGAGGGCCATCAACTGCCTGAGCGCGATGGCGGTCTCCAGCGTTCCTCCGCTCTTGCTGATGGCCAGCATTGCAAAGGGGCGCGGATCCGCTGAGAGCAATTCCAGAAGAGCACCGGTGGCGTCATTGTCGACATTGCCACCGGCAAAGAACAACCGGGTCCGACCCTCCTTCTGGTTGTGGTAGGGATGACAGCAGGCATCCATCAGCGACCTGGCACCGGCCGAGGATCCGCCGATGCCCAGCAGCACCACTGTCTCGACCTGGTCTTGCAAGCGGGCGGCCAGCTGTCCAATCCTGCCAACAACGCTCTTGTTGCCCGCCTGTTGTTGTTCCACGAGCAACTGTTCTGGCAGCGGGTAGAAAGTGGCATCGAGTGGCTCGCGGGCGGCTGGCAGAGAATCTCCGGCGGCGAGCACTGCCAGGTCATCCTGGTCGATTTCCTGTCTGGCCGACTCCAGCCGTGGAGCAAGATATTCAAGCTGCTCGGATGTCACTGCTCCGGCACGGAAAACACCACCCGGGTCATAACTGAGCATCGGCATTGATGGGTCATCCTCGGTCGCGCGGCCATGGTCACCAGTTATCCAGTCTGTCGGAATCCGCTTTGAAACAACAGTGGGACCTTGTCGATTTTCTCCGATTTGTGGTACGGTTGGGAACCGTGAGCGGGGAGAAAATCCCCGGGCCGAGTCAACAATTCATAAACCGCGATCGACCCCAGCAAACGATGGATATTCACCAGCTTACTCGAACTCTCCACACGCAGAATGATTCCAAGATCGTGATGATGGTGGCCGACGGACTGGGGGGGCTCCCGATGCAAGCGGGTGGGCCAACGGAACTGGAAGCAGCCGCGACGCCCAACCTGGATGCCCTCGCATCGCAGGGTGTGCAAGGAGCCAGCATCCCGGTACTCCCTGGAATCAGCCCCGGAAGTGGGCCGGGGCACCTGGGACTTTTTGGCTATGACCCGCTCATCTACCAGATCGGCCGGGGCGCCCTGGAGGCCACCGGAATTGGCTTCGCGCTCGAACCGGGAGACGTGGCGATTCGCTGTAACTTCTGCACGCTCAACGAGGCAGGCCTGATCACTGACCGGCGTGCTGGCCGGATCCCGACCGAGCAGAGCAGCCTGCTGGTGGAACGCCTTCGCCAGGTCCAGGTCCCGGGGATCGAGATCTTCGTGGAACCGGTGAAGGAACATCGCTTCGTGGTTGTCCTGCGGGGTGAGGGACTTGGCGGCAGTGTCCGGGACACCGATCCCCAGGCAACTGGCGTTGCACCGCTGGATCCGATCGCATCGGACGATTCAAGCCAGCGAACGGCAGAGGTGGCAGCGGCATTCCTGGCACAGGCAGCCGGGCTGCTGGCGGACGAGGAGGCGGCGAATTTCCTTACCATGCGTGGTTTTGCCGCCCGCCCCGAACTGCCGAGCTACCAGGAGGTCTACGGGCTACGCGCCGCGGCGATCGCGGTTTACCCGATGTACAAGGGCCTCGCCCAGCTGGTTGGCATGGAGATCGTTGGCCAGCCCCAGACGCTCGAGGAACAGATGGAGGTACTGGCGGCGGCCTGGGACGATTTTGATTTTTTCTTCGTGCATTTCAAGTACACCGACAGCACCGGCGAGGATGGTGATTTTGATGCCAAGCGCGAACGAACCGAACAGTTTGATGCGATCTTTCCACGAGTTACTGAACTCTCCCCCGATGTGCTAATCGTGACCGGGGATCACAGCACTCCCAGCTACCTCAAGCAACATAGCTGGCACCCGGTCCCCACGCTGCTGGTCTCGGACTGCTGCCGCCCGGACGGGCTGACCGAGTTCAGCGAGTCCAGTTGCATCCATGGTGGCCTGGGACAGTTCGAGGCAAAGTACCTGATGACCCTGGCACTGGCCAATGCTGGACGACTGGGCAAGTACGGGGCCTGAGCGTTACTTGGAAGGCTTGATCGTGATGCGAGCCTGAAGCCAGTTGGCATGGTCTTTCACGTCCCCTCGATCGGCATGCTGCACGACCAGGGCCATNCGGCGNACNCCCTCCAGTGAGACCCGCACNCGCCCGGGNACGTCACCGCCACGAACCACCTCGCTCTGGAANACCATCTCCCAGCNGGNGGNCGATTCTTCCTCTGNTGCNCGCTGGCAGTAAACCAGGAAGACGACGCTTCCTCGCCGACCGGCACTGTCATCCAGGCCCATCTCGGCATGGAACCAGCCGGCGTTTGCTGGAACCTCGAAGGCGAGCCGGGACGTGCTGTGCATCCCGATTCCCTTTTCATAGAGCACTCCTCCACTGGTAAGCCGCCCCCCCATCACGCCGTGGTCCATCTGGTAGGACCAGGCGGCACCAAGATATGGAATGTGCTTGTAACCGAGAGGCTCCAGGTCCGAAAGGTATTTTGTTTTGGGATCCACCGGTCGCAGGTAAACCACATCGTGCCAGGCATCTCGGCCGGGGGCTGTCTGGCGGACCAGCTTCAGGCCGTGCTCCATGATGGAGTGCAGCTCGGTGTCCTGCTGCTTGAGGGACTTCACCGAAAGCTGGCTTCCGTCACGAAAACCAACTACCCAGCGATTGGCAGGATCCTCGGCAGAGCCGGCGGGCAGGTGTCGAAAAGCGACAGCCTGGACCTTGGAAAACGGGATCCTCGCCGCCTCCGCCTGGCCCGCAATACGAATCCGGACGAGGGGGAGTATTTCTCTCATGGTCGAGAATCCCAGGACCGCACCTCGCAGAATATCCCCATCCTGCAGGAAAACGAGGTCCTCGCCAGCGACATGTTCCTGGATCTGCCGGAGCAATCTATCCTGCCGGGCCACCGACGTGGGGGGCCGAAGAACAATCCCCCGCAGGCTGGCAACCGGGATCGTCGCCTGCTGCCAGTACCGTGATTCCACGGTGACCCGCTCCTCGTTCCAGGAGATTAGATCTGCCACGATACGGCTTTCACCGCTCATCAATAGCCAGGCACCCTCCCTGGCAGCTGCCAGCCTTCCCCAGTAAGCAAGTTGTCCACTTTCGACAACCTTCTGCTGGTCTCCCTGCTCGAGCACCAGTCGCCCCTGCTCATCCAGTCGCTTCAGCTTTCCCTGGATCGGTGTTCCATCATGCCCAACACCGGAACGTGCATACTCCCCTTGCGACCATGCCTGCGTGGAAGGCCCCAGCAGGGCCAGTATCGCTAGCAGCAAGAAGACAGCCTGTTTTCGCATTCTCTTATCTCTGGAAAATCGGAAGGTAGTTATTGGGCATTTGCAGGATCATGCAGCAGACAGCGGTCGCGTACTCCAGGCCGATCTTCCCGCTCCAGGAACCATCGGTAGCCTGGGCGGCAACCAGTGGATCTCGCACCGAGAGGTACCACCGTTTCCATCGGTCTCCTCCCGCATACCACCATGCCTGGGTCGCGTAATACTGGCCGTAGAGGAAATGCGAGGACTGGTCAAAGGCGCCCGCTTGCGGTGCATTCTCCTCAAGGTAGGCGAGTGCCGCATCGATTTCCTTGCCCTCGTGGATGCCGGCATTGTAGAGCGAGACCACTCCTGCAGCGGTGCGAGGAAAAGCACTCTCTCCCCCTTCCAGCGTGTACATGAAACCTCCATCAGAATTCTGGGCACGTTTCACGTAGGCGACGCTGCGATCAATCGTCTCGGAGGGCACAAAAATCCCGACATCCCGGGCCGCCCTGAGGGCCGTCACCTGGCAGATTGTCACCGAGATATCCGCGTCTTTTTTTTCCGGCTGGTACCGCCAGCCTCCCTCGGAATTCTGCGTATCAACGATCAGCTGCACCCCCTTCTTGAGTGCTCCGCGGATTTCACGCCGGGGCGACATGCCGTAGACCTGGGCAAGAAAAAGCGTTGCAAACCCGTGATCGTACATCGGCCCCTGGGTTGCCTTGTCCGGCACAGCGATAAAGCCGCTGTCGCCGGCCTGGGCAAGAATGAACTGCACCAGGCGATCTACCGTTTCTCCATGCACCCCTCGTCGGGGAGTACTTCCACTGGCAAGCATCGCCAGTCCGACCAGGCTGCAGACAGCAGCGTTCCTGGCATACCCGGCTGTACCAAACGAGCCTTCCTCGTTCTGGCGTCCTGCCAGAAACTCCAGCCCTTGCCCGATCGCCGCACGAGTTTCCCCGGTCATGATCGACCGGTCGGGAGAACCTCGTCGGCGCTGTCCTTCAAGCGAGCCCGCCGCGAAAGCCAGTGCCATTGTCGACAGACCGGCAGACTTGATCTGTCCCAGGAATCTTCGACGCTTGATTGCTTGATTTTTCATCCCGCTCGCATCCAGGCATGTCAGCGTGGCGCCGCCAGGCGACGATAGAACTGTTCCAACATTGATTCATACTTGGGCAAGAACCGCTCGATCCTGGCACCGCGCAGCTCGCTGCGCACGGCCGGGGGAAGCGATCCCCAAATTCTCTGGATCGCGGGAGAAAGGTGCTCCGGCGGGGGCTCCAGGACCTGGTTTTCGGCTGTTGTTTCCTCTCCGGTGCCACTGGCTCCAGTCCCCGCAACGGTCGACCCTGTCCCCACGTTACTCGATTGCAGGCCGGTCCGCTCCTGCTGGCGGGCGCGGGCTGATTCCAGCAGGCCCTCGAGTTGTTCAACCAGGCGGACCTGGAGCAACTGTGTTTCTCGCCCCGTATCCCCATCGGCAAGACGACGGTGGAGCTGTCGCATCTGGAGTTCAATTGGCAACAGGGGATCCGATTCACCCTGCTGCCCCACATCCTCTCCAGCCAGTTCACTAGCTGTTATCGTCGGCCCCGGAAGGGAAAGCGTGCTCTCAGTTCCCTTTGACTTGGCCCGAGAAGAAGGTAAAGACGAGGGAATGTCCTCCAGCAGGCTCTTTTCCAGCTCCCTGGAAAGGGGTGGCTTGTCTGCTGGCAATCCGCCAAGAGGCAGCAAGGCCAGGGTAAAAAGAACAAACAACTGCTTCATGGTCATGGCTGTTCTCCTTCCTGCCTGACAGTTCGAGCTGGATTCCGGATACGAGCGACCAGTTGAACCAGCTGCTGTTGCCGGCTCACCAGCTCTCGATGTTGCTGTTGTTGTCGTGGCGGCAAACTACCTTGCCGCTGCCGGATCCTCTCGAGCATCCGTGTTTCCTCAAGAACCTGCTGCTGCATCGATAGCAACAGTTGCAATTCTGCCGGCGATTGCAGCAAGGCATCCGTTTCGGTGGATCCCACTTTCATTCCAGCAGAGGTGTCCGGGAGTGACGAGGCCAGCGATTCAGCCAGTGCCGAACAAACCTGGTCGAGCCGATCGAGCAGTTCTTGCTGAAGCTGCTGGCAATCCTCTCCAACCTGTTCCGCTCCCAACAATCCGCCCACTTGTTGCATCATCCGGCCGATTTCCACCAGGGCAAAGCGAACGGCCGAAACATCATTCAGCGTCCCGGTAAGCTCTGCCAGTTTATCCGCCAGCTGCTGCTCCAGAGCTGCCAGGCCGGAGACGGTGATTTGTTCACTGCGAAGCAGCGTGCCGGCCGGTCGCTGCTGGCGAACCTGGTTGAGCTGCCGTGTTTTCTCCAGGACTCGCTGCTGCTGGTCACGAATCGCCTGCAGTTTTGGATCAAGCTGGTCCATCATGCGAAATGCAAGTTGATTTCGCGTCGTTTTCTCCAGTTGATCCAGCACGCCAAGGCTCCTTTGAAGTGCCAGTGCGACTTCTTCTGCCAGGCCGGTCGCTTCATCCAGGTGTCCCTCTCGGCATGCCATGCTCGCCCGACCTGCCGCTAAGCGGGCAAGGGCCAGCTGATCGTTCACCATCGTTTCACTCGAATTCTCAAGGAGCGAGGCAATCTCTATGGCAACTTGATCCTGGCGATCGGCAAGAACCGGCAGGCGTGCAGTCCTGGCCTGGAGATCCTCTTCTTCCCTTGCTACCCTCAGGTCCTCAACCAGGGTCTGCTGCTGATCCTTGATCCTCGCGAGTCGTTCAAGCAGGCCTGCAATCTGCTCTGCCCTCACCTGCAGTTTGCGGGCATGGCGATTCGATAAAATATCAACTATCTCACCCAGGATGGATGAAATGGAAACCATCTGGTCCACCCCCTTACCGAGCTGTTGATCCCGGAGCGACTGGACCACGGCGAGTTGAAGTCCTCCAAGTGCCGCACGGCGAGCGTGTTGCTGGGCCTGGCTGGCTGCCTCCCGGTGCGATGCCCCGGTTCGTTCATCCAGCAGCAACAGGCGGAGCTGTCCCTGGAGTCGCTCGAACTGCTCGGCAAGCTGTTGCTGTCGATCCAGCAGTAACCCGGTTGCATCCTCGGGAACGACATTGCTGCCATTGTCGACACGGGTAAGCCGTTCAAGCTGTCGCTGCCGGGTTTGTCCCAACAGCTGATCCTGATCAGCCAGTAGCTGCTCGAATTGAACAAGCACCATACGGTAGCGATTCCCCTGCACGTTACTCCCCGAGAGTTTTTCCAGTTCCTGGGCCACTCCCTGCTGCAGCAACTCGGCCGCTTCCAGCAGCGCGGCTGCCTGCTCCCACTCGCTCTCTTTCAGCAACGGGCCTGACGAGCTGGCGTCCACCAGTTTCCAGCTGGCCGCCAGGTACTGTTTCAATGGAGGCAGCATGTTATCGGCAAGATACGAGAGAGATTTCTCCAGGTTGTCAACCTGATCGGNAATATCCGATCCATGCAGGTGGTTAGCAACAATTGCTCTTTCCANCTCTCTCGCCAGTGGCAGCAGACCCTCCGGGCTCGCGACCAGTTTTTCGATCACCTGTTGCTGCTGGAGAAGCAGCTGCTGAAGCTCTCCTGCCACCTCTTTCGCTGGCCGGTCTGCCGGCGACTGCAGCCGGAGACGATGTGTCTGTTCACCAAGCAGCTTTTGCCTGCCGGAGAGTTCACCCAGCGAATCACTTACCTGCAAATGATCCCGGACCAGTTGCTCGATCAGATCCTCNCGATCGAGCAATCGCAACTGCCGTGNCCTGCTACTGGCAGTGTTACCAAGGTAATCTGTCACCACCAGTTCAAACTCGATCACGCTCCCCGCGCGGAGACCCTGTTGCAGTCCCAGGTCCCAGGCAAACAGGATCCGTCGATGATCCCCTGAAAAGAACTCCTCGAAGGACGAGGTTTCCACGGCGGTGGAGAGCAGTGGCCCCTGGACAATGACCACACTCTGGTCCGGTCCGGGACCATCTTGATACAAGCGAAANTGCAGCTGGATATCACGGATGCGGATATCGTCACGGACATCTGCCACGACCGGCACAATGGCACGGGTCCAGAATGCCTGGCCATCCCGGGGATTTTCAATAATCGCCGTCGGGGGTTNATCGCTGATGACTTCCAGCTGCCAGCTCCTTGTGCGGGCCGCCACTTCGCCACTCAATTCAAACCAGTAATGTCCTGANTCGTTGAGTATCCATGGTCCGGAATTACCAGCATCCAGGACAAATTGTGTGCCTTTCCGTCCCGGTTGCAGNAATTGTCGAAACTGTTCCTTTCCGTTCTCAAAAACCAGTTCGACTCGGTCCACTGGACGATCCACCTCCACTTCCACTTCCAGCTGGCTGCCAGCGATCAGGCGTCCATCTCCGCTCAGCTTTTCAGACGCACGGGCAGTGTAAGCGGGACTGTGNAGTGTCAGCTGGGCTGNTTCAAGCGACGGTGGTTCAACAACATCGACATGNTGCCACGGCATGGTGTCGTCATCACCACCATGTGCCCTCAACCGGAAAGAACGAGCCACCCGTTCAAGGTGGAACTCAAAGGAACTTCCCCTGGCAGTGGATTCAAACTGCCCGGTCTCCTCATCGCCATCGTAGACCACTTCAAAAATCACCCTGCCGGGNAATCGTCCTCGATCATCNACAAGCGTGACCTGNAAGGGNTCTCCCCTGGCCGTCCGC
Source organism: Planctomycetaceae bacterium (assembly GCA_002708345.1). Next base: position 8,277 of record PANG01000060.1, on the reverse strand, counting down.
AGCNGCGGTGCTTCCAGCCGCAATTGATGGCGGCGGGGCCAGCTGGTTTCTCGCCATGGCTGGACGAGNCGGCCAGCCGCCAGCAGGGAGTCCGATGTCTGCCAGCTGATGCAACCGAGAACCATGGCAACCAGAAGGAGAAATCCAAGCACCGCCTGGCGTGTTCGCGTAGGCACCAGGCAGGACTCCATGTTGAGCCTGGCCAATTCCAGCTCCACCTCATCATGCAGTGCCTGCTGGAAGGCACTTAATTGCTGCCCGTTGTTTTCGAGCAGGAAGGCGACGGTGCTGGAAAGTCGCTGACCAAGCTGTGGAAACTGGCGTTCCACCCTGCGGGCCGTCATCACCGGTTCAAAATGGCAATGCAGCGCCGGGCGGAGGACATACAGGCAGGCTGCCATGCTCACCAGCAGCAGGGCCGTGAACTGAAGCCAGCGAATACCATGATCCTGGAAGTGGACCAGGTAATCCGCGATCGCCAGTAGCGTCGCTGCCCCCAGCACCGACAGCAGGGTCAGCGCGATGGCATGCACCATGACAAGTCGCCGGGCGCGAACCGCCAGCTGGTCGACAGAAAAGAGGATTGTTGATTTCATGCCAGGCTTTTCACTTGCGCCGTGAAGGGAAAAACAGCGAGCAGATCGCCAGGAGGTACAGACTTGATTATACCAGCCCAAACCGCTTTCTTAGCAACCACTCAGAGGTGATCAGGACGACAAATAACAGGGCCAGCCAGGGATTGTTCCAGATCGGGCGTGCTGGACGCGATTGCAGTCGCACCTGTCTACCCAGCGGTAATACCCTGGGAAGGTCCTCGAGCTGGTCAATATTGAGAAGTCGGCCCCCGGATTCGCTGGCAGCTCGTTGCAGGTCGTCCAGGTCCGCACCCTTACGGGTATTCTCACCCGTGGGACCCTGGATCGAAAAGAAAACCTGGGGAGCCTCTCCCTCCACGCGGGGATCGGCCATCCATGCCCGGTAACGTCCCGCCGGCAATCCATCCAGGGTGGCCAGGAACCGATCCCGGCGGCTGGCTGGCCGCTGCATGGTCACCAGCCGGCGGTTCCCATTCTCTCGCTGAACCACGACCATTACACCGGCATCATCATCCGGGGCGGCTGTCTCATCAAGGAAGCGAACCCGCAATTGCACGTCCTCTCCAAAGGAATNCTGTTCCCGGTCACTGGTCAATTCCGCATCCCGGCTTCCACCCAGGGCCTGGCTACGGTTCAGGTAGCGGATTGTCTGTAGCCAGTAACGCTGGTAATACTCCTCCCCCTCCAGGCTCCCTCGCCAGCGCCAGGATTCATCGGTGGCATGAAAGATCACTTTCCCGGCACCCACGAATTGCATCAGCACGACCGGTATCGGGTCTGCCCCCACTGCCGGGTGTTCCAAAAGCACCCGGGCACCCTCCCTCAAGCCGGCTGTCTGCATCAGCCATTGCAACGATGGCATGCTCTCCCAGAGCCGCGAGCTCTCCTGCTCGTCGGTNGAGAGCATCAGGTGCGAGACCTGCCTNCCCTGGAAGGAGAGCTGGACATCCGCGGCACCCAACCCAGCCTGCGGATCCACAGGCCGANGCACTGCTTCCAGNCGAAATGGGAAGAGTCCCTCCAGGGGTGTCTCCTGGTAAGCGGTCGGCATGTGGCGGGTTCCGGCCAGGAAGACGATCCCCCCTCCCCGCTCACTCACGAATGCATGCAGGTTTTCCATCACGGTGGTGCCAAGCAGCTGGGGATTCACATCACCAAAAANGATCACGTCAAAATCAAANAGNTCTTCTCGGCTGACGGGAATACTGCTGGCAAGTGAATCATCCAGTCTGACAACTCCCGGGTCCGCATCCTGCAGTACGCTCACCAGTTCAATCAGCTGGGCGTTGCCGGATCGCTGGAGTGTCCGGCCCAGCAAGCTTCTGAGCAGCCGGTACTCGTAGCTCGGGTATTCCTGGACAAGCAAGACCCGGATCGCTTCATCACGAACCAGCAAGTGGTGGTCGAGCGAGTTATTCTGAAGATCACTCTCGGCTGCCAGGGGATCAACCTGAATCNGGTAATCATGCTCTCCTGCTTCCCCTGGCCGAAAGGACAGTCTCACTCGCTGGCTCGGCTGTTGCCCGGAAACTTCCACCTCCCGTTCGGCCAGTAATTGATCGTCGGCGGCACTCCGTAATTCCACTCGCACCTTTTCTTTCTCAATCCCGGCAGCAGTCAGGCGCACATCGACGGTAACCAGATCCTCGACAAAGGCCACCCGNTCGGCAACAAGATCTCCCAGTTCCAGGTCCAGCGGACCTCTCGGGCTCCCCAGGCCGACCAGGAAAAGAGGGACTCCCTGCTGGCGAGCACGGGGTGCTACCTGGGCGATCGAGAGTCCTTCTGTTGTCATTCCATCACTGATCACGATGATGGCGGTCGTGGGACGTCCTCGCTGGAGCTGGAGAATTTCCAGCACCGCACTGCCCAGGCGACTGCTCGAGGCATTCGCCTCAAGCTGGCGAATCTTTCCCGTGATCACCCCGTCAGGATCCGGTGTGAGCAGCTGCAAGGATTTCCCCAGGGTAAAGAACTTGAGCTGGTGCAGGTCAGCCAGGCTGTCAAGCAGGCGACCATCCTCCTTCAGCAGGCCAGCGCGGGCCAGTTCGAAACGGCTTAAAGGGAGATCCCCCAGCAACTGCCTCACCTGGCCGCTCCAGCGTTCCTGGTCAGCAGGCGACAGGCCGGAATCCTCCAGGTCCATGCTTGCGGAATTATCCAGCAGGATGACCAGGTCGGGNAGATCAGTGACATGCTGCTGTCGCATCCAGCCATGCATCATGAACAGGGTCAGGGTCACCAGGGCGATTCGCAGGCTGACCAGCAGCAGGCGTTGCCATCTCGTCACCACCGTGCGATCTCGTCGTGAGACCAGCAATACAAAAAGGATCGCTCCGAAGAGGACCAGGGCAGAAACCCAGGGAGAAAAGGGGAAGCGGTGGTAGTAGGACGGTTCCAGGCCAGTCCGCAGTGAGTCCACTGCCTGGGCCAGGAGCTGACAGGAAAGGTGAATCATGACGAACCCCTTCCCGGCCGATGGCCAATCCACGATTCGCAGAGTAATAGCACCAGGATCGTACCGAGCAACCACTGGAACAGGGGACGTGCCGGCGTACCCGTGTCCAGCACACCTGGCTTGTCCAGATGTACCATCTGCCGCTGCAGTGCGGCGGGAAGTTCCCCCTCGGGAATTCGCAGCAAGGCACTTTCACGGCTATCCAGGTTCACGGCGAACAGGTCNATGGCCGACGACTCACCACCGTTACGGACCTTGTACAATCCACCCCACGGTGTCTCGCCAAAAGCCCAGCGCAGTCGTCCATCCACGTCCTGGACCGCCAGTCGCTGCACGTCGCCACGCGGCAGGACAATCTCTGCATCCAACCGTCTTGTCCCCTCCGCCAGCTGTCCCCGGAGCAGGTCTCCCACCGCCACATTTTTCTGGGCCTGATCTCGACTGGCAGCCAGCGCGACCATCTCCTGGACCATCGGAAGGAAACTTGGCCAGCTCCCAAGCTCGGACCAGGCGATGCTCTGGTCCCCATCCTGGAGGCGAGAGAGAGAGGAGATCGCGGTGAAAAAAACAACCACCTGTCCTTGACCAACCTGTCCGTCGATCACCAGTGGATCACCGTTTTCGAGTGCGAGCGCCACTTCCCAGTGATCGGCCGCCTGGCGTTGGAGCCCCGCACCTCTCTCCTCGCCCGACAACTCGATCTGCTGGTAACTGTTGACTGGCGTAGAAAGCAGGCCGGCTCGCTGCTGCCCACGAAAAACAGATACCAGGGGATGCCGGTAGGCGAGTGGATCAAGCTGGTAAGGTCCGGCCGGGGCAATCGCCAAGAGCGGTCCAGGAAGCAGGGAACCTGCTCCTGTCACTCCCAGCAGCTGGTTGTAGTTCTCTGCCTGGACCTGGTCACCCAGGAAGAACACAACAGTGCCTCCCTCGGCGACATAGCTTGCAAGCAAGCTCGCTTCATCCCGGGAAAAACGTGCCACGTTGGCAAGACAGACCAGCTGGTAATGTTCCAGCGACTGATCAACCAGTCCACCGATCGTCACCTTCTGGATGTGGATCGATGAGGCATCTCCGGACGGGTCCAGAGCAAGTTCCAAAAGGTCAGCTTCCCCGGATCTCCCTTCCACGCACAACACCTCGATCGTCTCTCTCAACTGGCTAACCTGCCAGCGCTCATTGTCGGCCTCCAGGTCATCCCCACTGATGGAGAGTTCAACATGATGCAGGCCCGGAGTTGTGAAAGTGTATTCAAGCTGGAGCGAATGGGTCTCGAGGGGAGCCAGCGAGAGCAGCTGGTGCTGAATCAGCTGGCCATCCACACTCCAGTCAGCAGCCAGGTTCGCCTGGGGTCCGGCAGCAAAGTTCTCGATGACTCCCTCCCATCGTGCCGGTACCCCCGAGCGAGTGGCTGCCTGTAGCTGTTCCAGCCTCACCACTGCCACGTTACTGGCGGAGTCCTGTCCCACGTCAAACAGGACCAGCGTTGCCTGTTCAGCCAGCCGCTCGATGACCATTCGGCAGGGTGCAGTCCCCACCGGCTGCCAGCTATCCTGTTCCAGGTCACTGAAAATGCCCACCTGGACCTGGGAAAATTCCGGGTGTTCCTGCCCGGTCCGGGCAATCAGCTGCTCGACTTCCACAAGCGTACTGGTAATCTGCGCCGCAGTATGAGTTGGCCTGAGCACCTCGATCTCACCCCGCACATCGGCACGATCGAAAGCGGGCTGGCCGATAATCACCTCTGGAGGTTTCCCCATCATGACCACCGTAAAACCATCTCCCTGGTGGGCGGTGTCAATCCACTGCTGGGCCTGCTCAATCGCTGCCTGGAATCGAGTCTGGCCATCCGTGCTGGCCAACATCGAATAGGAACCATCGATTACCAGTATAAAATGAGTCGGCTGGTTCCCCTGCCGACTCGGACCCAGTCCCGCCAGGGGCGAGATCACTGGGTCCGCCAGGGCCACGGCCAACAGGAGCAGGATCAGGCTGCGGATGGCAAGCAAGAGCCACCGTTCCAGTCGCAGGCGTCGCGAATGCCGACGGATGGCAGCCGCCAGGTACTGCATCGCTGCCCAGGGAACAACCTCGAATCGATGACGGTTCCAGAAGTGGATGATCACTGGCAGGAGTGCTGCCAGGGCACACCACAACATGGCTCCCTGTCCCAGGGAGATAACGGCCAGCATGGAAGGAGGGTCAGGTTGCATGGTTCTTGTCACCTACGGCATTCACTGGTTCACCGATCGCGCACCCCCTTCGAGCCTGCAACCGGACACGTTTACCCCATGGTGGCCCGGTTCTCCCGTGCTTCCAGGAACTCCCGCATGGCCACATCAAACGGCGTATCAGTCCGCACCGAGACTAACTCCATGCCAAGCTTGCGAACCTCCTGCTTCACCTTGTTACGAGACTCTTCCATTTCCTTCAGGTAGCCAGTACGTATTGCCGCAGGATCCGCCAGCAGGTTCCCTAGTTGCTCAAACCCCTGGAAACTGGAAAAACGCTGAAAGGGGAAATCCAGCTCGGCCGGATCAAGCACTTCCAGCACAACCACGTCATGACGGCGATGGCCAAAATGTCGAAGTCCCGCGATCAGTTCATCCACCTCGGTAAAGAGATCACTGAGAATGATCACGATTCCTCGCTTGCGATAGCGTTCGGCAAGTTCATGGAGGGTCGATCCTATCCGTGTCGCCCCGGCAGGGCTGGCACCCTCGAGCATCCGCAGCACGTTATCCCATTGTGACGGGTGACTGGCTGGCCGCAGCCGATCGTGCACCTGCTCACCGATCGTGGCCAGGGCAACGGCATCCTGTTGCTGGAGGACCAGCCAGCTGAAAGCGGCAACCAGGCAACGGGCATACTCCAGCTTGCTCATCGCCGAGCCCGGTCCCTGGTATGCCATGCTCTCGCTCACATCCAGGACCAGGTAACAGATCAGGTTGGTCTCATCCTCGTATTGCTTGACATAGAACTTGTCGGTGCGTCCAAAGACCTTCCAGTCGACATGCCGCACATCGTCACCAGGAGCGTACTCACGATGTTCCGCGAACTCGATAGAGAATCCGCGCAGTGGACTGCGATGCAGTCCCACCATGTACCCCTCGACGATCTGCCGGGCCCGCAGGCGCAGCCCCTTAAGGCTGGCCAGTGCCCGCGGATCCAAAGACGTTGGGGAGTCTTCCATCTGATTGCTCCGACGATTCACGATTCCGCACGTGTTCAAGCAGGTGATCAATCACATCGTTCGCCACCAGCCCGGCAGCTTCCGCCTGGAAATTTAGACGCAAACGGTGCCGCAATACCGGGTGCGCTACCGCGTCGATGTCCTCGTACTCAACGGTATAACGTCCATCGAGCAGTGCATGCGCCTTGGCTCCCAGCACCAGGTACTGACCCGCCCGGGGACCTGCTCCCCAGCTGACATATTCCCGCACCAGGTCCGTCGCCTCTTCACGGTCAGGCCTGCTGGCCCGGACCAGGCCAAGTCCGTAACTGGCGACGTGATCCGCGATTGGAAGCTGCCTGACAAGCTCTCCAATTTCACCGATACGTTCCGCATCCATCACCGGCTGGATATCGACCTGCTTGTCATCCGTCGTCTGCTTGATAATCGCCAGTTCCTCCTGGCTGTCCGGGTAATCGACCTGGACATGGAACATGAAACGATCGAGCTGGGCCTCGGGAAGCGGGTAGGTCCCTTCCTGTTCGATCGGGTTCTGGGTCGCCAGTACAAAAAAGGGATCCGGCAACGGGTGACTCTCGCCCCCCGCTGTTACCGAGGCTTCCTGCATTGCTTCAAGCAGAGCGGCCTGCGTCTTGGGAGGCGTCCGGTTGATCTCATCAGCCAGCAGGATATTGGCAAATACCGGGCCTGGACGAAAATGGAAAAGCCGTTCCCCACTCTCCGGATCGGGCTGGATCATCTCGGTACCGGTAATATCCGACGGCATCAGGTCCGGGGTGAACTGGATGCGACGAAATTCCAGTTGCAGGGCCTGGGCAAGCGTGCGGATCATCAGTGTCTTGGCCAGGCCGGGAACACCCACCAGCAGACAATGGCCACGGGCGAACAGGGCCAGCAACAACTGCCGGAGCACCTCCTGCTGGCCGATGATCTGCCGTGAAAGCTGCTCCAGGAGCTGCTCACAGGACTCGATCACTGCTGCCACCTGCGGTGCCGGTGTCTGTGGATTGGTCTCGTGATTCATGATCGTACTACCGGTCGTTCTGGAATGCGTAAAGCCTGTCGTGGGCAACAATAAACAACCTGTTTCCCAGCGGGACAAGATTGCCACCGGTCGCCGAACGTACGGCCAGGTCAATCTCCTGTTTTCGCTGCCAGCCTACTTGTTCCGAGCCGTTCTCAAACACCATGATCTTGTCCTCGAGCGGCCAGTAGACCCTGCCCGCCGCGATCAACCCCCGTCCCCAGCCCGCGGGGTCTGGCCGGGGCTGATCGAGCGCCCGGCTTCCCAGACGCGGGAACTGCTCACGCAACTCTCCATTGTACACATCAAACCAGTAGAGGCGATCACCGCTGGCGACCAGCCGGTCATGGACCACTCCCAGCAGGTATTTCGCGTCCCCGGCAATGCCTGGGGCGGTCTGCCAAATCAACCGGCCACTGGACAGATCCAGGGCAAACAACCGATCGCTGTCGGGAGGAGCACAGAAGAGGGTCGAACCATCCACCAGCGGGGGCACAAGGTCGCGGAACACATGCTGGCCCGTTTGACGAGCGTTGCCCGCCTCCAGCACCGTGCGTGGATAGCTCACGATCCAGTTCAGGTGACCGTCCTGGCAGGCAAGGGAAGCCACAACACCGGACCCGGGATTGCAGAACAGGGTTCCCTCGTGCAGCGTCAGCAGGTAATGCGTCTGTTCCTGCCAGTTCCCACGGGATGGCATGCCAGCGGCACAGACTCTCTGCTGCCAGCGTTGGCGACCCGACTCGATCGAGTAAGAAGCGACATGAAACTGGCTGCGAACTTCATCGTGATAACGCAGCAACACGTAGACCGAGTCCCCGTCGCTGACCGGCGTCCCTTCAAATTCCCAGCGTTCACCCGGGGTCCGCAGGGGAAAACCGTCAAGGAGCTTTCCCTCCGATTCCAGGTCCAGCCCAACCACCAGCCCGTGAGCAGCTGTCAGCACGTCCTGATCCCGGGCATGAGCTGTCACGCTCGCACCCATGCGGGCAAACAACCTGCCTCC
>PANG01000059.1 GCA_002708345.1 Planctomycetaceae bacterium | reverse complement strand
TTTCGTTGTACTTGGGGCAAAGGTCAGCAGCAAGCAGGACAGGCGTGCTTGCAGGATCGGTTGCGATTGCCGGCCAGAGGGCAGCGGCGATACACTGAGGCGCAGCAGAGCTAACCCGCGCTGGTAGGCGTTCGCATGGATGTTGATCAATTACGAGATGGTCTTGGTAACACGGCGTTGGCGCTGCGTGGTTACAACGTCCGGAACCTCGGACGGAGCCAGGAACTGCTTGAGCATGAGCGTTATGGCCCCCGCGTGGCCCGCTGGCTCAAGGAGGGCAGCCAGATCGCCTCGGAGCTGCTCTCTCGCCCGGTCGACCTGGTTGGTCAGGTCAACAGCGGTCGCGAGACAACACTGGAAAGCTACGCTGAAGCGGTGGCCCTGGTGATGACGATGGAGCTTGCCCAGCTGGAAATCCTGCAGGAGGAGTTCGAGGTGGATTACCAGCAGTGCCAGCTTGGTTTTGGCTATAGCCTGGGGGAAATAACGGCCCTGGTTGCTGCAGGAGTTTTTTCCTTTGGCGATGCGCTGAGCGTCCCGCTGCTGCTGGCAGAGGACTGCGTCGCCCTGGCCGAGGATGTCACCCTGGGAGTTCTCTTTTCCCGTACCGAGTCCATTGATCGTGAGTCGGTCGACCGCGGCCTGCTGGCGATTAACCAGCAGGGAAAGGGGGTGGTGGGGATCTCGGCGGAACTGGCTCCCAACACGCTTCTGTTGATGGGCCAGGCGGATTCGCTTGAGCGACTGCGAGACCTGCTCTGTGAGGAAAAACCTCGCCAGGTCGTGCTTCGCAAGAACAAGGACCGCTGGCCGCCGCTGCACAGCCCGATCATGTGGCAGAGGAATATCCCCAACCGAGCGGCGCAGACAATGCTTACCCTGGAAAGCGGAATCACCGCACCCTCTTTCCCGGTGCTCTCGCTGGTCAGTGGAGGGCTGGACTATGGAGAAAGTAACTGCCGCGACCTGCTGCATCGCTGGGTGGATCATCCGCAGCGACTCTGGGAAGCGGTTTACGAGACGCTCAAGATGGGTGTGGAGACAGTGATTCATATTGGCCCTGGGCCGAATATCATTCCTTCCACCTACCAGCGGCTTTCTGCCAATGTCGAGACCCATAACGAAAGTAACCTGGGGATGCGGCTGCTCTCGGCCGTGGCACAGCGTCCCTGGCTAAAGAAAGTCCTGCCGGAACGAACGGCGCTGTTGCGAGCACCGACCATCCAGCATCTGATCCTGGAGGACTGGCTCCTGGAGCAGGGGGTTAGTGAGAGCGAGTGAGGGGCAACTCGTAGCAGGCTGCCTCCTCCTCGGCACGGACAAGAAGCAGGTTATCGTAGAGGCAGAGCGTGGCCCAGCACTTTCCTTCGACTGCCGGGAACCTGCCCAGCACCTGGTATTTTTCCGGGTTCGTGGCGATCTGCCAGACCATCCCGTCCTCGGCCAGGACCATCAGTACATCGGCCAGTCGCAGAAGCTGGCCGTGACCGAGTCGCCCCTTCTTCCAGCGGCGGATGCCGCTTGAGAGGTCGACACACTCCAGGATGCCGTCAGAAAGGCCATAGGCAAAACCGTCCTTGACTGCCACGTTGGTGAACTTTGTCTTGAGCACCTGCTTGCTCGTCCAGATGGTTTCAGTCTCGAAATCGGTCCCCTCACCGGCCGTGCGACAAACCTCGATCACTGCAGCTCCCTCCCCGTATCCCTTGGAAAGCAGCAGACGGTTGTTTCCCAGCGTGGCCGCCTGGGAAACACTGGCACTGCCACTGCTGCTGCCAGGCCAGCTGTAGGTCCAAAGCTGTTTCCCATCCTCCAGTCGGTGTCCGCTGACAAGATCGGCACTGACAATCACGACCTGTTTTTCACCCCCCAGCTCAACCAGGGACGGGGAAGCATAGCTCGCCTGCCGGTCCCCGCTTTGCCAGCGTTCTTCGCCGCTGGTGGCGTCCAGGGCCAGCAGCGAGACGTGAGGACCGGCCGGAGGACCTCCCAGGGGGATAATCACCAGCTCGTCAACAACCAGCGGGGAGCTGCTGCGGCCCCAGGCGATTGTCTTGATGTCCTGGGCAGGCGTGCTGCCGGTCAGCGCCAGCAGGTCTTTCTCCCAGAGCACGTTACCGCTGCTGCCGTCGAGGCAACGCAGGATCGCGGTGGCCCCCAGGCAGTAGACACGGCCGTTTGAAATAGTCGGGGTGCTGCGAGGACCGATGCCGCCAAAAATGGTCTCGTGGCGTGCCTGGATCGAGTTACTCCAGATGATCTCGCCCGTCTGGATGTCGTGGCAGCTGACAATCTCGTTCTCTCCCCGTTGCTGCATCGTGATGGCATGGCCATTGCGGGCTGAGAAACCCGACCAGCCTGCCCCGATCAGCTGGGTCCAGAGGCGGCGCGGAGCGGGTTGATCCTGCCAGCCGGAATTCCAGCTGAGATTCTCAATGGAGCCGGAACGCTGGGGGCCAAGAAAGCCAGGGAAGTCGCCTGGGGATTCCGTTCTAAGGTCAATGTTGATGGTTGAAGTGATGCGTTTGGCCGCAGCCAGGGTCGTGTCATGGGTGGGAGTCCATCGCCAGACCACCCGGGGGATCAAGTCCCCGTCCGTGCTGATGATCTTGACCGAGGAAAAGAAACCGAAGAGCACGGCAAGGGAACACAGGACTGCCAGCAGGCGCCGTTTGAGCGAGGCCCTGCTGGCAAACAGGAACCACAATGTCAGTGCAATCAAGGAGAGCAACGTGGCTGCCACACGAAATACGTTCATCGTGGCATGGTCCAGGCCGGGCCAGTTGTGAATCGCGATCACGGCGGCCAACCAGGCAAGCAGGATCACCATTACCGAGCGAGAAAAAGGACGTTTTTTTTCTTTGACCGGAGGTGCTTCCTGTTCATTCTCGCTCATTGTTCACCTGGACTTTTCATGTCATCATGGCTGGATGTCAGCTCGTCATGATAGGCGGGGACGCGGGAAGCCGACAAGAACCCCGCCTGGACGGGAAAGCCATTATGAAAATTGTTGATATCGAGATTCACCCGTTGCTCGGTGGCACGGTCGATGGTGGCTGGCCGGACGGCCATGAACCGGAAGATGACCTGCACACGCTTCTCGAGATCGTGACCGATGAAGGCCTGCGTGGTATCGGCAGCGTGTTTACCAACTCGGCCCTGGTCGAGGCCGGTGTGGAGACCCTGAGGCCCCTCTGGGAAGGGGAGTCGGCACTGGAGCCGGAACGGGTCAGTGAGAAGCTCAGGCAGAGTAGCTTCTGGCAGGGACGCGGTGGGACACTCGAACATGTGATCTCCGGGATCGATATTGGCCTCTGGGACCTGCTTGGGAAGGCCTCCGGCCAACCCGTTTCTCGCTTGCTGGGAGGTTGTTACCGGGATCGCATCAAGCCCTATGCATCGATGCTGTTTGATGAACCAGGACCAATGAAGGACCGGCTGGAGAAGACCGTGGCCCGTGGTTTCCGGGCAATCAAGCTGGGCTGGCGTCCCTTCGGACGGCGCGACAGCCAGTTTGACGAGCTGCTGGTAAAAACTGCCCGCCAGGCGGTGGGACCCGATGTCGACCTGCTGGTGGATGCCGGAGGGAGTGAACAGTTCTGGCCGCACCGGTACAAGTGGGCGATGCGAACCGCCCAGATGCTGGCCGACTATGATGTCGGCTGGTTCGAGGAACCGCTGCCGCCAGATGACCTGGAAGGCTATGCCCGGCTGACCGCGGTCTCGCCGGTCCCGATCGCAGGAGGCGAAGTGCTCACCCGCCGCCAGGCGTTCCAGCCCTGGATTGAGCGGCGTGCTGTCGATATCCTGCAGCCAGATGTCACCAAGTGTGGGGGGCTAAGCGAGGTCCGCAAGATTGCCTGGCAGGCCTATGATCACCATATCCAGCTGGTCAGCCATGGCTGGAACACGGCTGTTGGGGTGGCAGCAGACCTGCACCTGGCTGCAGCGATGCCAGTTGCCCTGTACGTGGAATTCCTTACACCAGCACCCTATATCGACAGGATCATTAACAGTCCGTTCCAACTGGACGACGAGGGCTGCCTGCATGTTCCCAGTGGACCGGGACTCGGTATAGAATTGAATCGTGAGGCCCTGGAAGAATTTTCCAGGGATCGCAGGTGATACATGACTTCGGGAGTGGGCATAGATGGTCGCTGGTTCGGCCCTCGGGTCGAACGGGAGGAAAGTCCGGGCTTCACAGGGCACAATGGTCGGTAATGCCGACCGGCCGTAAGGCCAGGGAAAGTGCAACAGAAAATAGACCGCCCGTCTTTGACGGGTAAGGGTGAAAAGGTGAGGTAAGAGCTCACCAGCAGCCGGGGTGACCCGGCTGGCTCTGTAAACCCCATTGGAAGCAAGGTCAAACAGGAAGCAGCCGGCTGGCAACAGCTGTCGCGGATCTGTCCGATCCGCTATCGACTTCCGGGTGGGCCGCTCGAGGTGCCAGGCAACTGGCATCCTAGATAAATGACCGTCTTCTCGTCGCCCACAAGGTGGCGGGGAAACAGAACCCGGCTTACAGGCCCATTCCCGAAGTCTTTTTCCTGATCTTTCCCTGGTCGTGATGAAATCAGGGAATCAGGTCTTCTTCGACAATCTGCAGCAACTTGGAAATACAGAGCTTGTTCATGCTGGTGCCAACCGAACTTGCCTCGGCAATCAATGAGGCATGAAGACTCTCGGGAAGCCGTACCGTGATCACCTTGGTCGTTTCACGGTCAAGAGGGATGCGACGACCACGGCGGCCTCGAAGACGTGCCATGATGTGCTGAATCTCCACGTACTCGGGAGTTTCTTCAAAAGCACCCCGCTCTTCACGGTTTGGGAACAGACGCGCCAGAAGGCCCTCTACGCCCATCACCTCGCGAAAGAAAGTCTCCCAGTCAGGTACCTGGCGAGCCATCTCCAGGGCCATATGGACCGCCTCTCGTCTCTGACGGTCCGAGACCAGTGGTGGATCCGCTGTGATCGGTTTCCAGTTACCTTGTTGTGACATATCGCTCATAAAACCCCTCCTTACAACCGTTAAGGTCTGATTCATCTTTGCCAGCCCACCCCCGCCTATGGGGCTGTGACTCAATTGAATCGTCGAGCGATAGTCAAACCGTCTTCGTATCTCCTTAAAGTGCATGCACTTATGGAAACTGGCAGGTGCTGCGTAAACTCACAGCACCGGTGCCCGCGATGGAGGCACCGGCCTGGGCTGCCTAATTTTTAAGCAGCCCCATTTGTCGCATTTCCAAAGTGTCCACCAAGTTGGTTTTGGGGAGTTTTCAGAGAAAAATGGGTCCAGAAACGACCCTTCCTGTCCGTCGAGGTCGGCTGGGAGGAAAGCAGGGGCAGTCTTCTTGTTTAACCACTGCCGGCTGTCGGCTTTCTACCGGCTGGTTATATTAACCTTGTTGTCGAATCCACATCTCGGAGACTATTTCTGCCGTGTACGAAATCGAGCGATCCGGGGGGGTCGTACTGGAAGTTGCGATTCTTGTTCGAGTGATCCTGTCGCAGGAAGCCGACCAGGAGGATCCACTTGCGGAACTGGAGGGGCTGGCAAGGACTGCCGGAACCCAGGTTGTCAGTGGCATTGTCCAGCGTCGCAACAAGCCAAACCTGGCGACCTTCCTGGGAAAGGGCAAGCTCGAGGAATTGCAACTGCTTGCCGAAAGCCACGATGCAGACTTGGTAATTTTTGACAACGATCTTTCCCCTGCCCAGACCCGCAACCTGGAGCAGGCACTCAAGCTGAAGGTACTGGACCGTACCGAGTTGATTCTTGACATTTTTGCTTCCCATGCTCGTACACGTGAGTCTCGCCTGGCGGTGGAACTGGCCCAGCTCGAATATTCCCTGCCTCGTCTGAAGCACCTCTGGACACACCTTTCCCGTATGAAGATGGGTGTTGGCATGCGAGGTCCGGGCGAAAAACAACTGGAAACGGACCGTCGCCTGGTGGAGAAACGAATTGTTGACCTGCGCCGCGAACTGAAGGTCATCGAGGGTCGCAAGGAGCGACAGGTCTCCTCCCGGGATGATGTAATGACGGTCTCGCTGATCGGTTACACCAACGCCGGTAAGAGCACGCTGATGAACACCCTCACAGACGCCGGAGTGACCGCGGCGGACAAGTTGTTTGCCACGCTTGATACCCGTACTCGCCGCTGGCAGCTCCCCAACTGGGGACCGGTCCTGTTGAGCGATACGGTCGGTTTCATCCGCAACCTTCCGCATCGATTGATTGCCAGTTTCAAGGCGACACTTGAGGAAGCACGCCAGGCGGAGCTATTGATCCACGTTGCCGATGGTTCCAGTCCCCAGGTCTTCGAGCAGATAAGCGCGGTTTACGATGTGCTCAAGGAACTCGAGCTGGAGGAGAAGAATGTTCTGCTGGTGATCAACAAGATTGACCAGATTGAAAGCGAGATGCAGCTGAACGGTCTTCTGGATCGATATCCGCAGGCCGTGGCGATCAGCGCCCAGGCCGGACAGGGAATGGACAAGCTGGGAATGGCTGTCAGTGATGCACTCAGTCGTTCATTCCAAAACGTGCTGGTGGAAACGTCCGTTTCCAATGGCCGGCTGATGGCCTATCTCTCGGCCCACGGTGAGGTCCTTTCCACGCTCTACAACGAGAAAACGGTGACGATTCACTGTCGTCTGGCCGACCGGCACCTGGGACGAATCAATCTTGCCGAGGCACGGATCACCCCTTTTCAGTCGGAGGAACAGGTGGATGTCGCCGGGGGGGATTCGCCGGGTCTGACCTGACCTGGAGATGCATGGCCTGGAAATCGATCTTTTTTACCGGTTTTCATGCCAACCTGAGTGCAAAAGAACCTTGCGCCGCTCCCCTTTTGATCTGCTATATTTAGTTAAGGGAAAAAAGTCGGGATCGAGATGCCCAACATCATTTAGTCATTACCGCTTTGTGCATGAAACCAGATGAAGGAAAGACCCATGGCCAGAAAAAATCGTCGCCAGTTCCTTGAAGACTCGATGCTCGCAACCGCCGCGGTTGCAGCAACTTCTGCCAGCACCCAGCTGATTGCGGCCGANGAGGATACCCAGAGTGACAGTCCTGCCGAGCGGCTGGGCGTCGCCGTGGTGGGAGTCCGGGGACGAGGAGGAAGTCACATTGGCGCATTTTCTGGTCGCAAGGATACCGAGATCCTTTACATCTGCGATCCGGATGCCGAGATCGGCAACCGCCGAGCCAGTGAAGTTGGCAAGCGGCAGGGCGGGAAAGTACCGCAGTTCATGGAAGATATTCGCAAGGTCCTGGAAGATGACCGGGTGGACATTGTCACCATCGCGACTCCCAATCACTGGCATGCCCTGGCCGCGATCTGGGCGATCCAGGCTGGCAAGGACGTCTACGTGGAGAAACCAGTAAGCCACAACGTCAGCGAGGGCCGGCGGATCGTGGAAGCGGCCCGCAAGTATGGCAAGATCTGCCAGACCGGTACCCAGTCCCGCAGCAACCCGGGAATGCAGGCGGTGATCGAGTATGTCCGCAGCGGCAAGCTGGGGAACGTGAACGTTGCCCGGGGACTCTGCTACAAGCGCCGTGGCAGTATCGGCGAGCGTGGTAACTACGAGGTCCCCTCGCACATCAACTACGACCTCTGGCAGGGTCCCGCTACCGAGGCACCTCTGAGTCGCAAGCAGTTCCATTACGACTGGCACTGGCAGTGGGCTTATGGCAACGGGGACCTTGGGAANCAGGGAATCCACCAGATGGACCTGGCCCGCTGGGGCCTTGGTGAGGAAGGCCTGGCAACGGCCTCGATCAGTTACGGTGGNCGNTTTGGATACATCGATGCCGGCGANAGCGCGAATACCCAGGTTGTGATCCATGATTATGGCAAGCGTTCGCTGGTCTTCGAAGTACGTGGACTCGATACCCCGGCTTACAAGGGCTCCAAGGTTGGCGTGATCTTTGAATGTGACGAGGGGTATGCGGTGATCCCGTCGTACGACAGCGGAACGATCTTCGACAAGGATGGCAACCAGGTGACCAGCTTCAAGGGAGGCGGTGACCATTTTGCCAACTTCGTCAAGGCAGTCCGGTCGCGCAAGCACGAGGACCTGAATGCGGATATNGAAGAGGGACATTATTCCAGTGCTCTTTGCCACCTGGGGAACATCTCCTACCGGCTTGGCGACATNGTCAAACCACAGGAAGTGCTTGACCGGGCGCAGCAGATCAAGTCGGCAGACGATAATTCCGGCACATTTGCCCGCGTGACGGAGCATCTTGATACGAACAAGGTCGATTATGCATCCACCCCCTTCCGTTTCGGTGTGCCACTAAAGATCAATCCCAGGACCGAGCAGATTGTTGGCAACCAGAAGGCCAGCCAGATGCTCACCCGTGAGTACCGCAAACCATTCGTGGTACCGGCGGCCGGGCAGGTCTAGTCTGGCAGGTATACGAATCGTTCAGGGAATCTCATCAGCCAGCCGTCCCGCACGGGCGGTTGGCTTTTTTTCTTACACTCCATGTTCCGACCGGGATCCTCAGCCGTGACTAACGAGATATCGCCTGCTCTTGAGATCCTCCTCGAGGAGGGNCCCTGCCTGGTGATCAACAAGCCTGGCGGCCTGCTCACCCAGGCTCCCCCGCACATTGACAGCCTGGAGATGCAGGTCAAGCGGTTTTTCAAGGAGCGGGAGAACAAGCCCGGCCGGGTTTACCTTGGCGTTCCTCACCGGCTTGATCGACCGGTTTCCGGGGCCATTGTCCTTGCCCGACACGTGCGGGCAGCACGGAGAATCTCGGAGCAGTTCCAGGGGCGAACCGTCCAGAAAACATACTGGGCCTGCGTNGAGGGAAGCCCCCNGGAGGACCAGGGGTGCTGGCAGGATGCGATGCGGAAAATTCCCGGGGAGGCACGCTCGGAAATCGTCCCGGCGGACCACCCCGATGCCCAGAAAGCAGTGCTCCACTTCCAGGTCATCGAGCGGCTTGAAGACTGCAGCTGGCTGGAGATCCAGATGGAGACGGGCAGGACGCACCAGATCCGACTGCAGTGTTCCAGCCGGGGGTTACCCATCATCGGAGACAGGCAGTACGGGTCANCGCGGTCCTTTGGTCCCGCCGAGGACGATGATCGTCGCCGCTGGATTGCCCTGCATGCCCGTCGGCTGGCTTTTAAACACCCGATGACTCGTGAGCAGGTGGATATTACAGCTCCTCTGTCGGCCCACTGGAATTCCCTTGGCCTGGCTCTCCAGGAGCGGACTGCCAGAAGTTAATCTTTCCCACTCTCTGCGGTAAAACAGGCAGGAGTACGCTTCCCTGTCGGTCGGTACTGTGCCGGTTTGATAGGGCAACTTATAATCAACCGGACAGGTTCAAACCCATTCTGGAAAGACCATGGCAAGCCTCCGAATCGGTGCCGTTTCTTATCTCAATACCAAGCCGCTGGTGTTTGGGCTTGAGCAATTGCTGCCCACCGCCGAGCTGGTATTTGACCTGCCAAGTCGCCTGGCCGACGACCTGGCAGCAGGTCAACTCGATATTGCCCTGATCCCGACCGTGGAGTACTTCCAGGATCCCTCCTACCGCGTGGTTTCCGATGCCTGCATTGCCTGTCGGGGTCCGGTNTTGAGTGTCTCGCTGCTCAGTCGTTGCCCGATCGAGGAGATTCGCACGCTGGCACTGGACGAGGGATCGCGGACCAGCGTTGCCCTGGTACAGATCCTGCTCAGGGAAAAACATGGATTGACCCCTTCGCTTCATCCGCTGCCGATCGGTAAAGAGGCGGAGGAGGCACGTACCGACGCGGTGCTGGTGATCGGTGACCGTGCAATCCATTCCGGGACGGANGGATTCGTGGAAGCCTGGGANCTGGGAGACGAGTGGTNCCGCTGGAGTGGCCTGCCTTTCGTNTTTGCCATGTGGACCGNTCGTGGAGGCCTGGANCTGGACCTGGGGCCAGTCGAGGAGGCACTGCAGGCAGCCCGGGATGCCGGGGTTGCCAACCTGGAAGCCATTTCCCGGCAACAGGCAGGAACGCTGGGGCTTAANCAGCAGCAGTGTCTCGAGTATCTTCGCGACAATCTCCATTTCTCACTGGGAGAAAAGGAACGCGAGGGGCTGGAGCGGTTTCGCCAGTATGCCGGAAGTGGGATACTGGGCCTGGAGGCCGCCGAGTAAAGTNAACGGTCTGCTCGCGCGGAGAATCCAAATCAAGAAGAATGGTCCCGGTCCGATGAGAATACTGGAAAAGGCAATCGACGGTGAGCGTCTGACGCCCGGGGAGGGACTGGAGCTGCTCGAGCACCATGACTTGACGGCGCTTGGGCGGGCAGCAGATGCTGTCACCCGGCGACTGCACCCGGAGTCCTACCGGACCTACAATATCGACCGGAATATCAACTACACCAACATCTGCACTGCCGTCTGTGACTTCTGTGCTTTCTACCGGCCCCCGGGGCATGACGAGGGTTACCTGCTTCCCCGCGAGGAACTGCTGGAGAAGATCAGCGAGACGGTTGCCCTTGGTGGAGACCAGATCCTGATGCAGGGAGGTTTGCACCCGGAACTGAAGATCGAATGGTACGAGGAGCTGCTCCGGGACATCAAGCAGCACTTCCCCCAGCTCAACGTCCATGGTTTCAGTCCTCCGGAATTGCACCATTTCACCAAGGTCAGCAATATTTCCATCCATGAGGTTCTCAGTCGGCTCCAGCAGGCGGGCCTGGGAAGCCTTCCCGGNGGGGGTGCCGAGATCCTGGTGGACCGGGTCCGCAGTGAGATGACACGCGGCAAGCTAATGACCGAGGACTGGCTTGGCGTGATGCGCAGCTGGCACGAGNTGGGGGGGAAAAGCTCGGCCACCATGATGTACGGGCATATTGAAACGCTGGAGGAGCGGATCGAACACCTCGAGCGGATTCGACAACTTCAGGATGAAACAGGTGGTTTCACCGCTTTCATCTGCTGGTCCTTCCAGCCGGAACATACCGAGATGTCAGGCATCGCCCCGGCCGGTTCCTANGATTACCTGAGGACCCAGGCCGTGGCCCGGCTCTACCTGGACAACGTCCCCAGTATCCAGTCCAGCTGGGTGACCCAGGGATTGAAGATTGGCCAGCTGGCGATGCTCTACGGGGCTAATGANATGGGCAGCCTGATGATCGAGGAAAACGTGGTTGCCGAGGCGGGCACGGTTCACTTCCTCACGTTGGACCAAATACGTGATGCCATCAGTGAGCTTGGATTTGAGCCCCGCCAGCGAAACGTGTTTTACGAGTTGATGGAGCTGGATCATCAGCAGCGGGCAGTGGAAGCAAATCGAGAGTGGGTCAGGCAGCGCGAGCAGGCCAGTAGCCTGGTCTCCCTGGCCTGAATGGAAGCGGCGAGAAAGCTGAAAACTGCCGATGATCGAAGTTAATCAGCTGAGCAAATCCTATCCCGATCTGCGTGTCGGAGAGATCCTGGCCGTGGATCAACTCAGTTTCCGCGCCCAGCCTGGCCAGATCTTTGGCCTGCTTGGNCCCAACGGNGCNGGNAAGACAACCGTGCTGCGGATTCTCAGCACGATGCTCAAGCCATCATCCGGCACGGCGGTGGTCAACGGGTTCGACGTGGTGGAGCAACCCGAGCAGGTGCGGCGTCACATCGGCTTCGTCTCGGGAAACCTCACCGGTTATGAACGGATGACGGCCCGCGAGATGGTCGAGTTTTTTGGCCGGCTGCATGGGATGCAGAAAGAACAGCTGGAGGAGCGGATCAAGACCGTTTTCGAATGGCTGCAAATGGAGGAGATCAGTGACCGCCTGGGAGCCAAGATGTCGACCGGGATGAAGCAGAAGGTGTCGATTGCACGGGCGGTGGTTCATGATCCCCCCGTGCTCATCTTTGACGAGGCAACCGTCGGACTGGATGTCCTGGTTGCCCGCTCNCTGCTGGAAACNATCGGGCAGCTCCGCGACGACGGCAAGTGCATCATTTTCTCCACCCACCACATGCGTGAAGCAGAGAAACTCTGTGATCATATTGCCATCCTTCACCGGGGCAGTATCCTGGCCGACGGAACACTCGAGACGTTACTCGAGGGGCACGGGGGAGATGACCTGGAGCAGGTTTTCTTTGACCTCATCTCGCAGCATGACGAGGCCGGGGGCGAGGCGGATGATGTCGTTGCCGGGTCGGCAGGAGCGGGGGCATAGACGATGCGCTGGGTCAATATCAAGTGGATTTTNCTTCGCGAGATCCGAGACCAGCTGCGCGATCGCCGGACGATTTTTGCGATCCTGGTGCTGCCNGTGTTGATGTACCCGCTNATGGGAATGATGTTCCTGCAGATTNCCCAGTTCGTGCAGGAACATCCTACNAAGGTGCTGTTGATTGGCACCGCGAACCTGCCCGACGATCCAAAGCTGATCGAGGAAGAACATTTTTCTGGTGAGTACTGTGACTCGCAGGAGCGACTGCTGCTGGATTTGACAATCAAGCCGGCACAGCAGGAGGGGAACCCGGAAGCAGCTCGGGCGGCGGCGGAGAAACGGATCCAGTCCGGGGACTACAACCTGGTGGTGGAGTTCCCAATCGGTTTTACCGGGCAACTGGAAAAATTCTACCAGCAGGTGGATGCGGCCCGGAACGAGCAGGAGGACCAGCAGCTTGCCACGATTCCTTCTCCACGGATCTTCGTCGACAGTACCGATGACAAGTCCGGGATTGCCCGGCGGCGGGTAGAGAAAATTCTCAACAAGTGGCGGGAGGNGGTTATCGAGAGGATCTTTTCGGCAGGNAANATGCCGCTGGCCGCGTCCCGGCCGTTTGAGCTGGAAGAGCTGGANATCGCACGCGAGGANAGTCGCCGGGTGGCNGTCTGGTCCCAGATGGTCCCCTACCTGATCCTGCTCTGGTCCCTGGTGGGNNCCTTCTACCCGGCGATCGATCTCTGTGCCGGCGAAAANGAACGTGGCACCATGGAGACGCTGCTCAGCAGNCCTGCCGGCCGCGGTGAAATCGTGGCGGGCAAGTTGTTGACGATNATGACNTTTTCCAGCACCACGTCGTTGCTGAACCTTGCCAGCATCGGCTTTACCGGGTTCCTGGTCACCTCGCAAATGACCTCGATTTCACCCGGGCTGGGTGAACAATTCGGTGCTCCACCGCTGATCACCCTGCTCTGGATGCTGGTCATCCTGATCCCGGTGTCCCTCTTCTTCAGTGGCCTGACACTGGCGGTGGCCTCCTTTGCCCGCAGCACAAAGGAGGGACAGTATTACCTGGCACCGTTGATGTTAATCAGCCTGCCGCTGCTGACCCTGACGATGCTTCCCTCGGTCGACCTGACGCTCGGGACCAGCCTGATTCCGATCACCGGTGCGATGCTGCTGCTCGAGGCCCTGCTGGAGGCCGAGTATGCAATGGCACTGCAGTATGCACTGCCGGTGTTGGGCATGACCTGCTTTTGTTGCTTCCTTTCCATC
>PANG01000058.1 GCA_002708345.1 Planctomycetaceae bacterium | reverse complement strand
GCGGCCGAACTCACCCCAGACAACCAGCAACACCTTCTTGTCCAGGCCGCGCTGGTGGAGATCCTCGATCAGCGCCGTTACCGCGCGATCCATGCGTGGACAGGCCTTGTTCATGCCCGGTTCCAGCTCGCGATGCAGGTCCCAACCGCTGCTGCTCAGCCCGATTCCCGGATCCACGATCGTCACAAATGTCACACCCGCCTCCACAAGCCGTCTCGCCAGCAAGGCAGTCTGGCCCGGCCGCGTCGGACCGTAACGTTCCCGCGTGCGCTGGTCTTCCTGATCCAGGTCAAAGGCCTTCCTGGCTCGCGGCCCGGCGATCATCTCGAACGCCGACTGCTGGAAATGGTCCATCGCATCCATCATTCCCGAGTGGTCAGCCTCACGTCGCAGACGGTCAAGCCGTGAGAGCAACTGGCGGCGACTGGTCAGAGACGACAACGTCAACCCGTCCGCCAGGTCGAGATTTCCAATTCGGAAGTCGCGATCCTGCCCCGGGTCCTTTCCATCCCCTGTCCTTTTATCCAGGATCACATAGGGGTCATGTTGCCGGCCCAGGTAAGCGGCAGCATGCGGATAATGTCGTCCGGGAACCTTATCGAGCGGATAGCCAATGTGAACATACGGCGGCATCGACCGGTGATGTGCTCCGCGGACCAGCCCCGTCACCGAGCCAATCGCCGGGTGACTTGAACCCTTGAATGGATTAACACCGTTGGCCTTAGCGTCGTGACCGGTCTGGCACCAGTGCATGCCATGTTGATGGTCACTGTTATCGTGCCCCATGCTGCGGATCAACGTCACCTTGTCGATCACACTGGCGTGCATGGGCAGTGTTTCACAGATCTGGATCCCGGGCACGTTGGTCGAGATCGTCCGGAACGGCCCGCGAAAGTCGCTTGGAGCATCAGGCTTGGGGTCGTATGTTTCCTGGTGACTGGCCGCACCTCCCAGCCAGTACTGGATGACCGCCGTATCGGCCGGGAGTTTGCCGACTGCCGCAGCGATCGCCTGCCCCTGGAGGATGGTGGGCAGGCTGAGGGCCCCAAGGCCCGCCCCGAGAAACATCCGGCGACTGAGCATCGCCTGCCGATAGCTTGCACATCCGGTTCCCAACATGGTGCCACCCTGATTGCCACCTTCAACAAGTACCCTTCGCAGGGTACCGCCCGCTTATTGTATCAACCGCCCTTGATCACTCCAAGAAAAGAATCTCTCTGCAAAAGCACGCCTGGCAGGATTCGAACCTGCGACCTACGGTTTAGGAAACCGTTGCTCTATCCCCTGAGCTACAGGCGCATATAAGGAAGATCATGATCATTCCCTAACCCTACTTGATACCAACAGGAAGAAACGATCAAGCGGGTTTCCTCGTATCGGGAAAGCCAACGGGTAGTAAACCACTAACGCAGCTGCCGGAAAACATCACGCTGCAGGCGGCGAAAAAGGTCACGGATCTGGTCGGAAGGTGTTTGAGGTGGCTGTTTTTGAGGCGGGAGAGGCTTGCCTGGTTGGCCCGGGGGCGGAGGGTTCTTCTCCTGTTCATTTTCAGCAGGAGCCTTGCTCGTGTAATAAAGCCGGATAGTTCCACTACGAAACAGGAGCTCGACAAGCTGTTTCGAGGGCTGGGCCGTGATCGAGTAGACAACATCCCCGTACTGGCGTTTCTGATCCAGCACCGCCTCGCCACTTTCCTTGTCGAGCCCCAGCAGGAAGCCCTGATACATCGAGCGGCCCATCTCATCGGTCATGCGGATCTGCTGCATGAACAACAGCAGGGGCAGGTGCTCGACACGGTCCATTCGCAGTGCCTGGGAAAGCACTTCACGGGACCAGATCACCTCACCTGACCCGTCATCCAGAGAACTCACCGGTCCATGGACACTGACAGCCGTGGCCATGGTGGGATTGTTCATCTGGTTAGGCATCTCGTTTTCCTTCTGTGTTACCACCAGGTAGCGGCCGTGGTTATGGAAAACGGCAGCCCCGATCAGGTCCTCGGGCACCTCGACCCGGGACTCGAGCAGTTGTTTCCCGCTGGAAAAATCCAGTACGGTTATCTTTCCATCGGGGGCAACGGCCGCCAGTTCCCGGGGATTGACCATCCAGGGGTGCGTTCCGGCAGGAAATTCCCGGCTCCAGATTTCCTCCTGCTGCCAGGCATCCAGTAGTTGCCAGCGGCATCCCTGCTTGTCACTCTGCCATGTCAGCAGTTCTCTGCCACGGGTTGCCATCCTCTGCTGGATCGGTGGAATCTGCCGCCGGCCAATTTCCTCTCCGTCACGGAGCCGCAGGACCTGGCAATCCTGGCTATCCGGTGCAGTTACAAACAGCAGCTCGTGATCGCCGAACAGGTCACAGCCGAGTGACAGATCACGGCGCTGCCAGATCACCTCACCGCTGCGGGATGAAACGGCGACCAGCTCGCTGCCCCTCTGGAAGCAGGTGACATCCGGCGTCACGTGCAACGGAATTTTTTCCGCTGCCGGCAATGCCCTGGCCATGTTCTGCAGGACCTGGATACCAAACTGGTTGATCCCGAACTGCATCTGCCAGCTGGTGGAATCCTTCCAGGTGTTTTTTTGCCACTTCACCTTTGCTCCCCGTTCACTGGTATCGAGTGCAAGGACCCGGTCACCTGTCCAGACAATGACCATGCTGCCCAGCCGGCTCCCCTGCATGCGATGGTAACTTGGTCCCCGGTAGGGAACCGAGATATTCTCTGCTGCCGTGTTCAATTCCCAGCGAGTATTCCCCAGCGGTCCTGTGGCAGAGATGATCCGTGCCTGGGAATCCACTTCCAGCCTGATCGACTCCAGGAACTGCTCCTGGTTATTTCGCAGGCGNATCGGNTAGCGGTAAGAGATTCCCCGCGTACCGCGAGTTTCCCGCANATGNGGCNTGCGATTCTCCCAGTGGTCTGGCGACGGGATCTGNCCGCTCCCTTTNCGCGTGGGGTCATCTGCTGGCCGGGCATCGCTGAGCTGCTTGCCGGTCATCCCNTCCAGGCAAGGCTGGTTGGTAAATTCANTTTCCAGCAGGNGGAAGACAGCCGACGCNCTGCCAAACTGCTTGGACGCCTGGTAAACCGCNGCCAGNCTGGCNGTTGCCTCCCCTTGTTCCGCCGGTGTCCCCACGGCCATCACCCTCCGCAGCAGGAAGTCGGCATCCGCAAACCGTTGCTCCCGGGTTGCCATGACAGCCTTTCCCAGCCACAACCTGGCCGCGATTGGCAGGGCAGCAAACAGCTCGCTGGCAGCCGGGTGTTCACTGGCATACTGCTCAAGGAGTTGCTGCATCGCGAGCCGGGCCTCCGCGTTTGCCGCTACCCAGATCTCCAGCACGCGAGCCTGGATCCAGCGGTCCCGGCGAACCTGCCGGACGCTATCGACAAATTCCATCCTGGCAAGTTCCTCCTCAAGGTCTGCGAGCAGCAGGCAGGCCTCCAGTGCACCGAGCGGATCACTCCCTTTCTGGTAAACCTGCACCAGTTCCTTGAGGAAGGTGGCATCGGGACTGGAACCACGCAGCTTTGGAAGCAGTTGCTCTACCCGTTGCCTGGTGGCATCAAAATCGGCATGCAGCCCATCGACCAGGGCCAGCGAGAGCAGGTGGCTGGCACGGCTGTTTTTTCCCCGCTCCAGAACCTCGAGAAACCGGCCAATGGCGGCCTGGATCTCCCCGGAATAAAGGAGCAGTTCCCCATCGTCCAAAAGCAGGCCCGTCTCCCCGGGTTTTTCTGCCAGTTTCGCCAGCACCTGCTCGCGTCGTTTCTCCAGCGGCTGAAAATCCCAGAGCCCGGTTGCCGTCTGCGACAGAATGCGGTCCCGGCAACGGACCAGGTTTCCAGGAACCTGCTTGTCGATTGAGCGGGAGCGACTGGCAAGTCGACCATCGCTTGTATCAAAGGCAATCACCTCTCCAATCGAAAGCGGCACATAGAGCCTTCCCTCGGCAAGGTAGCCGCGTCCGGAGGGAGTGGATCCTGGAGGGTAGGGCGAATGATCTCGTTCCCAGGCCGATTCCCCATCGGACATTCGCAGGGCACGGATCCCCCGATGGCCAACCAGGTAAACGACATCCTTCTCCACTCCTGCCACATACCAGCTGTCGTTTCGTGGCGTCGCCCAGAAGACCTGTCCACTCAACAGGTCCAGGCAATAGAGCCGTTCAGAATCTGCTGCAGTCAGTAGTACCCGACCCTGGGAAATTGTCGCACTGTTATCAGCCCAGCTGGAAAACAGGCCATGCACGTTACTCTGGACCTTCATCAATCGCAGCTGGGCCATTCGAGAACCGAAATTCCCCTCGGTCGACTGCGGCTGGTAAATCCAGAGGATGGATTGCGAAGTAAGGTCGACTGCGGCGATCCGCCTATCTGAAAGCGGACAGACAAGCACTCCCTGGCTGTAAGAAGGGCTCCCCCCACAGCGCCAGGTCTCCGAAAGCACACCCCAGATCGGTGGGACCCCGGGTTTCTGGAAATTCACCGGCTGTGATTCCTGGACAACGAGTATCTTCTCCCATAACAGTTTTCCCGTGGTGGCATCAAGCTCCATCAGGGAGACATAGGCGTCCCGCCGTCCGATCACGAAGAGCCGCTCTCCAAGCGGCAGCGGCGGTCCCAGGAAAAACACCCCTTCCAGGATGGCTCCTGAATCAACCGCTCCTCCCACTTCCCATCGCAACTTGCCCGATTCGACGTTGTAGGCAGCCAGATGGTTGTAGGTTTTGAGCATTCCCGGGTCGAGTCGACGAGAGCCATCGGGGGCAACCACCAGTTGCTGGGCCAGCGACACCTCGCTAAAACCAAGCCCCTCGACACCATAAACCTGCTCCCCGTCACTACTGATCGTTCCGTAGGTCGGATTATTCCAGAGTCTCAACTCCAGCCCACGTCGCATCATCTCCAGGTCCGCCGCATCCCATTCGTCCCGTGAACGCCCGGCCAGGCGGTAGAGGTCATCAAAAAACTCGGCCTGCCAGAGCATCTTTCCATCGCTCACGGACATCGCGGTGAGGTGTGTCGCGGTACGGACCAGGATCTTGTCACCCACGACCAGCGGCTGGAGACTGGGGAGGACTGACTGGTAATCGCTGCGATATTTTTTCTCCAGCTTTCGCGTCTCTTCAAGGATCAGCGGCACCGTGGAAACTTCCAGCAGTGGCCGGGCAGAGAGGTAAGGGCCATCGCTGGCAACAAGCTGGTTGCGTTGCCAGTTCCCCCGGTAGAGCAACCAGTCCTCCTCATCCAGCAAGGAGACCACCGGCCCGGTAATACTGGCGAGTTGCCCGAGTGGATCCTGGCCTGCCTCAAACAAGAGCTGCCGGCGACCATTCACAAGAATTTCGAGACGGGGTGCCAGGCGTTGCAATTCGACCAGTGCGGGACGGGCCCTGCTCAACAGGCCAGAGCGTGCCCAACCAATGGAAAGCTGCAGTGTGAGGTCCGGTTCCAGCATGCCACGGTGAGAGGATCGATTCACCAGTCGCTCAAGCAACATGGCAGCTTGCAGCGGCCGGCTCTCTTCCAGTAGCTGGATCCCCGCCAGGTAGGTTGCCTCCGCACCGGCACGGGTATGGAAAAAACGTCCCGAGACGACCAGCAGCTGCTCTAGTCCCCCCTCACTCACCGCGGCATCCAGCTGCTTCTGCGCCTCGACACCGAAGTTATTTTCATAGAGTTCACGACCTCGTGCCGGGAGTTCTCGAATCATGCGTTCCACTGCAGCCTTCAGTCCCTGGGAGACCGGCAGAAGGCGATTTTCGCGAAAGGTGAAATCCTGTTGGCCGGTAAGGAGTCGTCCCAGCAGAAGGACAGCCTCGGCAAGCTCATCCTGCTCAATTGCCTTGCGTGCGAGTATTAACTGGCGAGTCATATCACGGTCGGCAACCGGGAGCCCGGGGATAGTGATCGGATTGGCAGGCTGCTGGCCGGGAAGCGGCTTGATCTTGTTAACCAGTCCAGGCAGGATCCTGGGGCGAAGGCGTTTTCTGGCCGGCCCGGCAACCTGCTCATGATCCGCCGGCTCCTTCTTCTCGGTACCCGTTGCCGGGGGATTGATAGAACGGGGGACAGCAGCCTTGATCCGCTTGATCACTTCATCCAGGGCAGCCTGCCCGGGGCCACGCTTGATACTGTTCGGCGACTGCAAGGCAAGTTCAGCCGGGGGATCCGGCAGGGGGTGCTCGGCCACGTAGTGCTTCCACTTGGCCATCGCCTCATCGCGGCGGCCAGGCTTGTCGTAACTCATCAGGGAAACGGAAACCGTGGAAGTGGGACTCTGGCGAATTCGCTGGAAAGAGTTTTTTGCCTGTGGCATCCAGTAACTGGCGTGATCCTGACCGGTCAGGAAGATCAACCATCCCAGGGCCACGTCGCGGAGCTGGATCTCGATGGTGATCCGTTCTTTGTTCTGTATCACCGTACGCCGAGAGACGACGGTCTCATCATCGAGCATCGAGGCGACCATGCGGCTGTAAGAACGGCCACCGAGGATCCCGATAGTCTGCATGGCAAAACCGTAAAGACTGCCATTGTTAAGACCCTCCTGCCCAACCACGACCAGTGCCAGGTCGAGTGCTTCCGGGACAGGATAACGAATACCCATCCGCAGCTTGTTGTAGGCAATATTGGCTCCACTTGGCATGGCGATCCAGAGTCCCAGGATGGCACGAGCCGAAGCCTGCTGCGAACCCGCGGTGAGTGCCTGGCGCATGGTGTTTTGCTGGAGCAGGCTGTACCAGGAATAATGGTCAAGCACTTCCCTGGGAACTTCCAGGCGGGAGTCAGAACCGACAAATACAAGGGCCGCCATCGTCCCCAGGCTGGGAATCTTCCGCTGCGTGGTCATCTGCGAGTAAGTCCGGGCGTGGACCTGGAAAAAACGTGTCTCGATAGCATCTGCCGCTGCTTCCACGCCGTCCTCAAGGGCAGCAAACAGGGCCGGTTCCTGCTGGTGCATCTCCAGGAAAAGCTGACGGGATGGCCGATCACTCCCCACCACCTCGGCAAATCGTTCCCAGCCCGGCAGCGTGCTGAGCACCTCGATACCAGGAAGCTCACCTGGCTGGTCACCCTGGAGTCGCTCCCGCATGATGGCTACTGAGATCTCGGCCAGCAGGCGCCGGCAACTGCGCCGCACCTGGGGATCGGTGTCCTGGAGGCCTGTCTGGACGGCCTCCTGGGCTGCCCTGCCAGAGGACAATAACTGTTCGGCTGCCTCAGCCCTTTGTGCATAGCCCGGATCCCCAAGCTGCTGGACAAGGGAAGCAAACTCCACCGGTGCCTGGGCAGAAGCGGGCCTGCCAGCGGGCAACAGAACAAGCACGGCTGCCAGCACAATCGCTCTTCTGGCTGCGCCCCCGGGAGGATCGGCGCGAAGTGCCCGGAGACAGCTCATGCCAGGATCTCCTGGTGGACATTTCCAGAAACGTCGGTTAGCCGGAAATCACGACCCGCGTAATGGTAGGTGAGTTGCTCGTGATCCAGTCCGACAAGGTGCAGGAGCGTGGCATGCAGGTCATGCACGTCCATCTTGTTCTCCACGGCGAAATAACCATATTCGTCAGTTGCACCGTAGCGAAAACCCGGTTTGACTCCCCCCCCGGCCATCCAGACAGTGAAACCCTCTGGATTGTGGTCACG
Source organism: Planctomycetaceae bacterium (assembly GCA_002708345.1). The sequence goes on along the minus strand of PANG01000058.1, from coordinate 5,049 downwards.
GCCATTGGTTCCCTGTACCGTGGGAGTGCGGCCAAACTCCCCACTCCACATCACCAGCGTATCTTCAAGCATGCCCCGTTGTTTCAGATCCTTTAACAGCCCGGCAATCGGCTTGTCGACCTCCAGCGCGTTCTTTTCGTGCCCCGCTTTCAAATCACTGTGCTGGTCCCACTGCACCTTGGAATCACTGTGCGTGACCTGGATAAAGCGGACCCCCTGCTCGGCAAAGCGACGCGCCAGCAGGCACTGGCGGCCAAAGTCTTCTGTCATCTTCTCGTCAAGCCCATAAAGCGAGAGGGTCTCGGCAGATTCCTCCGAGATATCTTCTACTGCCGGCATGGCAGCTTGCATGCGAAAGGCAAGTTCAAAGCTGTTGATCCGTGCTTCCAGTTCCTCTGCCGGACCAGTTAGCTGCAGGTGGTCCCTGTTCATCGCCGAGAGCAAATCCAACTGGAGTCGTTGCTGGTTACGACGGAGCCAGCGGTTTGTCGCGTACTTCACCCGGGCCTCGGTCGATGGAAGACTGGCAACTCCCAGTGGCGTTCCCTGGTAATGGGCCGGGAGGAAGGCAGAGCCCCAGTTTTTCACACCCCCGTGGGCAAGGGTTGGACAAATCGTGAGAAACCCGGGCAGGTCCTGGTTTTCTGTTCCCAGGCCATAGTTGATCCAGGCCCCCATGCTGGGCCGGACGAAGTTATCGCTGCCCGTGTGCAATTTCAAGAGGGCGCCGCCATGGGCAGCATTGGTGCCATGCACCGAGTGCAGGAAACAGATATCGTCGACACACTCGGCAACATGGGGAAACAGCTCACTGACGAGCATGCCGGTCTTTCCATACGGTTTGAATTTCCAGGGGGACTTGAGAAGCTTCCCGGTATCGGAAAACTGCACTCGTGGTTTTTCAAAGGGGAGTTCCTTGCCGTCGTCAGCCTGCAGCTTGGGCTTGTAATCGAATGTATCAAGATGCGACGGCCCCCCTTTCATGAAGAGGAAAATCACCCGCTTTGCCCGGGCAGGGAAGTGAGGATCACGGGGGGCGAGTGGATGTTCGGGATCCACCGGGAATGCCCGCGACTGGTCGGCAAGCAAGGCCGTCAGGGCCAGGTGCCCAAAACCGATCGCCGACTGCTTGAGCATGCGGCGGCGGGAAAGAACCGGCAGCAGAGGATGTTCTAGTTTGTCCGTTTGCATGGGATGACCTACCACTTTAGCGAACATAAATAAACTCGTTACTTGCCAGCACGACCTGGCAGAGGGCCTTCCAGGCCAGCCGTTCCGTCTCCTGCTGATCCACCTGGCCACTCCCGGTAACCGGCTGCTCCAGGAATCTCGCCAGGAACTGCTCGGCTCGCCTTGACTCGTCATCGCCTGGCGACCGTCCCAGGGTGACCATGTAAAGTTGCTCGAGGCGATCCGCCAGGAGTTCTCCCGGCGAATCCTCCATTGATCCACTGGCAAGTACCTGCTTTGCCAGGGCCTGGGTAACCTGCTCGATCAAGTCGCTGTTCATCAGGAACAATGCCTGCGGGGCAATCGTGGAGGTATTACGGTTCCCGTTCATCATGCTCGCATCGGCGTAGTCAAACAGCGAGAAGAGATCAAAAAGATGGTTCCGGACAACGGGCAGGTAAATGCTGCGTCGCGTGGAATCGTATTTTGTCTTGTCGATCGAGGTATGATCGAAGAAGAACTCGCGGTTGCCGACATGCAGCATCGAACCTCCCATGCCCAGGTCCAAAAGGCCGCTGACCGCCAGCAGGGAATCCCGCACGGCCTCGGCTTCCAGTCGCCGCAGGGGGAATCGCCAGAGCCACTCGTTGGCCGGATCCAATCGCGCCGAACGACCGTCAAAACGGCTGCCCATGCGGTAAGTACTGGAGAGCATGATCCAGCGATGCACCTGCTTGATAGACCAGCCTCGCTGGATCAGGCCGCTGGCAAGATGATCCAGCAATTCAGGATGAGTCGGGCTGGCCCCAAGTTTTCCGAAGTTGTCCGTAGAACTGACAATCCCCCGACCAAAATGCCAACGCCAGATTCGGTTAACAATCACCCGGCTGGTGAGTGGATGATCCGGGTGAGTAAGCCAATCCGCTAGTTCCAGGCGGCCACTGTGCTGGCTGCTGAACTGGGGGCTTCCAACATGGGAAAGCAATTCCGGCACGCGCCGCTTTACGATCTCCGCCAGGCTCAGGTGGGAACCACGAACATGAACAGCCAGGTCCGTCACCTCCTGATCCACAACGCCCATCGCGGTCGGCAGCGAGGGAAGAGACCCTTCCAGTTGCTTGAGAGCCTCCCGCTCGGTGGCCAGCTTCTTCCTCGTCTCTTCCGGGTACTTTTCCTCGGGCTTCTCCGGCAACGTGGCATCCTTTCCCAGTTGCTCAAGGAGCTGCTTGTTGGCAGTACTGGTCGTCTGCTCCACCGTTTTCCGGGCCGCCTCGATTCTCTGCTTGTGCTGATCAAAGGACTGCTGCTGATCTGCCGTGGCAATGGAATTCTCATTCCAGCGAGCAATCGTCTTAAAGGACTCCATCGTCCGGGTACTCTTAAAAACCCCGGCCAGGGCATAGTAATCTCGCGTCGAAAGCGGATCAAACTTGTGATCGTGGCAGCGAGCACAACCAAGCGTCATTCCCATCAGGGACCTGCCGATGGTATCGATCTGCTCATCGATAATATCCATCTCCATCTTCACCACGTCCTGCTCGGCCAGCACCTTGGGTCCAAGCGAGAGGAATCCGGTGGCGGTGTTCAAAGCCACTCTTGTCGCATGGTCGTCGGCCTCCATCAGGTCTCCGGCGAGCTGTTCCCGGAGGAATCGATCGTAGGGCTTATCACCGTTGAAAGCCGCGATCACGTAGTCACGATACCGCCAGGCATTCCCATGGGCGATGTTCTCGTCCAGCCCGTTGGAATCCGAGTAGCGGGCCACATCGAGCCAGAATCTCCCCCACCGTTCCCCGTACTGGGGAGAGGCAAGCAGTCGTTCCACCAGCTGCTGATAGGCATCGGGCGCGTCATCGGCCATGAATGCTTCGATCTGGTCCGGTCGCGGTGGCAGGCCGGTCAGGTCCAGCGTGGCACGACGCAGAAGTGTGCGTCGGTCTGCCGGGGGTGCCGGTTTAAGTCCCTGGCGTTCCAGCGCCTGGAGAACAAAGAAATCGATCGAGGACGTGGGCCAGCGGCGATTCCTGACCACCGGAAGTGCTCCATCGCCCAGGGGCTGGAAGGCCCAGAAGCTGCGGGCCGAATCCCAGTCAATCTCTCCACGCCGGGGCTTGACCGCCGGTTCCGAGCCAGCGTCCGGGTGGGGAGCCCCCTGTTTGACCCACTCGGTAAGGTCCGCTATCTCCCGGTCCGTCAGCCGCCCGTCCGGTGGCATCTGAAGCTCGGGATCCTCGTAGTCAACCGCGTGTATCAGGAGACTCTCATCAGGCTCGCCGGGAACCACTGCCGGAGCGGTTGCCCCACCACGAAGCAGTTCCTGGAAAGAGTCCAGGCGAAGGTCCGATTCCTGTTTTTCCTCGCCATGGCACTCGTAGCAGTGCTTGGCAAGCAAGGGCCGGACACGGGTCTCGAAAAATCGAACCCCTTCATCATCCTCAGCTGCTGCCTGACAGGGGAACAACAACCCGGCCAGCAGCAATATTGCAATCGTTTTGAAGGGGACCTGCATCAGTAGCCTTCCATCGGATCCAGTAAAGAGATTACTCCACTCATCTTACCGCGCCAGTCAATAAAATGGGCATCGACAGCCAACCACTCGTGACCGTCAACAAACTTCCTGTTACTCCCCCTAGTCTTCAAACTGACTGGTTTGTTCAGCAATCCAGCGATCTAGTTCTTCCAGGTCGACCGGCGGCAGTTCCGAGAGATCCGGTCGCAGCCTGCTCGCTTCCTTAGTATAGACGTGCGTGATTTCATCCTGTTGCTTGTCGGTGTTCCAGTGAAGCAGGATTCGCACGCAGCGAACCAGGCTTCCAGGGACATTGATCTCGTGCGTACAGATCAGCGGCACATCGAGCCAACCAAGCTGCCGGGCAGCCAGAGCCGGAAATTCAGCGTCGAGGCCCTCGGTCGTACTGAAAATTGCACTGGCCACATCGCCAGGTGAAATCTCATTGATGTGGATCATCAGGGCCAATAGTTGTCGTGTCGCGGTGAGGATATCATCGCGCGAATTCGAATCGGCGGTGGTAGCACCACGAACACCTCGACACGGCATGGGTCAGATCCTTGGGGATAGAAAACGCTGGAAAACACTTCAAATCCTACAGCAACTGCCTCTCGCGTCATCCTAGCATATGGCGGCAGGCGTTCTAGGGACTCCCGGTGGTAAGGTCTTCAGGGTATGCCAACAGGATCGTGAATGGGGCCTGAAGAGGGCATCTATTTTTGTGGGGAAAACAGGTTTTCCGGCTGTTGACGCTCAAACTACTTTCGCTATGATGGTGGATCTGCATCACACTTTGTGGAGCAGTACTGATCTTTGACAATTCATAGTGACCTTTACAACGTCAATCCTTTTTTTGCTGAGATCGTGCAAAAAAAGATTCTGGCTTGGTCGTGCAATGACCCGTGTCATTGTCACATATGTCCAAGTTGGATTCTCAGGTAAACCTGAATTTGGCTAACAAACTGGCTCGAAGCCAACTTGGTTTCGGGACAGCAAGCTTAAACAATTGAAGGGTTTGATCCTGGCTCAGAATGAACGTTGGCGGCGTGGATTAGGCATGCAAGTCGAGCGAGAAGCTATTAATTGAAGCTTCGGCTGATTTTATTAGTGGACAGCGGCGCATGGGAGAGTAACGCGTGGAGACCTACCCCAGGGTTCGGAATAGCGTCGGGAAACTGACGGTAATACCGGATATTATCCCCGGATGAAAGATTTATCGCCCCGGGAGGGCTCCGCGTCCTATTAGCTTGTTGGTGGGGTAATGGCCTACCAAGGCAATGATGGGTAGCGGGTGTGAGAGCATGACCCGTCTCACTGGGACTGAAACACTGCCCAGACACCTACGGGTGGCTGCAGTCGAGAATCTTCGG
>PANG01000057.1 GCA_002708345.1 Planctomycetaceae bacterium | reverse complement strand
GCCGCTGGGCCACGCCCTGCATGCACTGGTGATCTACCAGGAGCGAGCGATGGATGGGATCCCGGGTCAGCCGGCAGCAGGACTGGACCGGCCGGTGGGCGTCAGTCGTCTTCCCTGATCAGCGACTCCGGGATGGCACACAGGTGCCGCCGGACCTTACGATGTGGACCCTGCCAGGATCGCATTGAGGAGCTCCTGAGGGATACCAATATCGATCACATGGAGGGTGCCGACCAGTGGCTGGCTTGCCGGGAGGAGCAGTCCAGGCTTGGCAGCGACAAAAGTGAAAGTCTGTTCTGCCTTGAGGCAGGGAGTACCAGTCTCGCCACTGTCACAGTCCAGGCCACTGGGGATGTCGAGTGCCACGCGGCGGGCCGGTTTCTGGTTGAGCCAGCGAATGGCATCGTCGCTTGGTGGGCGGGGGTTGCCCTGGCTGCCCGTCCCAAGCAGCGCGTCGACATACCAGCAGGCTGCGTCGAGTTGCTTGTCCAGCCGGGCCAGGTTCTCCCGGGTGGTTTCCAGCCGGTGCAGCGTGATCCCGGATTGATCGCTTTCGGTCAGCCGCTGCAGGTTGGCCGCGGTGTCGATGGAAAGCTGGGCATCAGGATGGCCAAGGATCACTTCCACGCGGTAATGGAGTTGCTCCAGGTGGCGGGCCATGACGAGGCCGTCGCCACCGTTGTTGCCCTTTCCACAAAGAATCACGACATGGCGAGGGTCGTCGGCACGATGGAGCTGATCCAGTAGCCGTGCAGATTCCCTGCCAGCCTGTTCCATCAGGATCAGGCTGGGGATTCCGTGGTCACGCATGGCGAGTTGATCGACCAGGCGAGATTGTTTTCGTGTCAGGATGTCCATACTTGGCAATTTCCAGGCATTGCTGGCCCGCGGATATCAATTATACAATGGCATCCTGGAGAGCCGATATCCGCGAACAGGGAAACTGAACTTCGCCTGGTGAATCATGCCAATTTACGAGTACAGCTGTGACAACTGTGAAGTGGAGTTCGAGATCCTTGTCCGAGGCGACCAGGACCAGGGGTGCCCCGATTGTGGCAGTTCGCATTTGACCCGGCAGTTTAGTGTCCCGGCCGCTCATTCGGCCCAGTCGACAGGATCAATGCCTGTGGCAGGTTGTGGACGTCCCGCCTGCGGTGATGGGGTCTGCCGGGGAGGCTAGGACCGGAGATCCCCCCGCTGCGATGCGTTAGGGAAGCATGTAGAAGCCGCCGGTCAGGACACCAGCTTGCCAGAGACCTCCCTTGACGCTGATCGGGAAGCCTGGCCGGATCGTCGGTGCCGGGGATCCAGGGCGGAAGAAGCCAAGCGTGTAAATGCACTCATTGTGGGGATGGATACCTGCCCGGTAGGGGATGATTGCCATGTCGACCAGGAAGTGTGCGCCGCTACGAAAAGGCTGTATCCAGGGGCCGGCGGTGAAGCCATATCGTTCAAGCAGCTCGTCCTCAAAAAAACCAGGTTGCTTGCAGAGTGCGGATGCGGTCCAGCTGAGCGTGATCGGGATGAAATCTCGACCACCTGAATGATCGTGTGCAAGCTGGCAATCGAGCGGGAAGCCCCAGGTGTCCGACACGTAGCAGCGGTCGTTGTCGCTCAGTTGATCAATAGGAAAGACCTGCTGGCTGCCGTCTTCCAGCTGGATCACCACCCGGCCAAACTTCAAGTCCGCCAACTGGCCAGTGGCAATCGCCATTCCCTGCCGGTCGGTCCAGTTGCGAACATCCTCCTGCAGCCGGGGAGGAGGGGCACTGAGATTGGGATTGAACGAGGGGGTAATGTCCAGCGAGATAGAAGAGATCGCCGTGGGACGTAACTGTCGAATCGTCTCCTCGCAACTCACGCTCCGGCATTCGAGGATCGGGTTGTCGACGCCCTCCCCGGCAGCGTCCTGCAGCAGCGTGCTGAGAGTCGTGGGGAAAATCTCCGTGCCAGGCTCCTCGTCTGCCTCGATCACGAGCTCGGGCGGGAGCGGCGCCGTGGTAGTCGTGGGAGGCTGGAATGTCGTGGGCGGCCTGACTGGAAGCGGTGGAAGCGGGCCTTCAGGAGGCAGGAGGGTAATTCCGAGCAGCTCCTGGGCCGTGCCGGATGACGGTGCCTCCGGGGCTGGCGTGGTGGCCGTTGCCGTGTCGGGAATCTCCAGGACCCCGGAAGGTGACTGCTCGGCAGGGAGGCTATTCGTCCGGGGGACGCTGGCACCCTGGAGCTGGATTCGGAGTGTCTCATTCCGCGCGTCGGAGACTGCTGGCGTGGCGGAGGACGAGGAAGGCTTGAATTTGACCTTGAATGCTGAATCCCTCTCGACCTGAAGCCTGGGATTGCTGCTCGAATCAAAGAGTGGATCGGCGGCCTGTAGTGGGTAGAGTAGCAGTGCCAGTAGCAGCAGAAGCGAGGGGGCGACCAGGAATCGAAGGAGAATGGCAGGCGGGGAGCCAGGTTTACTCGTTGCCCGTGGGGTACTCCGGGCTGTAATTAGGGGATTCCTGTGTGATCGCAATGTCATGTGGATGGCTCTCCCGAGTACTTGCTGCGGTGACTCGTATGAAACTTGCCTTGGTCCTTAGTTCGTCAATCGTGGAAGTGCCGCAATACCCCATTCCGGCCCGCAGGCCGCCAACAAGCTGGTACACGTAATCGCTCAAGGCACCCTTGAACGGCACACGCCCTTCCACTCCTTCTGGCACGAGTTTTCCGTTGCCGGTGTTTCCCTGCCTGTAACGTTCACTCGAGCCCTTGACCATCGCTCCGAGTGACCCCATTCCCCGGTAGGACTTGAATGTCCGTCCCTGGTAAAGGATCAACTGGCCGGGACTTTCTGCCAGGCCGGCGAAAAGTCCGCCGATCATGACACAGTTGGCACCTGCCACGATCGCCTTGGTAATGTCACCCGAGTATCGAATTCCTCCATCTGCAATGATTGGAATATCTGCTTCGGCTGCCGCCTTGGCCGCCTCGTAGACCGCGGTGATCTGGGGCACCCCGACTCCGGAAATAACGCGGGTGGTACAGATCGAGCCTGGCCCGATGCCAACTTTCACTGCATCGGCCCCGGCCTTTGCCAGGTCACGGCAGCCTTCGCGGGTTGCCACGTTTCCCGCGATGACGTCGATGTCCCATCTTTTCTTAATTTCCTTGACTGTTTCAATGACGTTCTTGGAATGGCCGTGGGCCGAATCAACTACCAGCACGTCCACGCCCTTGCCGATCAGGCTTTCAGCCCTTTCCAGGTCAAATACGCCGATCGCAGCTCCAACACGCAGGCGTCCGGACGTGTCTTTACACGCATCCGGATACTGATTCATCATGTCGATGTCTTTGATCGTAATCAGGCCCGTTAGTTTGTATTCATCGTCAACAAGTAATAGCTTCTCTACCTTTTTGGCCGTCAAAATCTGCTCAGCTTGCTCAAGCGTTACCGTTCCCGTCGCCGTGACAAGATTTTCACGGGTCATCACTTCCGAAACTGCTAGCTTGTCGTCTTCCAGGAAGCGAAGATCGCGTCTTGTCAGGATCCCTACGAGCTTCTTGGAGCCATCGACAATCGGTACGCCCGAGACGTTGTGCTGGTCCATCAGCTCCTGGGCAACGGCCACCGAGGAGTCTGGAGGCAGCGTCACGGGGTCCGGAATGATCCCGTTGGCACTCCGTTTCACCTTGTGCACCTCGTCTGTCTGGTCCTCGATCGACATGTTCTTGTGAATCACGCCGAGGCCACCGACCTCCGCCAGGGCAATCGCCATGGCGCACCCGGTGACGGTGTCCATGGGGGCACTGATGAGGGGAATATTCAGCTTGATACGACGCGTCAGCTGGGTGGACGTGGCAACATCCGCCGGTACCACCTCGCTGTAAGCGGGTTCCAGAAGGACATCATCGAAGGTGATGCCGGTGTACTTGATCTTCTCGTCCATGTCCGTGGGGCTCGCCAGAAAGAGGGGTCAGCTTTTGGCCACCTGGCGATAGCAACACCACCTGGCTGCCATGGGAATTACGCATTATGCCCTTGCACAGAAAGTTTGGCAATCCACCCCCTAGCGTGGAGAGGGGCTCTCGGTCGACGGAGAATTGCCGGTCGGTTTGTCTGGATTATCCTTGTCAGTGCGATTTCCCTTGCGTCGACCTGTATTGTCTTTCGTTCCGTAGTCAATCAGCTCGAGGGTGCTGCGTCGGGTAACCTTGCCATTTTCATTGGTTTCGGTGGAACGATGAGCAATGATGCCGCCTGGGACATCGGCACAGTATGTCTCATCGCTGGTCGTCACTTTCTTGTTCTGTGTGTGGACTGTCTTGAGATGACAGACGGTCTTGGTTTCCCCCAGGACCTTGTGTGCCAGCCCATGTTCGTCGACCGAGACCTGTGTGCGGTACTGTTGCTTGTTCTCCGTGTCGTAGAGCACGGTATCACGGCGGAAGATAAAAGGAGCCACGTCCTTGCTGGCAAGAACCACGCTGTGACGTCGACCAATATCGCCACACAGGGTGACCTCCAGCTTGTCCACCGGGATCGCCGTACCGTTAAAGTCCAGGTCGTCCACCTTCCCCTGGCGTTTGATGTTGATCTTGCTGTCGCCGTTGACGCTGAAGTTTCTCTTGATCTGTTTTGGTTCCGAGGTGATACGGCGATCCCCAATTTCCACGGTCACCTCGACTTCCAGCGTGTAACTGTTTCCTTTTTTTTCCAGCAGTGTCGTGGTGGTTTCGGTCTTGGTCGTGCTGGTAACGTTTCCCTCGGCATCGAGCATGTCGCTGATCACGCGAACGGTTTTCCAGCTGCCTGGTTTGAAGCGTCCCCAGCCATGCTGGTCCGGCGACGGGATCCACTCCTGGGCGACAACGCCTGAAGAGCTCAATGAAAGCAGCAACAGGCCCAGCAACCATGACGAGTGCCAGGCAGCTCGGACATTACTGCTCTTTCCTGTCGGGTTGACAGGTCGAGTTGGATATCCAGCCATGTTTAGCCGTTCATTTGGGGGGCAATGCATCCTGCCTGTTGGGCAGGAGGAAAGGGAGTGCTGGGAACCTCAAATAGATGACTTCATTCTATGGCAGGCGTCCGCCGGAGGGGAAGCCATTGGGGGAAACTAACCTGCTGTGGAGAGGATCTGCCGAAGTATTCCGGCAAGCAGTTCATCCTGTTCTGGGAAGACGGATCGCATGTCAAGCACCAGGCGATCCTGGTGCACCCGGCCCATGATTGCCGGGTTTCCCTTGCGGAGCAGGCTGGCGAGCTCGTCTACCGAGCACCCTGCAGGGGAAATCGCAACCGACCAGGTCTCAATTTTCTGGGTGGGAACCGAGCCACCTCCCAGGAAGGTCGAGTCCAGCTGGGGCTCGGCGGCTTCCAGACCATCGAGTCCTTCCAGCTGGCCAGCCAGCGTCTCGGCGCGTTCCTGGAGCACGGCAAGTGGAGTGGAGAGCAACCGAAGCAGTGGAATCCGTTCGGCAGCAGCAGCGGGATCCTGGTAGATTCGCAGCGTGGCGGCCAGTGCAGCCAGCGTGATCTTGTCGACACGGAGTGCTCGCATCAGGGGATGGCTGCTGATGGTCTTGATCAAGTCAGCACGGCCGACCAGGATGCCGCATTGCGGCCCTCCCAGCAGCTTGTCGCCGCTGAACAGCACGATGTCGGCTCCGGCCTCCAGGCTGCGGGCAGCAAGGGGTTCATCGCCGATACCGAATTCCGCGTAATCATAAAGTGCACCAGATCCAATATCGTCAATTACCGGCAAACCATGCTCGCCGGCAAGTGAGACGAGCTGTTCGAGCGAGACCGACTGGCTGAATCCCTCGATCCGGTAATTGCTGGTGTGCACCCGCACCAGGGCGCCCGTCTGATCATTGATCGCGCGGCGATAGTCCTCCAGGTGTGTCTTGTTGGTAGTGCCGACTTCCCGCATGATTGCCCCGCTGGCTGCCATCACGTCCGGCATGCGAAAACTTCCGCCAATTTCAACCAGCTGGCCACGGGACACGATCACTTCCCGGTTGGCAGCCAGGGCGGCAAGTGCCAGTACCGTGGCACCGGCGTTATTGTTCACGACGGCAGCAGCCTCCCCGCCGACCAGTCGCAGGATCAGGGACTCGACCGCTGTCACTCGTTGTGAACGCTTTCCGCTTTCCAGGTCGACTTCCACGCTGGCATAGCCGCGCGCAATCTGTTGAATTGCCTCGCACGCTTCTGTCGCCAGCGGTGCCCGGCCCAGGCCGGTATGGAGCAGGATACCGGTGGCATTGATGACAGGTCGCAGTGAGGGAAGCTCCCCCTTTCCAACTCGCTCAATGACCTCGATGACAATCGCATCGCTTGTCGTTGCTGGTTGTCCAGAATCGGCAAGAAGCTGGTTGCGGAGCAGGTCAAGGTGTTGCCGGAGATGTCGCGTGACGACCTGCGGACCATGCAGCTGGATCAGTTCCACCAGCAGCGGGTGCTGCAGCAGCTCGTTCACAGCAGGGATATTTCTCAGCTCGGACGACATCGGCATGGAGGGAGAGAGGGGGGGGGAGAAAATCGACCGCGTTTCGACTTCTTCCATCTTCGACCCCAGCAGGCAATGGATCAAGTGTCACTGGCCTGCTTGAGGTACCTGAGATCTCCCTGGCGACGCGTAAAATCGACACGATCCAGATATTCACACAAGGGAACGGCGAATTTGCGGGTTGTTTGCAGGATGTCACGTATGTCACTCATCGCCTGCCCCTCCCCGCCCACCATCGCTGTTGCCAGTTGATCGCGTAATGCCTGCTCGGTATCGACATGCAGATAGTACTCCTCTGTGACCTGGACCAGCTCGCCGTTGGCAGCGGCCAGGGCAATCAGCTCGGGCACGGAGGATTGCAGCCGGGCAGCGGATGCAGTGAGCTGCTTGACCGATGGGGTTTCAATCCCGGCCTGCTGGTACTGGCTTACCAGGTCCCGTAGCAGCAGCTGTTCGTTGCGAGAGAGCTTCGGTCCCCTCCCCTTGAGCCCGATCGTTCGCTCCTCCAGCACGATGCGATCCTGCTTGGAAAACCGCTCAAGCATGGCACGCAGCAGGATCTCGTTGCCGACGTATTCGAAGCGGCTGAGGAACCGGTCTCTTTCAAAACGGGTGCGAAGTGGTTCCGCCTCGTGCATCTTCTGGAGCGTCGATTCCATCCGGTCCCAGAACCTGTCGAGTGCCCTGACATGGATCCGCTCGGTGCGGGTAGGAGAAACCGGGATCTCCCAGAGAGTCCCTGCTTCCACGAGGCGGTCGAGTAACGTGATATCATGCAGGCCGGTACGCCAGGGAAGTTGTTCTACGGTAAGCTCTTTCAGGCCGGTCACAAAGCAGGCTGCGGCCGCTCGCTCCAGTGGCTCCGATGAATCGAGGAGCTGTACTTGTTCGAGCACCTCGGCGTCGACATTCCGCAGCTTGCTCGCTGCCGGATCCAGGATCGTGCCGCCACCGATTGTCACCATCGGGGACTCCGTGCGGAGCACGAAGGGCTGCCCCCAGACGCTGACTGCCGGCTCACGCAGGTAAAACTGGACAAGTCCTTCCTCTCCTGTTTCCAGCCTCTCCTTGTTCAGCAGTTTTACCGTGCTGTTGATCTCGGCCGTTCCCAGGTGCAGGCGGACAGTGGCCCGGTCTTTCAGTGGGCGGGCGAGCCGGGGGAGCATTTCCAGCCGGGCGGTCACCAGGGTGTCGGCCTCGAGGTGAGAGGGGGAAGCAAGTTCCTGCCCCCGGCCTAATTCATCATGGTGAATGCCTGCCAGGTTGATCGCTGCCCGCTGACCTCGCTGGATGCTCTCCACCGAGTCGTCGTGGTTTTGCAGGCCACGCACCCGGACCTCGAGATGACCCGGCTCAATTACCAGGGAATCCCCCAGCTTGGCGGTTCCGGAGGTCACGCTGCCAGTGACAACCGTCCCGTGCCCTGCCATCGTGAAGACCCGGTCAATCGCCATCCGGAAAGGGCCAGCCAGTGCCTCCTCGTCGTACCGGCTGGCCACCTGTTCGCAGGCTTCCAGCAACCGGGCACGCAACTGGTCAAATCCCTGGCCGGTCTCGGCACTGGTCTGGACCAGCGGAGCATCTTCCAGGAATGTTCCCTGGCAGAGTTGCCGGGCCTCGTCGCTGACAAGTTCCAGCCAGTCTTCTTCCACCAGGTCGCACTTGGTGATCACGATGACCCCGGCTGGAAGTCTCAAGAGGCGGAGAATGTCCAGGTGTTCACGGGTCTGCTGGTTGATCGAGTCGTCGGCGGCGATGACCAGCATCGCCAGGTCCATGCCGGTTGCCCCCGAGAGCATGTTGCGGACGAATCGTTCATGACCTGGAACGTCCACGATGCCAAGCTTGAACGGAGGGAGCTCAAGATGGGCGTAACCCAGCTCGATCGTGATGCCCCGTTTCTTTTCTTCGGGCAGTCGATCGGTATCGACACCGGTGAGTCGGCGTATCAGCGCGGTCTTGCCATGATCAATATGACCGGCAGTACCCAGGATAAGGTCGGTGATCATGACCGAGTATCAACGAACCAGCAATCGGTGGACGGGAACCACGTGTCCCTCGCTCCAGCATGCTCATGTATAACATGATCTGGTTCAGCTGCCATTGACAGCGGTGGAGAGATTGTCGCCCGGTGACTAGTCCACCCGCGGCTGCCCAAGGAATCCCTGGATCGTGGAACTGGGCCGCGAGGGCTCGGGTTTCTGCATCCAGGAGGGGATGGAGAAAATCGACCATGATGAGGAACGGGTCGTCGTCTCACCACGCGTCGTGAATCCACGTGAACCGGTCACCTGTGGCCGGACAGCCGGTTTTGGCTTGGGACGAGCCCAGGGAACCAGGAGGTCGCGGGTACCGGTCAGCACTTTCCCGGGGAAAGCGATGGTGGAACTGACCAGTTCCTCACTGCTGCGCCTGAAGCCATTCCAGCATTGTTCCGGTGTCGGCGGTGGGGGCAATTTCGCCCAGCTGGGAACAAGGGAAACGCGGGGAAGCCAGCTATCTCCGGCCTCGGCGGTCGGTCCAAGTAAGAGTCCACAGCTTGCCACGGAGATTACGAGCAGGAGACGAATACGCATCTTTTTTTCCTCTTCCTTTTTCCTTCGTGCATGACCGCTGATTCCTGAGAGTGCGGGAGTCTCCCAGATTGTACCGGGAGCGTCCAGATGGATATTCCCTTCTTCCTCCCCACGGCGGTTTGGCCTAGCATAGAAAGGAGAATCCCCCCGGGTGGGGGAATGGAGAATGAACAATGTCACAAGTAATTGGAATCGTGGGAGCTGGCCAGATGGCCCGTGCCCTGGCCGGGGGATTTCTGCAGGCAGGGCTGGTCGAGGGAGAGAATGTCGTTTTCTTTGATCCCTCTGTCGAGGCGGCGACTGCTTTTCAGGCAGCAGTTCCTGGCAGCCGCGGACTGGATGATGAGCGGTCGGTGGCGACCGAGGCGGGGCTGTTGTTACTGGCCGTTAAACCCCAGGTCATGCCAGTGGTTCTGGAGAGACTTGCTGGTCAAATCAACCCGGGGACACTGGTGGTTTCCATCGCCGCCGGTATTCAGCTTGCCAGCCTTGTCGAGGCGTTGGGGAGTGATCGGGTCATACGGGTGATGCCCAATACCCCCTGTCTTGTTGGCCAGGGAGCATCCGCATTCAGCTGCACCGACGCGGTTGGCAGCGAGGATTGCCAGCGGGTTCAGGACCTGCTGGAATCGGTCGGAATTGCTATCCAGGTCCAGGAAAACCAGATGGATGCGGTGACCGGTCTCTCCGGCTCAGGACCCGCTTACATCTATACAGCCATCGAGGCGCTCAGTGATGCCGGCGTGGCCCAGGGCCTGCCTCGTGATGTCGCCAGCCAGCTGGCCGTCCAGACCACCCTGGGCGCTGCTGTCATGGTCCAGCAGACCGGGGAACATCCCGGGGTGCTCAAGGACCAGGTGACCAGTCCCGGCGGGACGACAATTGCCGGCCTGCAATCACTTGCCGACCATGGTCTGCAAGCAGCCCTGATGGCAGCGGTTCAATCAGCAACCAGGCGATCCAGGGAACTCGGCCAGTAATCCAGTGCTGGGTGGTACAATACGGTCACCCTTTCAACGGATGCGAACGACGAGCATGTCTATTTTCTGTAACATTGACGACAAGCGAGTGCCATTGTTTCGCGTCATCTGGGTCTCCGAGGTTCCCCATTTTTGTGGGGATCCGGAATGTGACTGCGAGGGGCGTTACGAGGTGCGGCTGGAACAAGGGGAATCGGTCTGGGCGAACCGTGAACAGCGAGATAACGTCTGCAAGGAACTAGAGAACTGGGTAGGACGAGAGGGATCCGACGAATCCTGGAATTGACCGGGGAAACCGGTTGGAAGAAGAAAATCCATGTCCCTATTTGAAAATGCGGAGTACCGCTGGCGAGAGACTTTCCTGGTACTGTTTGCCAGTGAAGACCGCCCCAGTACGAAGGACTTTAAGAAGGCGATCTCAGCGCTTGGAGATCGCTATAGCGTGGATTCGCTGGTCGAGAATGACCAGTTACAACTGGAGTCACTTACCCTGCTTGCCCCGCTGGATAACGCGGCGATGGATATTTCCTTTATCGAGGGAGAGGAAGTTGCCGAGCAACTCGAGCAAATGCGAGAGCAGATCAGCGAGGAGGACCTGTTGCCAGGGGAGGACGAAAAACTCGCCCGGCTGGCTCACTGTAATGCACGTTACGATATCCTGCATTTTGAGCACGTTCAGGATTTCCTCGCCGAGGAGGATGATGAATTCATGGATCCAGGCGGATTATTGATCGTCGCGGAAGTGATCTGTGGGCTTTGCCAGGGG
The DNA here is from genome assembly GCA_002708345.1 of Planctomycetaceae bacterium. Next base: position 16,463 of record PANG01000057.1, on the reverse strand, counting down.
GTCGCGGTGGATCCCCAGTCTGGCACGTTTGTCTAGCACCGGTGTAGCCAGTGACTGGCTGTTGGATGAAGGGAAAAGAAATGCTTGCCAAGGATATCAAGAACGGGGCGGTGGTGAACTTTGAAGGTTCCCCAGTGATTATTGAGTCGATGTCGGTCCAGTCTCCCTCGGCTCGCGGGGCAGCCACGCTCTACAAGTTCCGTGGCCGGAATCTGCTCACCAGCCAGAAGACCGATATCATGCTGAAGGGAACCGAGTCGCTCGAAGAAGCAGATTTTCAGCGGCGGGGTGTCTCGATCATGTATTCCGATGCCACCCATCTCCACCTGATGGACCAGCAGGACTACAGCCAGTACTCCCTGGAACGTGAACTCGTTGTCGAGCAGATGCAATACGTGACCGAGTCACTCGAGGGGATCCTCGGGTTGATCTACAACGAGGAGTGTGTCGGCGTCCAGGTTCCGTCGACCGTGGAATTGACAATCAGCGAGTGCGATCCCGGGGTCAAGGGGAACTCGGCGACCGGGCGGACCAAGCCTGCCACGCTGGAAACGGGATTGATCGTCCAGGTTCCGGAGTACCTGCGACTTGGCGAGCGAATCAAGGTCGACACTCGCACGGGGGAATTCCTCTCCCGCGCCAGCCAGGGAAGCTAGCCCAACCGGCTTCCAACTTCTGCCACGATGGCATCGTCCTCGGGGAACTCACCCGTATCGAGCTTGGAATAGATCAGTTCACCATCGACGGTGACTTCATAGCAGCCACCCGATGCCGGTTCCAGTTCCATGCTGGAAATCTGTTGCTTGTATTCACCGAGGATCCTGGCGGTCAGACTGACCGCCCGAGGCTCGTAGTTTCAAGCGGAGCAGTAGCGGAGATGCACTTTCATGATTTCCCTCCCTGTGAACTCAAGCGGGATGCGCCTGCCTGATCACTTTTTGGACTTTTGACTCTTTTTCTTTTTCTTGGTGCTCGCCTTAGTCGTGGAAGAACTTTTTTTCTTCTTTCCACTCCCAAATGCCTGGTTCCAGTTCGAGGCGTACTTGGGGGTTGCACCGACACGCAGGATCGTCACGTCATGTCTCCTCTTGCCTTGGCAAAATCGTTCAGAACAGTGTTTTTGTTAACCCATCCCCGCCGGATGGTCAAGCCGCGCGGCCAGTGAGGTTTGTTTATTTCAACTTCTTGTAGCGGAATCGCATGGGCTGGTCTTCATCGATGCCGAGTCGTTCCCGGCGCTGCTGTTGATAGGTCGCGTAATTCCCCTCGCACCAGTGAACATAGCCATTCCCTTCAAAGGCCATCACGTGGGTGGCAATCCGGTCCAGGAACCAGCGGTCATGGCTGGTCACCACAACGCAGCCAGCATAATTGACAATCGCTTCTTCCAGTGCCCGCAGGGTATCGACATCCAGGTCATTGGTCGGCTCATCCAGCAGCAGCACGTTGGAACCTCGCCTCAGTAACTTGGCCAGGTGCACACGGTTTCGTTCTCCCCCGGAAAGATCCCCGACTTTCTTTTCCTGGTCGGGGCCACGGAAGTTGAAACGGGAGACGTATGCCCGGGCATTGATGGTTCGGCCTCCCATCGGGAGCGTCTCGTGGCCCGCAGAAATCTCCTCGTAAACGGTCTTTTCCGCGACCAACGCATCGCGTGACTGGTCGATGTAAGCAAACTCCACGGTCGGGCCCACCTTTAGCTCCCCGGCATCGGGTTCCTGCTGGCCGGTCATCATATCAAAGAGCGTCGTCTTGCCCGCCCCGTTGGGCCCGATCACGCCAACGATTCCCCCGGGAGGGAGCCGGAAGGAGAGGTCCTCGATCAGGACATTGTCGTCAAATGCTTTCCGGATACCATCGGCCTGGACCACCAGGTCTCCGAGATGCGCACCCGGGGGAATCTGGATTTCGAAGTCATCCAGCTGTTCCTGGTAGCCCTCGGCCACCATCCGGTCGTAAGCCTTCAAGCGGGCCTTGTTCTTTGACTGGCGAGCCTGGGGAGCCATTCGCACCCATTCCAGTTCCCTCTCGATCGTCCGCTGGCGGGCCAGGTTCGACTTCTCCTCCTGCTCCAGCCTGGCATGTTTCTGTTCCAGCCAGGAAGAGTAATTGCCCTCGAAGGGGTGTCCCTGGCCACGATCCAATTCCAGGATCCAGCCGGCGACGTTGTCCAGGAAATAGCGATCGTGCGTGACTGCCACGATCGTCCCGTGATACTGGGCGAGGTGCCGTTCCAGCCAGGAGACGGCGTCCGCATCAAGGTGGTTGGTTGGCTCGTCCAGCAGCAACAGGTCGGGACATTCCAGCAGGAGCTTGCAGAGTGCCACGCGGCGGGCTTCTCCACCCGAGAGCGTACTGACCTCCGCATCCCGCGGCGGCAGGTTCATGACGTCAAAAGCGATCTCGATTTCCCGGTCCAGTTCCCAGGTGCCGCTCACATCGATCTGGTCCTGTAGGCGGGCCATCTCGTCACAGAGCTTCTGCATCTGGTCGTCGTCCATCGGCTCGGCCAACTGGCTACTGATCTCGTTAAAGCGATCGAGCATGGCTCGTCGCCCGGCAACGGCCTGCTCGACATTTCCCCAGACATCTTTCTCCCTGTCCAGCTCGGGTTCCTGGGGCAGGTAGCCGCAACTGTAACCAGCACTGAGTGTCGCCTCTCCCTCGAATTCGCTGTCGAGCCCGGCCATGATCCGCAGCAGCGTGCTCTTGCCAGACCCGTTTCGTCCCAGCACCCCGATCTTGGCACCGGGATAAAAGGCCAGCCAGATATTCTCCAGCACCGTCCGCGGACCATGCTTGCGGGTCAGGTTGGCAATCGTGTAGATGTACTGTTTTCCCATCGGGCAGCTTTCTCTGGCTCATCTGTTGGGACATTCGCCGGCAGGAAGGAGAGCTTTCCAGCGGCAGGTGATCTTAGTTGCGACCTGCTATTCCCATTCAATCGTTGCCGGTGGCTTACTGCTGATGTCGTAACAGACCCGGTTGACGCCCTTCACCTCGTTGATAATACGAGTCGACATCCGTGCCAGCAGTTCGTAGGGAAGGTGTGTCCAGTCGGCAGTCATGAAATCGTCACTGTCGACACAGCGAATGGCAATCGCATCCTCGTAAGTCCTGCTATCCCCCATGACTCCCACGCTCTGGACCGGCAACAGGACAGCAAAAGCCTGGGCGGTTTCCTTGTAGAGTCCGGCGTCCATGATCTCCTCAACCACGATCTGGTCGGCCTCGCGGAGGATTTCGAGTCGAGGGCGACTGATCGGTCCCAGGCAACGGACTGCCAGGCCCGGGCCGGGGAAGGGATGCCGCCAGATAAGTTCCTCCGGGAGCCCCAGTTCCAGGCCCAGGCGGCGAACCTCGTCCTTGAACAGGTCTCGCAGGGGTTCCACCAGTTGAAATCCGAGTTTCTCGGGGAGCCCGCCCACGTTGTGATGTAGCTTGATCGTGGCAGCCGGACCATCCTTTGCTGCCCCGCTTTCAATCACGTCCGGGTAAAGCGTCCCCTGGGCCAGGAAATTCACGCCCTGGAACTGCTCGGCTTCATCGCTGAAACAATCGATGAACTCGCGGCCGATGATCTTTCGTTTTTCCTGGGGGTCGGTAACGTCCTCCAGGGCAGCCAGGAAACGGTCCTCGGCGTCGACCACGCGCAGCTGGGACTTGAAATGATCCTCGAAGGCATCGATCACCGCTGCCTGCTCGTCTTTTCGCAGCAGGCCATTGTCGACCAGGATACAGATCAACTGGTCACCGATGGCACGTGAAAGAAGTGCCGCGGTGACCGCCGAGTCAACACCTCCGGAGAGGCCACAGATCACATGATCGTCACCCACCTGCGTGCGAATCTCCCCGACCGTTTGCTCAGCAAAATCTTCCAGACGCCAGGTGCCTGCACAATTACAGACCGACAGCAGGAAGTTCTCCAGCAGCTTGCCGCCCTGCGGGGTGTGGGTGACTTCCGGGTGAAACTGCAGGCCAAAGACCGGAAGCTCGCGGTGGCGAACGGCAGCAAACGGGCAGCTCTCCGTGCGAGCCAGTGCAATGAACTCCTCCGAGACCTCCGAGACCTGGTCTCCATGGCTCATCCAGACGTCCATCTCTCCAGGCACGCCCGTGAAAAGCTGGTCCTCGCTGGCGACACTCAATCGTGCCCGTCCATATTCCCGGGACTCGGTACTCTGGACCTCGCCCCCGAGGGCATCACAGGCCAGTTGCATGCCATAACAGATTCCCAGTACCGGGATCCCCATCTGGAAGAGGCCCGGGTCACACTGGGGAGAATTCTGGTCGTAGACACTCGAGGGGCCCCCCGAGAGAATCAGGCCGTGGGGCTCGTGTTGCTGGATCCGCTCGACGGAAATGTCATGGCGGACAATTTCACAGAAGACATTCTGCTCGCGGACACGGCGGGCAATCAGCTGGGCGTACTGGGATCCAAAATCCAGCACCAGCACACGTTCGCGTGCAATGCCCGAAACAATCGACTCCGGTTCATTTGCCAGGCTGCTCATCCGCTCATTCCTTTGACGGCGGGTTTGTCCGGATCACTACGCCCGGAAACAACGACAGCCCCGCTGTGAAACAACATGCTTCTGGAGCGGGACTGAGATCGACAAGCAGATTATACGGGCAAGAATAGTGTTTCACCAGCACCTGCCCGGGTGCGTTGTTCCCCCCGCGGTTGAGGTTTATGATGACTCCTCCCTGTTCCCGGTGGACAGGATGCCTGTCCCATTTCCCGCCCCTGGTACCGCCTGGTGCAGATCCTGCTTACCAATGACGACGGAATCGATGCTCCTGGCCTGCTGGCCATGGAAGGACAATTACACGCGCTGGGGAATCTCTCGGTGATCGCCCCGGAAAAGCAGTGTAGCGGCGTGAGCCACTCGGTTACCTACCTGCGGCCGCTGACCTGTGAACGACGCACGCGACCCACGGGAGAGGGATGGGCGGTGGACGGAATGCCAGCGGACTGTGTCAAGCTGGGTATCGACCAGCTCTGCGAGCAGCCCCCGGATCTGGTGGTGAGTGGAATCAATGCCGGTCTCAATGCGGGCATTAACGTGATCTACTCGGGCACCGTGGCGGCGGCCCGCGAGGCGTTCTTTTATGGCATCAGCAGTGTCGCCGTGTCGCTCGAGGCAGACGCGCAGATGGATTACGAGGCGGCGGCAGGAGTTGCCCTGCCAATCATTCGAAGCATCCTCACGCAGCAGCAGGGGGCAGGTTTCTACAATATCAATATCCCCACCCGGGCACTCCAGGGAAACCCGGGGCTGCGAGTTCTCCCGGTCAGCCTTGCCCGTTACGGGGATAGCTACATCCAGCGGCAGGATCCCAAGCAGCGACCCTATTACTGGTCTACCGATAATCCCAAGCCCGCCCGTTCAGATCCTCCCACCGACGTCGATCTGCTCGACGAGGGTTTCGTCACGCTCACCCCCCTGCTCTTTGATACCACCGACCATCGCCTGCTTGAGCAGATGCAGCAGTGGGAGTGGGAATAGGAGGTCTGGCAGCGAGTACTGCCCGGGCCCTAGTACCTGTTACTGTACTGGTCCCGCATGCCTCGAAACGGCTCGAAGTGGTCGTAACCGATGATCTTCCAGTCGATGCCGTCTTGCTTGAATTCGACCTCCACGTAACGGCGGACCGAGGATTCCTCCAGCCCGAGGGAGGCAAGGGAACCGTCGGCGATCACGTTAAAGCTCGCCCGGGCTGTTGCCGGTGAGCCATCGGTGACGGTGACTTCCAGGTTCGGGCGAATCGAGATCGCTCCAAAATGGTAGTTGGGAAATTCCCTCCTGGCTTTCTGGCGTATCTGCTCCGCCTCGGGGTGAATTCTCTGGAGCAATCCCTCCAGGTCATTCTGTTCCACCACCTGGACAATTTCTCTGAGCGTGGTGGTGACTTTCTCCCGTTGGGTCTCGACCTGGTGTTCCAGCACGACCAGTGCGACGGTGACAGCGAGGACTCCCAGGGCAGCCAGTAACGGCCAGAGCCTGGCAGTTTGAATCCAGCCGCCAATCAGCATGGCGGTCAGCAGGCCGCCTCCCAGGAGGGCAGGAACCGGGGATTCCAAAAGCATGCTCATGGTATCTCCTTCTCGTGGTCGCCCTCATCACTCGAGGAGTCTCCAGGAGATCGCCGGTAGAAATGGGTGTACCAGGTGACGATCCAGGCCGCGAGCGTGACGACGAAAAGAAAGAAAAACAAGGGCTTCAATTCAACGATACGGTTGTCCACCGTGGAGGGTTCAACCGTGGGAGCTTTTCCCTGCTTGATCTGTATCGCTCGCTGACGTGCCTGGTACTGTTTTTCCTGGTTGGCCTGCCGCTCGGCAAACTTGGGCCCGATCAACAGCAGCAGTGCCAGTCCCACGGCGGCGAAGGCATAGGCCCAGTACCAGGGAGACTCCAGGATCGACGGGCGAGTGCGTGTCGTCAATTTACCTGAGGGACGGATCCCGCTCCGCACAAAGACTTCGATTATCCCTTGGGGAAATGGGAACCCCCAAAACGAGCCGCTTCGCCAAGTTGCTCCTCGATGCGCAGAAGCTGGTTGTACTTGGCGATCCGGTCACTTCGCGATGCAGAACCGGTCTTGATCTGCCCTGTCTCCAGGGCCACCGCGAGGTCGGCAATCGTGGCATCCTCGGTCTCGCCACTGCGATGGCTGGTGATGCTGCTGTAGCCGGCCTGGGAAGCCAGGTCGATGGCTGCGATGGTCTCGGTCAAGGTGCCAATCTGGTTGACCTTGATGAGGATGCTGTTGGCAATTCCCTCGTCGATACCCCGCTGCAGTCGTTCCGTGTTGGTGACGAAAAGGTCGTCACCCACCAGCTGGCAATTCTCACCGAGTTTCACGGTGAGCTGTTTCCAGCCATCCCAGTCATCCTCGCTGCAGCCGTCCTCGATCGAGCAGATCGGGTACTGCTGAGACCAGCTCTCAAGCAGCTGGACCATGCCGGCCGAGTCGATCTGCTCTCCATCAATCTTGTAGGTCCCCTGCTCGGTGTCGAAAAACTCGGTCGCCGCCACGTCCAGTGCAATCCGTACCTGCTCTCCTGCCTGGTAACCGGCCTTCTCGATTGCTTCGGTGATCAGCGCAAGCGCATCGGCGTTGCTTGCCAGATCCGGGGCGAATCCCCCCTCGTCCCCGACTGCCGTGTTAAGCCCGCGGCCCTTGAGAACGGACTTGAGGTGATGGAAAATCTCCACCCCGCAGCGCAGCGAGTCGCTGAAGCGTTCAAAACCGAGTGGCATGACCATGAATTCCTGCACGTCGACCGAGTTATCCGCGTGCTCACCACCGTTGATGATATTCATCATCGGGGCGGGCAGGAGCGATGCTTTCTCACCGCCAAGGTAGCGGTAAAGTGGCTTTCCACTGTGAGAGGCAGCGGCCTTGGCGTTGGCCAGGGAAATTCCCAGGATGGCATTGGCCCCCAGGTTGCTCTTGTTCGCCGTCCCGTCCAGCTCGATCATGCGGGCATCAAGGGCTGCCTGGTCCAGGGCATCCATTCCGGCAAGTGCCGCGGCAAGCGTGGTGTTGATGTTGTTGATCGCTCCCAGTACGCCCTTGCCCAGGTACAGGGAGGGGTCGCCATCGCGAGCTTCCCAGGCCTCGTGGGCGCCCGTGCTGGCTCCACTTGGCACGGCGGCCTGTCCCCAGCTGCCGTCGGCGAGCTCGACTTCCACTTCAACCGTGGGATTTCCACGGCTGTCGAGAATCTGTCGCCCATGAATTCGCGAAATCGTACTCATCCCGTTCCCTCGATAAAAGTGGCTGCCGCCTGGGGCCTGACCGGGCTCTTTCCAAGCACCGGCCGACAATTGAACCTGATCATTGTGCCGCGCGGGGCGAGGATTGACCAGCGGAGGGGGGGAGCGGAATCGTGGGGCCTCGCTACGTGGGAAAAGGTGTGTACTGTACAATGGCGTGAAAGCTGCCCGGATTGAGATCCGGCCCAATGCCATAGCGGTTCGCCGGTGGCCCAGGCAATGAACGAGTTTTGATGATGCCCCCATGTCCGGATGCCCGGCAAAAGAGAATGCCATGTTTAGCGGGATTATTGAAAGCCTGGGGATGGTCATCCGCCTCGATCCAGAGCCACCTGGCGTGCGGCTGGTCGTCGAGGCCGGCCCGCTCAGCGAGGGCATGGTGCTGGGGGCAAGTGTCTCGGTCAACGGCTGCTGCCTGACAGTGGTAGGGAACGAACAGGGGGAACTCTCCTTTGACGCGGGCGCGGAGACGCTCGAGTGCACGAACCTGGGGCAGTTACAGCCCTCCGACCGGGTCAACCTGGAACGCTCCTTGAAGATCGGGGATTCGCTGGGAGGCCATTTCGTTACCGGGCATATCGACACGACTGGCGTTCTGGAGCGCCGCGAGGATGAAGGCGACTGGTCGACTCTCTGGTTCTCCGTCCCCGGCCACTCTCTTCGGCAGATGGCAAGCAAGGGGTCGGTGGCAGTGGACGGGATCAGCCTGACCCTGGTCGAGGTGTCCGAGGAGACTTTCAGCGTCGCCCTGATCCCCCACACGCTGGAGGTCACCACGCTCGGCAACCGGCAACCGGGGGAGACGGTTAATGTCGAGACCGATGTGCTGGCCAAGTATGTTGAAAAGCAACTCGGCGGTCCTGTTGCCCATCCGAACCAGTAGCACGAGGGATCCTTCGATGGCAGAACGCCAGACCGCTTCTTTCCTGATGAAACGCTTCCGGGAAGTCGGCATCCGGCCGGTCACCCGGCATGGCCAGAACTTCCTTGTCGACCTCAACCTGCTGGAGTTGCTTGCCGGCAGCGCCTCGGTCTGCGAGCAGGACGTGGTCCTGGAGGTGGGTACCGGGACCGGTTCCCTGACCGACTTGATCGCGCCCCGGGCAGCTGCCGTGGTGACGGTGGAAATCGATCGTCGGCTGGCGCAGCTGGCGGCAGAGCACCTGGTCCGCCTCGACAATGTCACGATGCTCGAGCACGATGCACTCAAGAGTAAGAACAAGCTTCACCCGCAGCTGCTGGCAGCGGTCGAGCACGAACTGGAAAGTCACCCTGGCAGCCAGCTGAAGCTGGTCGCGAACCTGCCCTACAATATCGCCACTCCGGTGATCACCAACCTGCTGGCAACCGACCTGCCGGTGGACTCGATGACAGTGACGATCCAGAAGGAGTTGGCGGACCGCATGATGGCGTCACCCGGGACGAAAGACTACGGGGCGCTGAGCATCTGGATGCAGTGCCAGTCGGTGGTGGAACTGGTGCGAGTGATGCCTCCCTCGGTCTTCTGGCCGCGGCCCAAGGTCGACTCGGCCATTATCCATATCGATGTGCAACCGGAATGGCAAAAGCGGTTTATTGACCGGGAGTTCTTTCACCAGTTCACTCGCTCCCTGTTCTTTCACCGGCGAAAGTTTCTCCGCAGCGTCGTGATCAGTGCCATGAAAGGCAAGCTGGACAAGCCGGCGGTGGATGAAGTGCTGACAGGAATGCAGCTGGAATCCAATGCACGGGCAGAAGAACTGGATGTTGCCACGGTGATGGAATTGAGCGAGGCGTTTCGCTGTCGACTGCTTGAGGAAGGAATCAGCTAGGCCCAGTCCAGCCCGGTCTCCGTACGGACCCGGTCGGAAAAATTCCCCAGCAGGCCACCAATCACATCCCAGCGATCTGCCCGGCGAACCTCAATGTCCCCGTGCTCGTTGATCCGCACGATCGAGTCCTGCCCGACCCCCGCAGCCTCGAGGTCATCCGCATGCAGTTCGTCGTCCGTCACAAGGTCGACAAGCGTGCTACCGGTCATCTCGATAAAACGCATCAGGCAGTTGTCTCCGGGGTGAAGGAATTGGACCCACAGAGCATGATTGTAACAACTTGCTGCCGGATTACTCTGTCGGCTTTTCCTTTCCACCTGAAACAGGGGGTTGGCCGACGGCCCTGAGCAAGCGGAACTGGGCACGGTTAAACCCGGCAATGGACCCGGTATAGTTGTTCTGGGCCTCGAGGCGTGCACGAATCGCCTGGATCAGTTCCAGCGGCATTCCTTCCGCCTCGCGAACACGTTGCCGGTTTCGCCGGTAACTGTCATCGGCCGCCTGCAGGCTCGCCAGCGCGGTGGCCATCTGGCGACGATAGCTTTCTACCTGGGCCAGTGCGACCGTCACCTCGGTGGCGACCTGGTCCCGGAGGATCGCCTTGTGAGTCTGTTGTTGCCGGACCCGCGTTTTCTGCTGGGCCTGCCTGGTATAGTCCACCACTCCCAGGTTACGCCATTCCCAGACCGCCAGCACTTCCAGATCACCCCGTCCTCCCTGGTTTTCAAGGTTCCCGGAACCTCCTCCCCCGAAGGTCCCACCGCTCGCTCCGACCTGCAGGTTGGGGAGCCAGGGTCTCCATTGTTCCCTGGTCAGTTCGCCCTCGGCCGCCTCGAGAAGGGAGTGCTGGCGTGCCAGTTCCGGACGCTGGGCGAGTCCATGGGAGACAAGTACTTTCAGGCCCTGTTGGTCCTCGATGACCTGCATTGGCCTTAACTGCTCCTCCTCCGGCAAAAGATCGGTGTCGGCTGGCAGGTGAAGTTTCTGGGCCAGCCAGGCGGTCCGCACGGTGATCTGTCGCTGGTTGTTCTCCATCGCAATCTGCATCCCGGCACGTTCTACCTGGGCACGGTTGACCTCGGCCTCCGACCCCTTCCCCTCGCGGGCAAAAATGCGGGCCAGTTCAAGCAGGTGGGTGGTGTCCTGGAAGGACTGCTGCGAGTGAACCAGCCTTCCACGGGCCTCAAGCACATCGATGTAGGCGATGGCGATCTCCAGCAGGACATCATTCATGACGCTCGATTGCTCTGCCCTGGAAGCTTCCAGCAGACGCTCGGCGATGACCGGTTCAAAACGGGCATCGGCCAGTGAGAGATTAACTGTCATGCGGGGAGGACCCGCGGCACCTCCAGGCAGGGCGGCAGATCCGAGCCCGGCACCCCCGCCCAGGAAAAATGAATTGCGGCCTGCCTGGATCACGTCCCCGATCGCGTTCTGGAGTTGGCCATCATGGCGGCTGTAACCCAGCCCCATGCGGAGTGACGGGTACCAGAGTGCCTGCGCCTCGATCGAATGTTGCTCGGCCAGTTCCACCTGTTGCCGGGAAAGCTCGATCAGAAGGCTGTTGGCACCTCCCAGTTCCATGGCGGACCAGAAGTCCAGTTGCGTGGCTGGCACCGGGTCCGTCGATTCAGTCGGCATGGGTGGCTGTCGGTCCGGTGGAGGAGGTACCAGCGGGCGCCCTGCATGGCGAAGCAGCCGGGGGCGGCGCGGTTCCACCGTGGCCGGTGGTTTAGGCAGGGGCGAGGAACGCTGCGCTATTTTTTTGAAGGGGGAATCGGACCGCAGCCGGTTTCCAACGCCCAGCCCGCGACCGCAGCCGCAGAGCGACAGGGCCAGCAGGATTGCCAGGCAGCCGCAGACTCGCAGCAGCTCCGGTCCGGCGTGTTTTTCGGTCCTGGTGGTCATGGGGAGATTGCCTGTTCGATGCCGTGCAATGGCCGCAGGGGGTTAGCGATAACTGGATTCACGCTGGGTGGGTGTGAGTTGCTGCTGGTCGCTGAACTGGTCCTGGTTACTTGTAATCACCTGGTCCCCGACCTCGAGTCCATGCCCGATGACGGCCACGTGGGTGTCCTGGAAGAGCAGCTCCACGTCGCTTCGCCAGATCTGTCCGTCGGTGTCCACTCGCATCACGGAGTACCCGGTGGTCCCGTCTGCAGCCTTCCGGGCGACGACGGCCGTGACCGGGATTACCGGCTGCTCCTCGAAACGCTCCAGCACGATCTCCGCAACGCCGTAATCTCCCGGTTTCAGCAGTCCATCGCTGTTGTCCAGGTCTGCCTCGGCACGCATCATGCGGGAACCCCGCTGGAAGGCCCTGGAGGTGCGTGCGATGGCAAGCGGTTGCTGCGGTTCCGGCAGATTGTCCATGCCCTCGAGGCTGACGATGGAAAGGCCCTGGCCGGTGTCCAGAGAGCTGGCATCGGCCAGCGGCAGGAACATCACCATTCGCAGGCTTTTGGTGCTTTCCAGCTGATAAAGTGCGGTGCTGTTCTCCCCGCCGGCGGGTTCGACAAAGGATCCCGGGTGCACGTGACGAGCAGTGATGTGACCGTCAAAGGGTGCCTCGATGCGGGTGTAGGAGGCCAGTACCTCACGCCGCTGAAGCTCTGCCTCTTCGATCAGCAGCTGGGCCTCGGCGCGGCGGATCCTGGTCCCGGCGGTGGCGATCTGGGCACGGATGCGAACCTCTGCTGCCTCCACGGCCGCCACGGCAAACTCCGCCTCGTCCTGCTTCTCCTTCGTCAGCGCACCCGCTTCCACCAGGTTGCTGATGCGGCGGAGTTCCCGGCTGCGTAATTCCAGCAGCGCCTCCTGTTCGGCAATCTGGGCAACCGCCTGCTGCTGCTCGGCATGGCGGCTCTCGATCGCCCGCTCCGCCTCCTCAATGACCAGCTCCTGCCGTTCGATCTCCACGGCCAGTTCCGGGACATGCAGCTCCGCCAGCAGGTCTCCTGCCACGACCGGATCGCCGATATCAAAGTGGACGGTGCGGAGGTGGCCATCGATACGGGAGGTGACGTCGATCTGCTGGAATCCCTCCAGCGTGAAGGGAATCCGAACATGCCGCTCCACCAGCTTCTGTTCTGCCGTGGCCAGTTGAATGGGGGCCTGGGCCGGTTTGGCACCCGGGGTTCCGCTGCCTGGCACCGCCGGTGTCGACTTCTGGCAGCCCGGCAGCACGACGAGTGCGGTGACCAGCAGGAGCATGAAATTCAGCCGTGGGGTATTCATGGTTCTCTCTCTTCTGTGGGTTCGTGGTCCGGGGGCGAAGGAGATTCTCCGGCAGGATTTACTGTCTCCAGTGCCGGCCGCTTTGGGTCACGTTTGAGTATCAGGTAAAGGGAGGGGACGATGATGAGCGACAGCAGCGTCGCTCCCAGGACCCCGCCGATGATCGCCCGTGCCAGCGGCGCGTTGGCTTCTCCCCCACCGAATCCGATTGCCATCGGCAGCAGCGCCAGCCAGGTGGTCATCGAGGTCATCAGGATCGGCCGCATCCGCACTCGTGTGGCATCGATAATCGCCTCGCGGACCGGGAGCCCTTCCTCCATCCGGCGGTTGGCAAANTCGACCAGNACGATCGAGTACTCGACCACGATCCCGACCGTCATGATGATTCCCATAAAGGCCATGATCGAGAGGTTGGTGCCGGTGGCGGTGAGCATCACCACGACCCCGATAAANCCCAGTGGCACGGTCAGCACGATGATCAGCGGGTCAATGAAACTGTTGAACTGGGCCACCATTACCAGGTAGACGAGGATCGCGGCAATCAACAGCCCACCGGCAAACTGGCGGAAGGAATCCCGCATCGTGCGGACTTCCCCCATCATGCGGAAACTCATCCCCTTCCAGTCAGGATGCCCCAGCTCGTAGTAACTGCCACGGCCGTCCACGGCTGCCGCTGCCTGCAGGCGGGTATCCTGCTCGAGCANCGATTCAATGGATGCCACCACGGAACCGACATCATGGCCTGGCAGGACGTTGGCGTAGACATCGGTCACCCGGGTGATATTACGGTGGTTGACGACGGCTGGACCGGTGGTCCTGGTGATCTTTGCCACGTTGCCAAGACGCCTGGGATTATTCCAGTCGCCGCCAACGGGGATGTTCAGCAGTGTCTCTTCGCTTGTCTGCTCGCTGCTGAGGTCCTTTTCCCGGTACTGCACGCCGAAGAAATAATGGTTCCCCTTGTTCTTGTCGATCCAGAAGGTTGGCTCGAAGTTGATCGAGCTGTTGGTGGCGGCCACCAGGTTCTTCATCACGTCGTCCGGGGTGATCCCCTGGCGGGCGGCAAGCTCACGGTCCATCTTGACGTCGAGCACCGGGTAGTCGATCCGCTGGGCGATGCGGACATCGACCGTGCCGGGAACCTGCCGGGTGAGATCCTGGATGATTCCTGCCACTTTCTGGGCATTCTCGAGCTGCGATCCCTGGATCTGGAAGTGGATCGGCGAGGGTTCTCCCATGTTCAGGGCGGCAGTCAGCATGCCACCGGTGTCAAAGGCGAACTCGACGTCGGGAAAACGGTCATTGAGGATCGTGCGAAGCTGCTGGACATGGTCAAAGACCGGCTTCCGGCCCTTGAGCTGAACCAGCAGGAAGGAGTCCATGGGGCCGGAGTTGGGAGTGTAGGCGGCGGGCCAGTCCATCAGNACNCCGATATTGGAGATCAACAGGCGGAGGTCCGAGTCGGCGTGCTTTTCCTGGCTGGGATCCGGGTCNGGCTCCCCGATCAACTCGATAATGGTCGCTTCCACCTGGCTGATCCGCTGCTCGGTGACCTCGATCCGGGTTCCGGAAGGGAGCCGGGCATAGATCGTGATCTGGCCAGCATCGACCGAGGGAAAGAGCTCCTGGCCCATGCGGTTCTGCATCCACCAGACCGAGATGGCGAAGGCGACTGCCACGGCCAGCAGGGTCAGGTAACGCAGCTTGAGGATTGCCCCCAGCAGGCTGGTGAGCAGGCGGCTCGACCGGCCTGCCCTGTCGGCCGCTGCAGGCTGGTGTTTAAGCATCCGTGAGCAGTAAGCGGGTACCAGCGTGATCGAGATGATGTAGGANGCAATGATGGCGATGCTGGCGGAGATNGCNAGCGGCGTGAANAGGAAACGGGCCAGGCCNGAGAGGAAGACGACCGGGAAAAAGACCACCGCGAAGGTGATCGTGGAGACCAGGATCGGCATCGCCACNTCGCGCGTTCCGGTGATGGCTGCCTCGTGAGGCGGCTTCCCCATCCNGACATGCCGGGTAATGTTCTCGACCACCACGATCGACTGGTCCACGAGGATCCCGATTGCCAGGGCCAGTCCNCCAAGCGTCATGGCATTGATCGAATCGCCGGAGAAGTAAAGTCCGAAGATGGCTGTCAGTACGGCAAGTGGGATGGCCAGCACGATGATCGCTGTCAGNCGGAGGCTGCCCAGGAACAGCAGGACCACCAGTCCCGCCAGGCCCGCACCGAGCAGTGCCGCAAGTTGCAGCCCCGAGATGCTCTCCCGCACGCCGACCGACTGGTCCATGGCAACTTCCAGCACCAGCGACTCCATCTTGGGATCCTCGGACCGCTCGGTCTTGAGCCGCTGCAGGATGGTGGCCAGTTGCTGTCGAATCTGGTCGATAATCTCGATCGTGTTGGCGCCCGGTTGCCGGTAGATCGGGATGTAGACCTGCTTGCGGCCATTGATGCGAACGATGTTGCTCTGGATCTGTGACGAGTTTTCCACCTTGCCGACATCTGCCATCAGCACCGGCGTGCCGTCCTCGGCAATCTTGATCGGCGTGCGGTTGAGTTGTTCCACTCTTTCGGGGATCGCATTGGTGAAGATCTGCAGTTCCTGCTGGCCGATCTTGATGCTGCCGGCGGGNATCAGNACNNTNTGNTTGAGCANNGNCTNCTGCACGTCCATCAGCGANAGNCNGTGNGCNTCNAGCTTNTCGGCGATCGACGTANGCCAGNANNCGNCGNAGCTTGCCNCCGTAGACCGCCGGGGCAATCACGCCNNNGATCGACTGCANCTTGTTGCGAAGCTCGAAATAGGCGATGTCATACAGTTCCTGCTCGTCCATGGTCGGGTTGGAGACAACGACCAGGCAGAGTGGCACGGAGGCGGTGGGGTCAAAAGGCATGATCATCGGTGGGATCGTGCCGGGCGGCAGGTAGAACATGTCGCTCATCGCGTAGCTGGTCACCTGCGACATGGCGGTGTCCATCGAGATGTCCTCGCGGAAGAAATCCTTGACAATGCAGACTCCCTGCATCGCCTTGGCTTCCTGGTGCTCGATGCCGACCGACTGGCCGGTCCAGCGCTGCAGCCGGCTCATGATGTCCTTCTCCATCACTTCCGGCGGCATGCCGGGATAGAAAGTGACGATCTGGACGGCCGGGGTATTAAATTGTGGGAGCAGGTCGGCCGGGATGCGTGTGTAGGTATAGCCGCCCAGGACAACGACCATCAGGCCCATCACAACGGTCAGTAGCGGTCTGTTTACGGCGAGACGAATCATGGTTTACTTCGAGGAAAACAGTGTTTTTTGGGGTGCTCTTTGCCTCATCGGGAGGGCGCACGCTGGGCGCAGAGAGCCATCTCTGATGTCGACCCGGGGGAAGCCGTATAACCAGCAAAATCGTCAAATTCTGCCTATTTCCCCAGGTTGCTCTTTTGGCTAACGAACTGGCCGGACCCTTGAATCGGAATTGGCAGCGGCGTTACCATGGCAACTGGGCTGGAAGTGCTTGCACACCTGGTGGTGGCCGCGGTCTTCAAAACCGTTGAGCCGTACGTGAACCGTACGGTTGGTGGGTTCGATTCCCATGCACTTCCGCCATTTTTATGCGCGGCCGGTCGCACGCTCTGGC
>PANG01000056.1 GCA_002708345.1 Planctomycetaceae bacterium | reverse complement strand
AGGAGAACAGGTCTGGCAGGCCGAGGTCGAGGGGGATGCAGTGGGACTGGTTGCCAGCGAGGGACGGTTGCTGGTCAGTACCTACACGGGAAAGATCTATGGGTTTCTTGAAAAGGAACTGGTGAAAGATAATCCCGCCCAGTGGCCACGCGAGTATGTCGAAAATCCCTATCCGCGCGACAAGTGGACGGCGATCTATGAACAGGCAGCCAAGTCGATCCTGGCTCGTAGTGGTCAACAGAGAGGTTTCTGCGTGATCCTGGGGAGTGAGCAAGGAAGACTGGCCTACGAACTGGCCCGCCACAGTACGCTCCGTATTTACGGGGTGGAGCCAGATCCGGCCAAGGCGCTGGCAGCCAGGAAAGCACTTGACCGCGCCGGGCTGCATGGGTCACGAATCACCATCCTGCAGGCAGACCCCGATGAGATGCCGGTTTCCAACTTCTTTGCCAACCTGGTTGTCTCNGATAGCCTGATCCGGGACGGCAGCGTGCCGGTGGAAAATGATGGCTGGACNCGGATCGTNAANCCGTGNGGCGGCGTNGTCTGTTTTGCCGTGCCGACCGAGGCNGCCAAGGAGCATGGTCTGACCCAGGAGAANCTTGTCAGCAGGCTGGCCGGAATCGGGATGGAGGCGACACAGACGCGTTTGCAGCAGTTTCCTGGAGAAGAGGGGCTGNTGGCCACGCTCACTCGCGGCAAGTTNCCCGGCGCCGGGGACTGGTCCCACCAGTATGGAAACGTGGCGAACACGATGACCAGNGATGACCATCGCCTCAAGGGNGGCCTGGGGATCCTCTGGTACGGGGATCCCGGTCCCAGCCAGATGGTCAATCGCCATGAGGGGGCCTCGGCACCCCTCTCGACCAATGGCCGCATGTTCATCCAGGGCATTGACAGCGTGATGTGCTATGACGCCTACAACGGTATGTTCCTCTGGGAAGCAAAGAACCCGGGAGCGCTCAGGACAGGTGTCTTTAATAACGAGGAGACAAGCAACCTGGCGGCAAGTGATGATGCCGTGTTTGTTGCTGTCAACGACACCTGCACCATGTACGATGCCGCCACCGGGAAAATNCTCAACGAATTCAANGCGCCCCAGTCCGATGACTCGGTGCCACGGATCTGGGGTTACATCGCCCAGTCTGACGGACTCCTGATCGGGACCAGCACGGTTCGNAAGGAACTGGCTGCATCGCTTCGGCGACGCGGACACACGGTCGATAACGAAACCGATGCCCTGTTTGCCTACGACGTGAAAACGGGCAAGCAACGATGGCTCTATCGTGGCAAGAACGTGTTGCACGTGACAATTGCCATCGATCAAGGGCGTGTCTTCTTTATCGACAGCTCGATTTCCAGTGCCCAGCGCGAGGCGCTGTTGCGCCAGGACAAGGAGGCGCTGAAGAACCTGGGGCCGGAGGAAGCCAAGAAGAAGGAAGAGGAACTGAAGAAACTGGATGTCCGCCTGGCAGTGGCAATTGACGTTGGCACTGGGGAGCAGCTCTGGTCCCGGGCCGTCGACGTGACCGACTGCAGCCGGGTCGGGATTGGTGGAGGCCAGTTGACGCTGATGGCACATGATGGACATGTGCTTGTTTGCGGGGCCAATGCCAATGGTCATTACTGGCGACAGTTTCTCTCCGGCCAGTTCAGTACCCGCAGGCTGGTGGTGCTGGATGCGGAAAAGGGAGANCTGCTCTGGAAAAAGGATGCCAACTACCGCCACCGACCGATCATCGTTGGCGAGGAGGTTCTTGCGGAGCCCTGGGGATTTAATCTGCATACCGGGGAACCGAAGATGCGAGAGCATCCCTTGACCGGGGAGCAGACCGTCTGGCAGTTTAGCCGCCCGGGACATCATTGTGGTCCGATCACCGCGGCACCCAATATGCTGTTTTTCCGAAGCGGGTTTACCGGGTATTACGACCTCTACTCCGATAGCGGCACGAGCCACTTTGCCGGCCATCGAATGGGATGCTGGGTGAATGCCATTCCAGGNAACGGGCTGTTNATGATTCCGGAAGCGAGTGCCGGGTGCGTCTGCCAGTTCTCGATTACCTCGACCGTTGTCATGGAACCGCGNGTCGACAGGAACAGCTGGCGGATCTACAGTGCCACGGGACTCAAGACCCCGGTCAAGTCGATGGCACTCAATATCGGTGCCCCGGGGGATCGCCGTGATGATTCCGGAACACTCTGGCTGGGATGGCCACGGCCCAAGACGGTCGGGAGACTGGAATACGAGTTTGACATCCAGCCCAAGTACCTCGGCTCNCCGCTGACGGCAAGCTTTAATAGCGACACGGTCAAGGTAGAGAACGAGGAGCCGGGCTGGATCGCAAGTTCCGGGATTCGTGGACTGGGAAGTTTTTCCCTTCCATTGCTGGGAAGCGATGATGCACCGGGGAGTTACGAGGTGGTGCTTCACCTGGTCGTGCTGGATGAGGCACAAAAACAGACAGAGCCGCTGGATATCAAGATCCAGGGAGAGACAAGGGCGACCGGGGTGGACGTTTTGAAGCAGGCAGGTGGGCCTCGTAAGGCAGTCACGCTCACTTACCAGGTCGANGTGAAGGATGACCTGCGGGTCGAGCTGGTTCCATCAGCGGAGAACCCGAACCTGGAACAGTTGCCGGTGGTGACAGCGGTCGAAGTCCAGCGGAAACCGTGATCGCGGTTTGAACGGTGGCCAGGCCAGGAGCTCGCGATGATGGATGCTGAGATNGCNCCGCTGAAGATNGGTCCCTATGTGCTTGACNTGCCTGCCGTGCAGGCCGCACTCTCCGGGTACAGTGACTGGCCGATGCGAGTGATCGCCAAGCGGCATGGAGCTCCTTACACGCTCTGCGAGGTGATGCTTGATAAGTTCCTGGTGCAGGTACGTAATCGCAAGCGGACCCAGCATTTCCTTTTTCATTCGGAGGAGGAGCACCCGATCGGTGGGCAACTGATGGGGGCCGAGCCGGAACAGTTTGCCGCCGGCGCAGCAAAGCTGGTGGATGCTGGTTTTGACGTCATCGATATTAACTTTGGCTGTCCCGTCAAGAAGGTGCTGGGCAAGTGCCGTGGTGGATTTCACCTGGGGCAGCCCGAGGTCGCACTTGAGATCATTCGTCGAACCCGGGAGGTGGTGCCGGAAGAGATTCCGGTGACCGTGAAGATGCGTCGCGGTATCGATGAGAGCCAGCAGAGCGTTGTTCACCTCTACCAGATNCTGGAGGGCTGCCTGGANCTGGGCGTGGCCGCGGTAACGGTNCATGGCCGTACGGTGGAGCAGCGNTANATCGGTCCCAGNAANTGGGANTTCCTGCGTCAGCTGAAACATGACTTCCCGGCACTGACGATCCTGGGNAGTGGNGATCTCTTCTCGGCCCAGGATTGCCTGGCGATGTTNCGGCAGACGGGAGTCGATGGAGTTGCCATTGCCCGCGGTGCGATCGGGAACCCCTGGATCTTTCAGCAGTTGCGGGCCCTGTTGCGTGGTGAGTCCCTGCCACCTGCTCCCGGTCTGCACGAGCAACGTGATGTGCTCTTCGATCACTTTGGCCTGGCCAGGGAACTTTATGGTGACGAGAGAGCGGCCGTGGTGA
The DNA here is from genome assembly GCA_002708345.1 of Planctomycetaceae bacterium. The sequence goes on along the minus strand of PANG01000056.1, from coordinate 14,636 downwards.
TGCGGAAGTTTGGCATCAAGTACTCGGCATTGCATCCCAGGCATAACGAAGTGCGACTCGGTTTCACCCGGGTTCGCATGGTGGAGGACTGGCAGCAGTTGCTTGAGACCTGGTACGGCGAGGATGGCCCGGGCTGCTTTCCTGCCGGGGATCTTCACCGGGTTCAAGGGGATGTGACGCCGGGTGGAGGATCCTCGCTGGTCGCCTCGTGAGATGCCAGCGACAGCTGGATTTCCTCTCGGACGGTGGGGTCCTGTTCATCGTCCAGGCTCGCCGAGAGAATCAACAGTCCCTGGGGGCTTGCCAGCTCTCCGAGTGCCCATGCGCAGGCACCACGAACCAGTGGCTCCTCGTCCTTTAAACCATGGCCCAGGGCCTCGGTGGCGGGAAGATGTCGCTGGTTGCCGAGCACGATGGCAGCATTGCGCAGCATCCCGCGCCGGCGCGACCGCCAGATGGGTGTGTTGCGGAAACGATCTCGGAACGACTGGTCATCCATGGTGAAGAGTTTCATCAGGTCCAGCGGGGCAAATTCCGACTGGGGCTGGAAGGCATCCTCCGAGGGGATCTCCCCGGGGGAATTCCAGGGACAGACCTCCTGGCAGATGTCGCAACCAAAAACCCAGTCGCCACTGGGGCTCCGCAGGGAGCGGGGTACCGGGCTGCGAAGCTCGATCGTCAGGTAGCTGATGCAACGACTGGCGTCGAGCACGTAGGGCTGGGGGAAGGCGTCGGTGGGGCAAGCGTCGAGGCAGGCACGACAGCTTCCACAATGGTCCGCTGTGAAAGGGTTGTCGGCGACCAGGGGCTGGTCGGTAAGCAGGGCCGCAAGGAAAAACCAGCTTCCCAGCTCGCGATGGATCAACATCGTGTTCTTGGCGATCCAGCCAAGCCCGGCCAGCTGGGCGAAATCACGCTCCAGCAGGGGGGCAGTGTCTACCACGCCGCGGGCAAGTGCACCCGGAACCAATTCCAGCAGGCTCTCGCGGAGCTGCCCTAGGCGGCGGTGAATAAGGTCATGGTAATCCTCGCTGCCACGCGCATAGCGTGCCACCAGGCCGGTGCCGGGAGTTGCCGGCGTGGCAGGCCCGCCACCGGGGTAGGTCATTCCCAGCATCAGGATGCTGCGGACTCCATCCAGGACGCTTGCTGGATGCTCGTAGGCTTCACTGCGGTTTCCCAGGTAGTGCATCTCGCCTGCGAAGCCAGATGAGAGCCAGTGCTTGAATTCACCCAGGTGAAGCGGGCTGACTGCATCGGTTACGCCGGCCAATTGGAAACCGAGCTGTTGGGCCCGTTTCTTCAGGTCACTCGTCAGTTTCGGGTCAGGCTCTGGCATGGGCGATGGGAACCGTACAGGCAAGAAGTATTTTATCGTAGCGGAAAAAAGCTGCCCCGGATGCATGCGAAATGATATTGGTGGAAACGGGCAGGAACGCTAATCTACCGGCCTGTGGACCAGTGTCCAGACGCCCCGCTGGGAAGGAAATCCGTCATGTCGATACTTGTTGCTCGCCTGGCTCGAATCGTGCTTGTGCTGGCCCCGCTGGGCCTGCTGGCAGGATGCCAGGGAGCTGGTAGCAGTTACCCGCTGTTTTCCATTCCGGGCGTGACACGTGTTCCTCCGCCAGGCAGCTGGGAGCACAACGGGGATGCCAAGTATTACCCCGATCTCACCCCGGCCACGTCCGGGCCGGTGGAGCATGAGAGCACGGAACGCCTTCAGGGGGCAACATCCCTGAAGTGGTTGCCACACCAGGGGCAGCCGGCATCGGAAAATGCCGTCGTGCCAGCAACCTTCGAGCAACCGGTGGGCTCAGGAGTTGTCGGCAATCTGACGCCACCTCGCCTGCTTCAGCCCCCCACCGGCGCCCGTCCCCTGCTGTCGGCAGCAGATGCTGACAGGGAGTGGACATCCCGGCATGACCCGCGTTAACGGGTTTCAGCGTGCAAGGGAGCTGCAGGTGTCCGGTCGCCTTTCGGTCGCTGATCCGGCATAATCATCGCTGGATGGAGATGTCGGCAGGGATCGACGGAATCTGCCAGGAGACTGAGTGTGGTTGCCATTGTCGATGAAATTCGCCTGTTGTTTGAACAGTCCGGAAGCTCGATGTATGCCGGGGAGCCGGTGACGCAGACCGAGCATGCCCTGCAGGCGGCTAAGCTGGGCAGGCAGGCGGGAGCTCCGGATCCGCTGGTCGCAGCGGCATTGCTGCATGATATTGGGCACCTGCTTCACGACCTCGGTGAGGATATTGCCAAGGAGGGAGTGGATGACGAGCATGAACGCCGGGGGGCGGAGTGGCTGGCTGGCTGCTTTCCCCCGTCGGTCAGCCAGCCGGTCTTGCTGCACGTGATGGCCAAGCGTTATCGCTGTGCGGTCGATTCGGCCTACCTGGATCAACTTTCTCCCGCGTCGCTTCTGAGTCTCCAGCTGCAAGGAGGGCCGCTGGATGAACAACAGGCCAGCAATTACCGGGCCGATCCGTTTTACGAGGATTCGCTGTTGTTGAGGAGCTGGGATGAGGCGGCCAAGGTTCCCGGCGAGGAAACTGAGTCGTTGGAATTTTTCCTGCAGTATGTGAGCCGGGTAGCGGATGGTCGATCTGAAAACGATGGATGACGGGGAGTGAAACGTGGACAACGATATTCCTTACCTGCTGCTGACGCCCGGTCCATTGACCACATCGCGGCGAGTCCGGGAAGCAATGATGCGAGATTACTCCACCTGGGATGTGGATTATAACTCGCTGGTGGACAGGGTTCGTGACCAGCTGGTTCGGCTGGCAACGAACGAGGATGGCTACACCTGTGTGTTGATGCAGGGGAGTGGTACTTTTGCCGTGGAGGCGACCATCGGCAGTGTTCTCCCGGCCGATGGAAGATTGCTGGTCATCAACAACGGTGCCTATGGGCAGAGGATGGCCACGATTGCCGAGAAACTCGGGATCCCTCACCTGCAGTTGCAGACCGGTGAGACGCATCCTCCCACGACGGCAGAACTTCAGCAGGTGCTTGCAGACAGTCCAGGGATCACGCACGTTGCCATGGTCCACTGCGAGACCACTACCGGAATGCTCAACCCGGCCGCGGAGATTGGCCAGGTGGTCAAGGATCATGACTGCTGTTACATCGTCGATGCGATGTCTTCGCTGGGAGGGGTCCCGCTTTCGATGGAGGAGCTCAAGGCCGATTACCTCGTCTCGTCGGCCAACAAGTGTATCCAGGGGGTTCCTGGTTTTGGCTTCGTGATAGCCCGGCAGCAGAGCATCGAGGCGATCCACGGCCAGGCCCGGTCGCTGAGCCTTGACCTTTTTGACCAGTGGCAGGAAATGGAGTCCAAAGGGGGGAAGTGGCGTTATACCTCTCCCACCCACGTGGTCTGTGCCTTCGCCGAGGCGCTTGCAGAACTGGAAGACGAGGGGGGGGTGGAAGCGCGCCACCGGCGGTACTGTGAGAACCAGCAGCGGCTGGTGAAAGGAATGGAGCACAGAGGGTTTCGGACACTCCTGCCTGGGGAACTCCAGTCACCGGTGATCACCGCTTTCTATGACCCCTGCCCGGGATTTGACTTTGCAACCTTTTACGATTTGCTCAAGCAACGGCGATTCGTTGTCTACCCGGGGAAAGTCTCCGAGGCACAGACTTTCCGGATCGGTACGATCGGTCATGTCTTCCCGGACGACATCGATGAGTTGCTCGATTGCATCTCGGATGTTCTCAGGGAGATGGAGATTGACCCGCTGCAGGCAGGAGGGGATGTGCCATGAGTTCCCGCTATGCGCTGTTTCATGGCCCCGGAGAGCCCCTGCAGATGCAGCAGGCGCCAGATCCAGAGCTGGGGCCAGGTGAGGCCCTGGTGAGCGTGGACCTTTGCACGCTCTGCGGAAGTGATCTTCACAGCTACCAGGGCCATCGGGAGGTCCCCTGCCCTGGTGTGCTGGGGCACGAGATGGTGGGGCGTCTTGTTGCCGTCGGTGGGGACCAGCCGCTGGTGGATGCCAGCTCGGCAAGGATCGAGCTGGGAGATCGTCTGACCTGGTCGATTACTGCCCACTGTGGAGAGTGTTTCTTTTGCCAACATGGCCTGCCTCAAAAATGTACGACGCTCTACAAGTATGGCCACCAGCAGCATGATTCGACTTCCCCCCTGAGTGGCGGGCTGGCTGACCACTGCCGGCTCGTAAAAGGGACGACACTCGTCCGGATTCCTGATGGCCTGGAAGACGCCGTTGTTGCACCAGCAAACTGTGCAACAGCTACCGTGGCGGGTGCCTGCCGTGTGGCAGGGATCGGGGCGGGGGCGACCGTGCTGGTCCAGGGGGCCGGGATGCTGGGACTGACTGCCGTGGCGATGGCCAGGCAGTTGGGGGCACGCGAGGTGCTGGTGAGTGACCTGGATGGGGAGCGGCTGGCGCGGGCCGAGCAGTTTGGGGCGACCAGGACGGTGCTGGCGACAGATCAAGAGGAACTGGATCGGGCGATCCGCTCGGTGAGTGAGCAGGATGGGGTGGATGTGGTTCTGGAACTGAGCGGTTCCCCGGCGGCCTGTGAAAAGGGAGTGTCCTGCCTGAGGATTGGCGGCACCCTGGTCCTGGTCGGCACGGTGTTTCCCACCGATCCGATTGCGGTGGATCCGGAAACCGTGGTTCGCCGTTGCCTGAAAATCGAGGGACTTCACAATTACCAGCCAGCAGACCTGGTCGCCGCGATCCGATTCCTGGCAGCCTGTTCCTTCCAGCAGGAATTCGGGGCACTGGTAGAACAGGTCTTTCCGCTCTCGGAGCTGGAGGCAGCTTTCCAGGCAGCGATCGAAGGTGGGTATTGCCGGGTCGGGGTGGCCCCGGCGGAGGGTTAAGAGGGTGTCGGAGCGAGCCTTTTTACGAGATCATGGAGTCATGGCAGATTCCTCTCCAACGTTACTGGCAGCGCCTCAGGTGGCGCCACTCTCCATTGGGCCGCTGGTGGTCGATCCGCCGGTCCTGCAGGCCCCGATGGCAGGTTTCACCAATTACGCCTTTCGGCAAATGGTCCGCGAGTACGGTGGGGCGGGGCTGCTGGCCACCGAGATGGTGCATGCCCGCGGGTTCGTCTGGATGGACCAGGTCAAGGCTGAGCATCCTGAGCGGCTGTGGGGGGTCAGGGAGGAACCCGGGCCACTGGCAGTACAGATCTGGGATAACGATCCGGATGCGCTGGCCCAGGTGGGGAGCCGGCTGGCGACGGATTATGGTGTGAGTGTCGTCGATATTAACTTTGGCTGCCCGGTAAAGAGGATTACCGAGCGAACCAAGAGTGGTTCCTTCCTGCTGGGACAGCCAGACCAGGTAGGGAGAATCGTCGAAAGCGTGGTGCAGGCCTGTCGACCGGTGCCTGTCACGGCCAAGATCCGGCTGGGTTGTACCCGCGACCAGGTGAACGCGATTGATGTCGCCCAGGTGGTCGAGGGAGCCGGGGCGGCCGCACTCACGGTGCATGGTCGTACGGCACAGGACCTTTTCCGCGGCGAGGCCAACTGGGAACAGATCTCCGCGATCAAGCCCTACCTGGAGAAGATCCCGCTGATTGGGAACGGGGATCTCGACTCGGCAGAAAAAGTGTGTGACGTGTTTCGGCGGTTTGATGTCGATGGAGTGATGATCGCTCGAGCCTCGCTGGGACGACCCTGGCTGTTTTCCCAGGTGCGGGCGGCGCTGCGGGGAGAGCCGGTGCCGCCGGACCCCACGCTGGCCGAGCAGCAACAGTGCATGCTGCGGCATTACGAGCGGGTTGTTGAGCGATTTGGCGAGCAGAAAGGGACGCTGTTAATGCGTAAGTTTGCCTGCTGCTATGCCCAGGGGAAACATGGAGCACGCCATTTCCGTACACACGTGGCGCGGGTCTCTACCCGCAAGGAATTCCTGGTGGTGGTCCAGGAGTATTTTCCACGTGAAGTGGGTGAAGAATAACTCTACTGTTCGTCCGGGCTGCCTTCGGCCGGTTCACGGCTGACAAGTGTTTCCAGCGGGTCGGCCGGTTCCAGTTCTCCGGACTTGTACTTGTCCCAGTAGGTATCCAGTTCGCGTCGAACCTTTCCGCTCAGCAGGAACAGGCCGAGCATATTCGGCAGTGCCATGCCAAGGATCAACAGGTCACTGAAAACGAGGATCTTGTTTTCTCCCACGATCGAGCCGAGGAAAACAAAGCCGATGAACAGGAACTGGAAGTAAATCGACGACTTTTTTCCGAAGAGATGGGTCCAGCATCGTTCCCCGTAGTAGGACCAGGAAATCAGCGTGGAATAACAAAAGAGAATCACCGCCGCGTAGAGAATCCAGCGGAACCACTCGAAGCCGCCGGTCCGGAAGGCAATCGCGGTCAGGGCTGCCCCTGACTTGTTCTCACCGGCAATCAGGTCGGGATTGTCTACCGCTGCACCGGTAATGATGATCACCAGGGCGGTCATGGTGCAGACAATCACCGTATCGATGAAGGGTTCCAGTAGGGCCACGATTCCCTCGCTGACCGGTTCATCAGTCTTGGCAGCAGAGTGGGCAATCGCAGCCGAGCCCGTGCCGGCTTCATTGGAGAAGACGGCCCGCTGGATTCCTATCACCAGCACGCCAATAAAGCCACCATAAACGGCATCCGGGGAAAGAGCACCGCTCAGGATGCTCTTGATGGCGTCGTCAATTTGGAAGAAGTTATTTCCAAGAATGTAGAGGGCGGTAAGCACGTAGGCACCACACATGAAGGGAACGATGCGGCCGGCCACCGCACCAATCGAGCGGATGCCACCGATGATCACGACACCGACCAGGCCTGCCATCACCAGGCCATAAATCCAGGGTTTGGCGTCGAGAAGCGGGACCTCGGTACGGATGGCACCAAGAGATTGAACGACCTGAAAAGTGTTTCCTCCTCCCAGGGACGCCGCAATGCAGATGACGGCAAAGAGGACCGCCAGGAATTTCCCCAGCCTGGGCCGGCCGATTTCTGAGAGGCCATCCTTCAGGTAGTGCATCGCGCCGCCGGAGACCGTACCATTCTTGTCGACCTTGCGGTACATCTGGCCCAGCGTGCACTCGGTGAACTTGCTCGACATCCCCAGGATGCCGATCACGATCATCCAGAAACAGGCCCCGGGCCCCCCCATGCCAATGGCAATCGCCACGCCGGCAATATTCCCCAGTCCGACCGTGGCCGAGAGGGCAGAGCTGAGTGCCTGGAAGTGGGTGACCTCCCCTGTCTCGGTCGGGTCGTCGTAGTCACCCCGGGTCAGATGGATGGCATGCTTGAAGGCACGGACGTTGATAAACCCCATGCGGATAGTCAGGAAACTCGCTCCCACCAGGAGCCAGATGACAATGAATGGTACGCTGCTCCCAAGCCATTTTTCGGTCCAGAAGTCAAAGAAGATGACTGTTTCCAGTGGCGTGACAATGTACGTGCCGAAGAAATCGTCGACCTGCGTCATCCAGTCACCAGGGGCCGTTTCCTGGCCCAGCAGCCCGATCGTCTCGACCGCAGCACGTGCCCCCTCGGTGTCCTGGGCGGCGAGCTGGGAGTTCAGTGGAGCCAGAAACAGTAATCCCAGCACGACCAGCGGGATCCAGCGGATGGGACGAAAAATGTGCATACCGATCGTGCTCATCAAACAGGATCCTTGGTCGAAATTATTAGGCATCCGAGAAATTGTCAGCAAGGACGTGAATATGGCCAACTTCTAGTGAATTGGCATGCGAGTGTCAATGTCCGCAAAAACCAGGTAAAGGCTCAAATCTTTTACACATAAGATGTTGTCGAAAAGAAGGAGAGCCGTTAAGATCTATGGAGCAAGGGTGTTCTTCGTACAGATACAGGGAAAACGGTCATGGCAGTGGCAATCCTGGCGTCGGATGTTGCCATCCTGGACCTGCTTCGGCAGCAGGACCAGATGACAGTTATCCAGCTCACCGATGCGATCGGGGTGACTGCGACCGCGGTTCGCCAGCGCCTGGTCCGTCTGCTGGACCAGGAGTTGATCGAGCGGAGCACGGTGCCTTCGGTACGAGGGCGACCACGACATGTTTACCGCTTGACCACCAAGGGACGCCGCCGCACTGGAGAGAATTTTGCCGACCTGGCAATTGCCCTTTGGCACGAGATCCAGGAGATCGATGACCCGGTGGTCCGTGGTGGCCTGGCGACACGAATCTCCCGTCGACTTGCCAGCATGTATGCCGACAGGGTTGCCGGGGATTCGCTTGAACAACGGATGCACGCGGTCAAGGCGTTGTTTGAAGACCGCCAGTTGCCTATCGCTGTCGATACCAGCGCCAGCCTACCGGTCATCTCGGTGGAAACATGTCCTTACCCGGACCTGGCAGAACATGATCGTGAAATCTGTAACATGGAAGGAATGCTCTTTTCCGAGATACTGGGAGTCCAGATGAATCTCACCTCCTGCCAGCTGGATGGCGATTGCAGCTGCACTTTCCAGCCCAGCTCGTAAGGGAAGACTCAAGGCCAGTATGGATAACGTGGTCTGGCAGAAATAGCTGAAAAAGGTATGCTTGGCGACTTGCCCATGTAAGTCACAACAATCGAGAAATCAGGAAGAACCATGACACAGCCGTTTATCGAAGGTCGATTTGAAGAGGGTTCCATCATCACCACGGTGGAGCACGCGATTAACTGGGCCCGCCAGTCCAGTATCTGGCCGATGACTTTCGGACTTGCCTGCTGTGCCATTGAGATGATGGCAGCGGGGGCCAGTCGATACGATATGGATCGTTTCGGTGCCGGTGCCTTCCGGGCGACTCCTCGCCAGGCGGACCTGATGATTGTTGCTGGAACGGTGACCTACAAGATGGGGAGCCGCGTCCGGCGGCTCTACAACCAGATGCCGGATCCCAAGTTCGTGATTGCCATGGGTGCCTGTACCATCGGTGGTGGACCTTACTTCAAGTGGGGCTATCACGTGGTCAAGGGTGTTGACCTGGTTGTGCCGGTGGATGTTTATGTTCCTGGCTGTCCTCCACGGCCGGAAGCACTGCTGGAAGGCCTGATGCGGATCCAGGACAAGATTCGTGGACAGCGGCTGGCCAAGCGGTCGGATCAGCCGGGCGGAATGTTCTCGCGAGGTGCCAAGGTCGAGGACGAGTTGCCTGTCCCTCACCATAGCGGGCATGTCGATAGCACCAAGGACACAGATCCGATGTTTGATCACCAGAAAATCACCGGGTAACCCCTCCCAGGTCGAAATTACGACAACCAGGACCAAGGGGGTCCTGCCGGAAAAAGAGTTGTAGAGAAAGAAGCGAAATCGATGACACATCAACTGAGAATTGAAAATTTGCATGTTGCGGTCGCGGGGAAACCCATTCTGCAAGGCGTGAACCTCTCCATGAACCAGGGGGATACCCATGCCCTGATGGGACCAAATGGTTCCGGCAAGAGTACGCTGGGAATGGCGATCATGGGACACCCCATCTACGAGGTGAGCGAGGGAAGTATTTTCCTGGATGACCAGGATCTGCTGGCGATGGCGCCTGATGAGCGGGCCAGGCAGGGGGTCTTCATGGCCTTCCAGAGGCCGGTTGCCATTCCGGGTGTCAAGATGGCCGATTTCCTCCGCCATGCGACGACGAACGTCCGTAATCCGGAACGCAAGGAGGGTGAGGAACTGATTCCGATGGCGGACTTTCGACGGGAATTGAAGGACCGCATGGAACAGCTCCAGATGGAAATGGAATTTGCCAGGCGTTACGTGAACGACGGTTTTTCGGGTGGCGAGATGAAACGGGCGGAGATTCTTCAGCTGGCGATGCTGCAGCCCAAATTTGCTGTCCTGGATGAAACCGACAGCGGGCTGGATGCGGACGCCGTACGACTGGCCAGCGAGAGCATTGCTGCGATTGGTGGAGAGTCAATGGGGCTCTTGATCATCACGCATCACGACAAGCTCCTGGTGCACAACCCGCCGGACTTCACCCACGTGATGCTCGGTGGCCGGATCGTGGAAACGGGTGGCCCGGAACTTGCCCGTGAACTTCACAGTGAGGGTTACCAGCGGATACGAGATGCTTATCCCGAGGCCGAGGCTGAGAATCAGACGATGGTCGAAGCGGATACGCTGGTAGCTGCGAAACCAGAAAACTAGGAACGTTTGGCTTTTTTGCCACGCTTAAAAACGAGGAATTCAATGGCGACTGATACCAATACTCCCCGGCCGGAAGAAACGCTTGGAGAGATCAACAAGTACGATTTCCAGACAAAGACCGATGCCGTTTTCAAGGCGGAGAAGGGTCTTTCCAGGGATATCGTTAACCAGATTTCATCGATGAAAGAAGAACCGCAGTGGATGCGGGACTTCCGACTTAAATCCCTGGAGATCTTCGAATCCAAGCCGATGCCAAGCTGGGGAGGAGATATCGGGATCGATTTCCAGGACATCTACTACTATCTCAAGCCGACCAATGAACAGGGGCGGAGTTGGGATGATGTTCCCGAGGAGATCAAGGAGACATTCGAGAAGCTGGGGATTCCCCAGGCGGAGCGGGAATACCTGTCAGGAGTCAAAGCACAGTTCGAGAGCGAGGTGATTTACGGGTCGCTCAAGGAAGACCTTGCCAAGCAGGGTGTCCTCTTTACCGATACGGATACAGCGATCAAGGAACACCCTGAACTGGTGGAGGAATACTTTGCAACCATTATTCCACCGGATGACAACAAGTTCGCCGCTCTTAATTCCGCTGTCTGGTCGGGAGGCTCGTTCATCTATGTTCCACCAGGGGTCAAGATCGAGTTTCCGCTGCAGGCATATTTCCGTATTAACGCGGAGAACATGGGGCAGTTTGAGCGGACACTGATTATCGTCGATGAGGGGGCGGAGGTTCACTACGTCGAGGGTTGCACCGCACCGATGTACAGTAGTGAAAGCCTGCACTCGGCGGTGGTTGAGATCGTCTGTAAGAAAGGGTCTCGCTGTCGATACACCACCATCCAGAACTGGGCAAACAACATCTACAACCTCGTGACCAAGCGTGCGATGGCCTACCGGGATGCCACGATGGAGTGGATCGACGGAAACCTGGGAAGCCAGCTGACGATGAAGTACCCGGCTGTTTACATGATGGAACCGGGGGCTCGTGGTGAGATTCTCTCGATTGCCTTTTCNGGCAAGGGTCAGCACCAGGATGCGGGNGCCAAGCTTGTTCATNNCGCTCCTCACACGACCGGACAGATCATCTCCAAGTCGATATCCAAGAATGGTGGACGGAGCAGTTACCGTGGNCTGGTCCGNGNTGAAAAAGGGGCCCACGGNTCTCGNTCCAATGTCGTCTGNGATGCCCTGATCCTGGATNANGANAGTCGNAGTGANACCTACCCCTANATCGAGATTGCCGAACAGAATGTCTCGATCGGGCATGAAGCNAGTGTCTCTCGTATCGGGGAAGAACAGCTTTTTTATCTCACCAGTCGTGGNCTCACCGAAGCAGAGGCCAGCACGATGATTGTCAATGGGTTCATTGAACCGCTGGTGAAGGAACTTCCCATGGAATACGCGGTGGAGCTGAACCGGCTGATCCAGCTCCAGATGGAAGGATCTGTTGGCTAGCATCTCCGCCACGCATTTTTCTGCTTCCATCCCCTGTCCCGCTGGTAACGTGCTTTCCCGTTGAATGCCATGATTGAATCCACAAAACAAGCCGGTTTCACCGGTGCCGAGTTTGATCAGTTCCTGAATTCACGTGATGAACCGGACTGGTTGCTGCGTCTGCGGCAGGAGGCCTGGGAGCGATTTGAACAACTTCCCTGGCCATCTCGACGTGATGAAGAATGGATCCGGACCGATATTCGGCTCTTTAAACTTGATCGCTTCTCGCTTCCGTTAGGAANTGAATTCCCTGGCGAACCTGGAAATGCCCTGCTCTCAGAAGGACTGGAGCTGGCGGGCCAGTCGGTCAGTCTGAATAGCCAGAGTTCTCACCGGGTGCTTTCAGAGTCGCTCGAGAGCAAGGGAGTTCTGTTCGGGAGCATTTCTCAACTCGTGCAGGACCACGATGAACTTGTCAGGGAATTGCTTTCACGCTGCCAGTCTCATTCGGAGAGTGATCGATTTGCGGCACTCAACGATGCCTGCTGGTCGGGTGGACACCTGCTCTATGTGCCTCGTGGCGTGGCCATTGAGGAGCCGATCCACCTGCACTCGGTGCTGTCCGACGGGGGGGTGGACCTGGCCCAGACGATGATTGTTCTTGAAGACGGGGCAAGTGCNACGGTGCTGGCTGAGATGAACTCCCAGGGTGAGGGTGAGACCGGCCTTCACTGCGGCAGCCTGGAAATGATGCTCGGTGCAGGTGCCAACCTCCGCTATGTCAACTTGCAGAACTGGTCTAATGCGACATGGAACTTTGCACGGCATAATGCCAGGCTCGGGCAGGATGCCTCGTTGCAGTGGACCTCGGCGGCGATGGGAAGCCGGCTCTCCAAGGTGAACCAGCACGTGATGCTCGACGGCAAGGGTGCCAATTGCCAGGTCAACGGAGTGCTTTTCACCGAGGGNAAACAACACCTTTCCTACCACACACTTCAACATCACACGGCNCCTGGTTGCCNGAGNGACTTTCTCTACAAGTCAGCACTCCAGGATCGTTCGCGAACTGTCTGGCGAGGGATGATCAAGGTCGATCCAGCCGGACAGCAGACCGATGGCTACCAGCGCAATGACAACCTGCTTCTGAGCGACCAGGCACGTGCTGATTCTATTCCCGGGCTGGAAATCGAAGCCGATGATGTGCGCTGCACACANGGCTCCACGACCAGCCAGGTAGACGAGGAATTGATCTTCTATGCGAATTGCCGGGGGCTGGCTCGTGGCGAAGCGGTTCGCTTGATTGTCTCGGGATTCTTNCAGCAGATCTTTGACAGGATCACGGTTCCCAGTGTGCGAGATGCACTTGCCGAGGCAATTGCTCGCCGCGTACGAGAGTTCGAATAGATCCGATTACTGTCCCGGGGATGAGGAGCTGCCTGCCGATGTCAGATTTCACCAGGGTTGCAAGCACCTCGGATATTCCAGACCCGGGAACGATGTTAGTNGAACTGGAAGACAGAATCCTGGTGCTGGTGCATGTGGATGGCCAGTATTACTGCCTGGATGACGTCTGCACCCATGATGGCGGTCCGCTGGCTGACGGCTCGCTTGAAGGCTGCGAGTTGATTTGTCCCCGGCATGGAGCCCGTTTTGATGTAAAAACGGGCGAGCCACTCTCGATGCCGGCGACCGAGGCGACCGGTGTGCACGAGGTTCGAGTCGACGGCGAGGAGCTGTTTGTTAGAATAGTCGAGACGTAAACCCTGCCTGTTGTGTGGCACGGTTGCAAAAAGGTACCCCGGTGAAGAGCAATGACGGGTGTACTCACCCGATGGAGAATGACGATGGCGTCTGACGATCCCCGACCTGATGACAATCTCGAACCAAACGAGACATCCGAGAGTGAACCCGATACGCCAGCGGAGTCCGATCCAGGCCCGGGCGATCAGAATCCGGAAAACATGGAATCAGGGAATGATTCCATGGGGGACGAGGATCCTGCCACAGAACCAGCTCAGCCCGACAACGTCCAGCAGGGAGTGGGCGACGACGTGAATCTTGGTGGGGTGGTCAGCGAAGATCGAGTTCGAGAAGAACTCAAGCAAGTGATCGACCCGGAACTCTTTGTCAACATTGTCGATCTGGGTTTGATTTATGAGGTGACACTGGAGCAGACCGAGGAGGGGTCGACGAACGTGTCGATTGATATGACCCTGACCAGCCCGATGTGTCCTGCCGGCCCCCAGTTAATTGCCAACAGCAAGCAGGTTCTCGAGGCGCTGGAAGAAACCGGCGAAATCGAGGTCCGTATCGTGCTTGATCCTGCCTGGAGCCCTGACCGGATGACCGATGATGCCCGTGACCAACTGGGGATCTTCTAGTACCGTGACTCCTGCAGGGAACGTCTTTGTCTACGAGGCGCTCTGTGGTGGAAGCGGGATTGCCAACGGAGAATTGCTCTCCGGATCGCTGCTGCGCGAGGGAGCGGCGATGTTGCAGGCGCTGCTCGATGATTTCTGCCAGCTTCCCGAGTGGCAGGTCTGGACCCTGCTGGATGGTCGGCCGGGCGTGGAAATAGGACTTAACACAGAGCAGCTGGATCGGTGCTGCCAGGTTCAGACAGAGCAGGAACACCAGAGCACTTTTGAGCAGCTGGTCCGGCAGGCGGATGCGGTACTTGTCGTCGCTCCCGAAACCGATCAGCTGCTGCTCCGGCTCACCCGCCAGGTGGAGCAGGCCGGTTCCATGCTGCTGGGGCCTTCATCCGAATGGGTGGCGATGGCCGGCGACAAGCTGCGATTGAACCACCACCTGGCCGCACATGGTGTGCCGGTCCCGACCTGCCTGGCACCTCCCTTTCCCCCGGGAGTGAACGTGGAACTGGAACCACCCCTGGTTCGTAAACCTCGCTTTGGTGCCGGGGCCGATCGGTTACAGCGAATCCTCGACCGGGGCTCCTGGATTCCAGCGGATAACCGCAACCAGATTTCCGAGTCTTACCATGCCGGCCTGGCGGTCAGCGTATCGGCGCTACTGCAGGAAGAAACCTTCCAGCTGTTGCCGGCGGGTCTCCAGC
>PANG01000055.1:8939-12703 GCA_002708345.1 Planctomycetaceae bacterium | reverse complement strand
TTGTCTCCCATGGTTGGGAATGTCACCGGCCCTGTCAATGCATTCCCACGTGGTTGTACCGAAATGGGAGGTCTGCAAGTCCAGCTGTGTTTTTTCCTGGCTGTTTGATTGACTATCCAGCCGGGTGAATTTCACAGCCAGCCGTGGAATGCGTTAGAATCGAGGATCAGTCGGAGAAGAGAATTTTCGCAGGAACTGGCCTCTCCGGAAGGGTTGATCACGGTGACACGATCTGCAAAATGGCTGGCAATCCTGCTAAGCCTGCTCTGCCTTCAGCCCTCACTCGTCCACGGTAAGGACGATACCACGACGTCCGAGTCGCGACAGAAGCTGGCACGAGCCTACGAGAAGTCAACTCGCCCCCTGCTGGCCAGGTTCTGCCTGGGCTGCCATTCCACCAAGGAGAAAAAGGGTGAACTGGATCTCGAGCGATTCACCACCCTCGACCTGGTCAGCGCGGACGTGAAGCCATGGCAGGCGATGGTCGAGCAGCTGGAAACGCGGGAGATGCCCCCGGAAGACGAACCCCAGCCAACTGCCGCCGAGCGGACGATGCTGATCCAGTGGGTCAAGCAGATGCTGGATGCTGAAGCCCGCGCCCGCTCCGGGGATCCGGGACCGATTGTCCTTAGGCGACTTAATAATGCCGAGTACAACTACACGGTGCGCGACTTGACTGGCGTTGCCACGCTTGACCCGACTCGGGAGTTTCC
The DNA here is from genome assembly GCA_002708345.1 of Planctomycetaceae bacterium. The sequence continues at coordinate 11,990 of PANG01000055.1, read as the reverse complement.
CGTGGACGGGGCAGCGGGCGAGGGTTTTACCAATACAGGATCAGCCCAGGCGATGTCGCCGGCACTGGTGAACAAGTACCTGGATGCAGCCAAGGAGGTTGCGGATCATGCGGTCCTGTTGCCCACGGGGATTCGCTTTTCACCATGGACCTCGCGCCGAGACCAGACAGATGCCTGGATGACCCGCATCCGTGATTTCTACCGGCCCTTTGGGAGCGATAGCGAAAATGAGGACGTGTCCCGGTCAGGCACNCCCGGTGACCCGGTGGAGGGTGCGAGGTTCCTGGTAGAGCCGTACCTGTCGGCTCTTCTTCTCGAACGAGAGGGCCTGGAGAGTGGCAGTATCACGCTGGACCAGGTTGCTCACAAGCACGAGTTGAACTCTCGCTATCTGACGACCCTCTACGGCGTTTTAACCACTTCCACAGAAACTCCCTCACCCGTGCTGGACCGGATCCGCACGCGCTGGAAGAAGGCGGGGCAGGATGACCTTCCCGCGCTGGTGGCCGAAATTACCAGNTGGCAGACAATCCTCTGGAAGTTCAATCCCATTGGTCATATCGGTCGCGCTGGGGGACCCAAAAAGTGGATGGAAGAGGTCAACCCGCTTGTCTCTCAACGTGACTTCGAGCTGAAGTTGCCCGACGCGCCGGCGGGTGANGTGATCACCGTTCGGTTGCTTGCCTCGGACGCGGGTGACGGGAAAGAGCACGACCTGGTGGTCTGGGAGAATCCACGGCTGGTGGGAGACGGGCCGGACGTGCCGCTGGGCAGCATCAAGGAATTGCGAGAGCGGATTACCAGGCTCAAGGAGGAGATGCTGAAAAGGACCGCTGTTTACCTGGCAGCAGTGGCCGAGGCGGGGGCCGGGGACCCGGACAACCCACCGCTTGAGCTGGGGAAACTGGCCGAAAAGCACCAGGTCGACGCGGCAGCACTCAAGGTCTGGCTGGATTACCTCGCGATCCGGGTTTCCGAGCCGGTCCAGGTGACAGGCCACTTCACGAAGAAGATGACCAAGAGTGGAAACTATGATTTCATCCATGGCTGGGGGACTTCAGAGACACCGTTGGTCTCCGCGAATTCCTCCGACCAGGAAGTGAGGGTTCCAGGGATCGCTCGCCCGCACAGCGTGATGGCGCATCCTTCGCCAACGCTGTTCGCGGCGATTGGCTGGCAGAGCCCGGTGAATGGCGAAGTTCGCGTGGAGGCACGACTGGCCGATGCTCACCCGGAATGTGGAAATGGCCAGGAGTGGTTTATNCAGCACCGCACCATTCACGAGATCACCAATCTCGGGCAGGGAGATTTCGTCACCCGTGGCTCGGTAACCATGCCCGCGCAGATGATTACCGTGCGAAAGGGGGACCTGGTCTCGTTGATTCTCGGCCCGCGGGCTGGAAATCACGGTTGTGACCTGACGGAGGTCAACCTGGTGATCACCGAGACCACAGGTGATAAACGCAGTTGGGACCTGGCCGGGGATGTGTCAGGAAATATCCTGGCCGCAAATCCCCACGCTGATCGCCATGGTAACGACGGGACCTGGCATTTCTACAAGGGGCCGATGGACTCGGTCGACAAGAATCAACGGCAACCGATCTCGATTCCTGCCGGGTCCTTGCTGGCAGAATGGCGGGAGGAAAAAGATCCTCTCCGCAGGACCGAGCTGGCAAAAAAAGTGCAGGCACTGGTTTCCCAGGACCCGCCCGCCGACACGGAATCTGCCAATTCAAAACTCTACCAGCAGATTCATGCCCTGACCCTGGCTCCCGGGGATCCCTCCCTGCTCTCAGGTCTGAAAGCGGACGACCGTTTTGGCAAGCACCCGCTGGGACACGAGGTCAAGTCGACCGACCTGGTGGTCCAGGCTCCGGTGATTTCAAGTTTTCGTATCCCCACCCAGTTTGCCGCAGGACGGACACTGGTTGTCAGTGGCAGGCTGGATCCCGAGCATGGCCGGGAGGGGAGTGTCAGGCTGGAGGTCACCGCCAGCGAGATGAGTCTTGACGAGATCCTGCCATCGAGTCCGATGATTGTTCAGGACGGGAGTGATGCTCGCAAACGCATCGAGAAAGCCCTGGATGAATTTCGCCAGGTCTTTCCGGCGTCGCTCTGTTACTCCCGGATCGTTCCTGTCGACCGTGTTGTCACCCTGACGCTTTTTTACCGGGAGGATGCACACCTCAAGCAACTGATGCTTGATGACGACCAGGTTGTCACGCTCAATCAATTGTGGGACGAGCTGTTATACGTGAGCCTGGAACCGCTCAAGTACCAGGTTGCTTTTGAACAGATCCGGGAGTTTTCCACGCAGGATCGACCGGACCTGGTCAAGGAATGGGATATGCTCGTGGAAATGGTCAATGCGCGGACGGACGCTTTTCGTGAGCGGCTGGTCAAGGATGAACCGGTCCACGTGGATGCTCTCGTCAAGTTTGCAGGGACTGCCTGGCGGCGGCCACTTTCGGAGACGGAGTCAGGCAAGCTCAAAGAACTGTATGGCCAGTTGCGCGAGAGCGGGCTATCCCACGACGGTGCGATACGGCTGATGCTGGCACGGATCATGACCTCGCCTGCATTCCTCTACCGCCTTGAGCAGCCGGCAGCAGGGGAGAAGGCTGCACCGGTGTCCGGCCTGGAACTGGCGACACGATTGAGCTACTTCTTCTGGTCCTCCATGCCGGACGAACCGCTCCTGGCTGCTGCCCGTTCCGGAGAGCTGGCGAAATCAGAAACAGAGTTGCAGCGACAAACAACGCGGATGCTGGCCGATCCACGGACCCGACGGATGGCTATCCAGTTTGCCTGTCAGTGGTTGCACGTGCGTGGCTTTGACNAGAACGATGACAAGAACGANAAACTCTATCCCGAGTTCGCTTCTCTCCGCAGNGACATGTANGAGGANACGGTGNTNTTCTTNACGGACATGTTCCGNAANGANGGNTCGATCCTGGNNCTGCTNGATGCGGACCANGNATTTCTNAACGAGNNNCTGGCGNGGCATTACGGNATNNCNGGTGTCNGNGGAGNNNANTGGCGNCGNGTGGA
>PANG01000055.1:0-8934 GCA_002708345.1 Planctomycetaceae bacterium | reverse complement strand
TCAAGGCNCANGGCCGCGGGGGNCTNCTCGGNATGGCCACNTTCCTNGCGAGCCAGTCAGGGGCNTCCCGNACCAGNCCGATTCTNCGNGGCAACTGGGTTTACGAGACGCTGCTGGGGGAACGCCTTCCCCGTCCGCCTGCCGATGTGCCCGTTTTGCCTGAAGTTGTACCGAGTGGCAAGACTGCCCGGCAGCTGATCGAACTGCACAGTAGTGAACCGGCGTGTGCCCGGTGTCATGCCAAGATTGATTCTTATGGCTTTGCCCTGGAGCAGTTTGATACCATCGGCCGACTCCGGTCCCAGCCGGTGGATACGAGCACGGTGCTTTTCGACGGAACCGATGTCGAGGGCATTGAGGGCCTGCGAAGTTACCTCCTGGGACCCCGCCGCCAGGAGGTGGTACGGCAATTCTGCCGCAAGCTGCTTGGTTATTCCCTGGGCCGGGAAGTACAGCTATCGGATCAGCCCCTGCTGGAAGAGATGCAGAANCAACTTGCGGAAAATGACTACCGGTTCAGCGTGGCAGCTGCGATAATTGTCGGCAGTCCCCAGTTTCAACAGATTCGTGGCCAGCAAATTGCCGACTAAGAGAGCAAGGGATTTGAGCATGAGCGATCATCGATTTTCACGCCGGACAATGCTCCACGGCCTGGGTGTCAGCATGGCACTTCCCTGGATGGAATCTCGAGGAGTCTGGGGTGATAAGCCAGGGGATGGAGAACCGTCAAGCGAGGCNCCGACGCGGATGGCGATCCTGTTTTCTGGCTGTGGCTATCACTCTCACGAGTGGTGGGCCAAGGGTCAGGGTGCGTCGATGGAACTGGGCAAGGTGCTGCATCCGCTCAACGATTTCCGAGACCGCATGGTCTTCATTCGCGGCCTCTACAATGCCGAGGCACTCAAGGGNAATATTCACAGTTCCCAGACCGGCAACCTGCTCTCCGGTGCCCCGCTCGCACCGGGTGGCGTGATCCGCAGCGGGACCAGCGTGGACCAGGTGGTTGCCCAGCAGATTGGCCATCGGACCAAGCTTCCCAGCCTGGTGCTGGGATGCGAGAAGGCTAACCCCTCGGTGCACAAGAACTACTCGATGCTCTACAGTTCGCACATTTCCTGGTCCAGCCCGACCTCCCCCACGCCNCTGGAGGTTTATCCTGCACTGGCCTTTGACCAGCTCTTCAAGGACAGCGCCGAGCAGGGGGACAGGAGCGTGCTGGATGCGGTGCTTGCCGATGCCGAGGACCTCCGCCGTGGGATCAGCCGTCGCGATCAGCGGAAGCTGGATGAGTACCTTAACAGTGTTCGCGAGGTGGAAAAGCGGATCGAGCGTGCAGGGAAGCGTGGAGAGTTGCAGGGCTGGCGGCCGACGCTGACAGAGCCGAATATTCCGCGTCCGAAGGATGGCTATCCCCAGGATGTCGTGGAGCACATGCGGATCATGTCCGATATCCTTGTGCTTGCCTTCCAGACCGACACCACGCGCGTCTGTACGCTGAAACTCAACAACGACCACGGGACNTTGCGTTTCCCGCACCTGGGTGTGGATTACATGATCCACCACCTGCTNTCGCATAGNGATACCGAGGACTGGCTGAAGGTGAACCAGTTCTTCCTTGAGCAGATGGCCTATATTGCCCGTCGTCTTGACAGTATCCAGGAAGGGGAACGGACTGCCCTGGATAACACGATGCTGATGCTCTGTTCCAGCATGATGACTGGCCATCATGATGCCAGCCAGTTGCCGGTTGTTCTGGTGGGAGGAGGGGGTGGCACGATTCAGGGAGGCCAGAACCTCGACTACCAGGATAATGAAAATCGACAGATGTGTCGGCTTTACATGAGCATGATGGACAAGATGGGAGTCCAGTTGGAGAGCTTTGGTGATGCCAACGAGCAACTGGTCGAGGTCTAGGCATCCTTTTTCTTGCGGCAGCCGTACTTTCTTCTCCAGGAGGATTCACCCCATGCGTCGATCGGTCCTGTTTCTTTGTGCCGCCCTGCTGTTTCCTCTTTTGGCCGGGTGCCAGGCGGAACTCGGTTACTCGGTTGCCGTGGGCGCCGAAGCGGTAAAGGCAGACCTGGCACTTGCCGGTACCGACTGGCCCTGGTGGCGCGGTCCGGATCGTAATGGGATCGCCCCCGCCTCGGCAAACCCGCCGGTCACGCTCGATGAAAAGAGCCTGCTCTGGAAAGCACCGATTGCGGGCCGGGGACATTCCGCTGCGATGATCGTCGGAAGCCGGGTTTTCCTGACCACGGCAGATGAGGCTGCCCAGACGCAGTCGGTGATCTGTCTTGCCCGGAAGGATGGAGAATTACTCTGGATCAAGCAACTGCACGAGGGTGGTTTTGATCACAACAACAAGAAAAACTCGTTTGCTTCCAGTTCGGTTGCCTCGGACGGTCGGCGGATCTTTGTCTCCTTCTGGAACCATGGCTCGGTCTGGACTACCGCACTCGATCTTGACGGCACGCAACTCTGGGAACTGGAAGTGAGCCGGTTCACATCTCACCAGGGTTACGGGGCATCCCCGGCAATCTACGGGGACAACGTGATCGTGGCGACAGATAACAAGGGGACGGGCAAGGGGTGCCTGGTGGCGCTGAACCGGGTCACCGGTGAGATTGCCTGGTCACAGGATCGGCCAGTCATGCCCAACTACGTGTCGCCGATCATTCTCAAGGTCGATGGGAAAGACCAGCTCTTGATGTCGGGTTGCGAACAGGTGACCTCCTATGATCCAAATACCGGTAAAGAGCTCTGGTCGACGAGTGCAACCACCACCGAGTGCGTGGGGACTGCCGTTGTCGCCGGCGGACTGGTCTTTGCCAGTGGCGGATATCCCAAGCACGAGACGGTGGGTGTTCGGGCCGATGGAAGCGGAGAGGTGGTTTGGCGAAACGGCGTACGAATCTATACCCCCTCGCTGCTCGCCTACCAGGATCATCTCTATGCCGTCGCCGATGACGGGATCGCCTACTGCTGGGAAGCGGCCACCGGCATGGAAAAATGGAAGGGACGACTGGGAGGGGGATTCAGTGCCTCGCCGATCCTCGCCGCGGGGAATCTCTACCTGGCCAACGAAAAAGGCCAGGTCTTCGTGGTCCAGCCGGATCCAGGGAAACTGGTTGAGGTTGCCGTCAGCCAGGTAGGAGACCAGATTATCGCGACACCATCGTTTAGCGGCCGCCAGGTCTTTATTCGAAGTGCCTCCGAGGAAAACCAGCGGCAGGAGTTCCTTTATTGCTTCGAAAACAAGAAATCCACTCCCTCGAAAAAATAGCGGATATGAGAATTCCCGCTTTGCGCTAATCGATGCAGACGGCGGATGTCGACGACGGTATTATGGGGGTATTCAGCCCACTATTTTCTAGCCCCTTGGGAAGAACCAGGTGATGACGATGCGACAACGTGGTAACCAGCATGATCGTGAGCACTCGATGGGCACCGGTGGATCTCCGTTTGCCCCCGCGCCATGTGACCTGGTACGAGTTGGATCACGACGCTGGTTCCTGCAGACAGGACTTGCCGGGATGGCTGGCCTGACGCTGCCCCAGCTCCTCCAGCTCAGGCAGGCCGGTGCTGCCGGGTCGAAAAGTCCCAAGTCGGTGATCCTTTTCTGGCTTTCCGGCGGGCCCAGCCAGCTGGACCTGTGGGATCCCAAGCCCGCTGCACCGCAAGAAGTTCGCGGACCTTTTGGGACGATCCCAACGGCGATTCCGGGAGTTCGATTTGGGGAACACCTGCCGCTTCAGGCCTCGATTGCCGACAAGCTCAATATCATACGCTCGGTTGATTGCAGCTCCAGTAACCACACGCCGATCACGATGCAGGCGGGCAACCCGCTGGCACGCCGCACCAACGACGGCCTGGATGGTGGCGGTTACCCCTCGATGGGCAGTCTCACCTCGCTGTTGAAAGGCTCCAACGATCCGGACATGCCTGCCTTTGTAGGGCTGGCCAACAGCTGGACCTCGGATGTTTATGGTGCAGGAGAAATGGGCACGCGTCATGATCCGGTCAAGGGACTGGAACTAGCCGACAAGTTTCACCTGCCCAAGGGGATCTCGGTAGATCGGCTGCAGGATCGTCGTCAGCTGCAGCGGCAGGTTGATCAGCTGCAACGCGGGCTTGAGAAGGACGACCTGTTTTCGAGTTTCGATCGTAACACGCAGCAGGCATTCGAAATGGTGCTTTCAGGCAAGGTGCAGCAGGCCTTTGACCTGGACAAGGAATCTGACAAGACACGCGACGAGTACGGACGGGTGAGCGTGGGCGAAAAGGCACTGCTGGCCCGTCGGCTGGTCGAGGCCGGTTCGACCTTTGTGCTGGTAAGTGGTGCCTGGGGATATTTTGACCACCACGGAGATGACGTTCGCTGGATGGGTATCGAGAAAGGGCTCAAGCCGCTCACGCCTCGGATTGACCGGGTATTGTATGCCCTGGTGAACGACCTGGAGCAGCGCGGAATGCTGGATTCCACGCTGGTGCTGATGATGGGTGAATTCGGTCGCACGCCGACAATCAATGAACAGAATGGCCGCCACCACTGGACCCCGATCATGTCGATGGTGATGGCCGGCGGTGGGCTTCCCTGTGGGCAGGTGATCGGGAGTAGCGATACGAAGGGTGGGGAGATCCGCAGCGGCAAGGTGCGTCCCCAGGACCTGGCAGCGACTACCTTCAAGCACCTGGGGATCGACCTGGACTCCCACTGGGTGAATAACGCGGGCCGGCCAGTGCCAGTTGTCACCGAGGGTGGCCGCCCGATTCCCGAACTCTGTTAGTCACTTGACCGTTTATCTCGGTGACATTGTCAGAAAAGGTAACGGGAGCATTGCATGGCCGAAGGAAAACTCGTCGGGATCTGTATCACGCCGGAGGGTGGAACTGCCATGCAGCCAGTGGACCAGGCCGAAGCGATTGCCGGCAAGGGCCTGGCGGGGGATCGCTATGCCAGCTGTAACGGTTCGTTCCAGACCGGGGATGTGGTCGCACCGGCGGAGGAACTGACGCTGATTGAAGAGGAAGCTCTCCAGGGAGCCTCGGCAGAATATGACCTGGTGATCGCGCATGCTGATACGCGGCGCAACCTGCTGACGCGGGGAGTGGCGCTGAACCACCTGGTGGGATGTGAGTTTCGAGTTGGCGAGGTGCTGCTGGCGGGAATCGAGCTGTGCGAGCCCTGTAGCCACCTGGAGAAACTCACCTGCGAGGGGATCCGCGAATCGTTGGTACACCGGGGTGGCCTGCGTGCCCGTATTCTCGAGGGGGGTACGCTCTCGCGAGACGATCCGGTTACTCCTGAGGCAGGTTGAAACCGGGTTCCTTCTACTCGCCTCCCAGGCAGACGATCGTGCCGGCCCGGGTGACGATGAACAGCTTGCCATTGGCAGCTGCCATGCCATCCCAGATTGGCAGGCCTTCAAGCTGGCTTACCTTGCGGGCCTCGCCTGTCTCGGTCGAGAGGACCATCAGGGTCGCTCCCTCGCTCCCCTCCAGGACCGCATCCTGGTGGGCCAGCTGCTGCTCGACCTGTTTGTCTCCTGCCATGATTTTCTTGAAGGACTCCTCGTCGTCGAGCAGGTCCGCCGGCCCACAGACAAACAGCGACTTGTTTGCCAGCACCATGGCCTGCACGTAAAGGGGGATGCCCCGCGTCCAGTCAAACTCGACATACGAGCCACCTCCGGGTGAGCCACGGCCGGTAAAGCGAAACGCCTTTCCAACCTTGCCAGGAGCAGGGTTCAGGCCCGTCGGTTGCCCGTGGTTCCCGTTCCCGGAAATGTCCTGGGCCTTGCCATCTTCAAAAGAACTGCCAAAGACCAGCGTGACGTTTTCGATCGTCGCCTTGGGATCCTTGAAGCGGCGGGCCACGTCCTCGGCGGAGACCGTACCATGGTAGACCCGTACCTCGTCAATCAGGCCGGTAAACGGATAGGGCACCTTGTAGTTGCCGACCGCTCCCCCCTCGTCTGCACCAATTTCCATTGGCTGGAGTGGATCGGCTCGCAACAGGTCCGGAACCTTGCGGGAACCCGCCAGCTGGCCATTGACATAAAGTTCGATTTTCTTGTCCGCGGTAAGCACGCCGACCAGGTGAGACCATTCGCCGGCCACCGATTGTGCTGCCGTGACGGCGATCATTTGAGACTTAGCACGCAGGATGAACTGCGGTTTGCCACCCTTGACGATCAGGGCATAGCCATCGGTGGGGCCTCCACGGGCCACCACCACGCCATTTGCCTTGCCAGGCTGGGCCCAGGCTTCTACTGCCAGTGCCGTGCCGATGGGATTCTGGCTCTTGGTTTTTGGCACGCGGACCATGCTCCCGCCACCTGGCGTGGGGGCATCGGGTGCTTCCTTGCTGGTCGCGAAGACCTGGTGTTCCATGGTGGTGGTCCAGCGGAGGTATTCCGGTTTACGGCCAAACCCGTAAACCCGTTCCGCATCGTTGACGATCAGCCGCCCGGAGGGAGCAAACCTGCCTGCCTGGTAATAACCGCCATGGCCGCCGGCGAAGTTCTTTCCGTAGACCCAGTAGCTGCGGTGGAAATACGAGTCATCCAGGTAGCCGGTGGGAGAGAAAAGATGTACGCCCGTTCCCTTTTGGGCAGCCCCCTGCTGGGCCGGTACGCCGGAGACCGGACCCACGTCCTGACGCTTGCCGTCCAGGTCAAACCGCTGTGACCGCATGTAAACGAAGCTGCCGTCGCTGGAGAGAATATCGGGCAGGCCGGCTGGCATGTTCAGTACCTGGAGCCGGTCCTGCAGGTCGCCACCTGTTTCCGGATCCTTGTCGTTGATCACCTGCTTGGAGAGGACTGCCCCGTTATCGATGTCGAGCCGGTAAAAGTGGAGCCCACCGTCAAGAAAGTTGGAACGGCCGGCCACAAAGTAGAGAATCCCGTCCAGGACCAGCACGTTNCCGTGTACCGGCCAGACCGATTCGAGCTGNTCAAAGGCCATCAGNCGCCGGTCGGTGGGGGCGGCGCGGAATTTCCAGGCCAGTACCCCGTCGCTNGCCCGCAGGCAGTAGACCCAGCCGTCGGCGGANCCAAAAATTGCCTGCCCGTTGNAAATCGTGGGAGGCGAATCGACGCGGCCGCCTGCCGTGAAACTCCAGACCGGCTTGCCACTCTGCTCCTGGAGAGCATGCACCGTGTGCGTGTCGATCTGGGCGACGTAGACCAGCCCGTTGGCAACCGCCACGCTGCTCAGTCGGCCACCCAGTTTGGTTTCCCAGCGTGCGGTTGCCGGGCTCTCAACATCCGTGCCGGTAAATCCGCTGCGTGAATTGTCTCCCCGGAAGGTTGGCCAGTCGCCGATTGTCGGCAGCAGTTTCTTGGTGGCACCGAAAGCAGGCCCTTTCACCAGCCGCTGGTCCCCAGCGGGGGGCTCGTAGAGGGCGCGGTTGGGAGAACTGGGTGCCAGCACGTTGAGCCCGTAGAGCTTGGCTTCCGGGTAACAGGCGCAGTCATGCGGCGGGGCATAAATCAGGCCGTTTGATGGCATGATGCCGTAGAGGCAGCCGCCACGAACCCAGTGGTGAATATCCCAGTCCTCGGCCGCCGGGTCGACGAATTCAATACCGGTTCGCGAGGTTAGCAGGAACTTGTCGGTCGCCTTGGCAATATAGCAGCGGTGATGAAACCAGTAGGTCTCCACGTTCGGTGAGAACTCCGATTTCACCTCGCCCGTTCTCGGATCCCGGCCGACGAAGATGCCGGAATCAGCGGTGCGGGTGGTGGGAGCGGACCAGACCAGGCCGCCGGAGACCATCAGATCCTCCGGGGACTGGTAGCCGGACTGGGCATGGGGTGCCGTCCAGAGAAGCTTTCCACTGGCAAGATCATAGGCACTCATCTTGCGGTCTCCCCCGGCAAAGAGCACGACATCCTTGTAGAGCAGCATGCGGGGGCCGAAATTGAAGGTGACTGCCTCGCGGCGGCCGGCAGGGTCAGAATTCCAAAGTTCCTTGCCACTGGAACGGTCCAGGCAGACGACCCGGGTCCCGTCATGATAGAGGACACGGTCGGACCTGGTGGCCAGCGACAGCGGTGCAACCACGGTCTCTTTTTCCCAGAGCAGCTTGCCACTGTCCGCATTGATCGCCATCACCACGCGAGGCTTGGCATTCCAGTGAATCTCGTTGCGGACCCGCGCCTGGTCCCCGACGTTGAACTTGGGGGTGAAATCAGTGAGCTGGGGGGGCTGCCGGGTTACCACCGCCAGCAGTGTTCCCTCGCTGTAAATCGCCTCCTCGGTGGTCTTGCTCTCCGGGTACGTTCGAATCGTTTTACCGGTGGCGGCATCGAGGCAGAGCAGGGGGGCCTGGAGGCCCAGGGTGACGAAGATGCGGTCACCATCGGCGACCAGCCGGCGGGCCAGCTGGGTAGGGCCACTCTTGAGCGGGAACAGGTGGTTTTGCCAGCTGTCGATTTGTCGTTTCCAGAGCACGGTGCCGTTAAAGGCGTCGCGGGCAATCAGTGCCCACTTGGCCGGAAGCTGGATCGAGACCCTGGATCCCTCGTCCATGATGTAAAAGATGCGGCCGCCTGATGAAACCAGGGCACTCATGCTTGCCATCCGGTCGTGATGACGCGACCAGCGAGGGCTCCCCAGCCACTGCATGTGACGAGGTGGTCCCACCACGTCGTCGTGGGCGACCGAGTTGCCGCTGGCGTCATGCAGGAAGTGCGTCCAGTCATCAATGTTGTCCGGCCGCGGCTTGACCTGCTTCTTCCAGCTCTCTCCAGCCCTTGTCAGGGCGACACCGTTCGGTGTTAGTACCCGAAGGATCTCCTCCTGCGGTACATCGCTTGCCCCGTCGATGACCAGCAGGTTGACCAGGTTGTCGATATAGGGCAGCTGCGTGCTGTGAAGCATATCGACCGCGACCGGTCCGTAAACTCCCTGCTCCTTGATTGA
>PANG01000054.1 GCA_002708345.1 Planctomycetaceae bacterium | reverse complement strand
GACGAGCCGGATCGTAGCTGGCGCGGCATCCAGGTGGATTATTCCACGGCCATGCCACCACGGCTTTTCCGGCAATCCGGTCATTTGCTGGATCCGCTTGGTTGCGTTGCCATCACTCATGTCCAGCTCGACTCGCCTTCCTGGAAGGCAGGGTTGCGGGCCGGCTCCTTTATCAGCCATGTCGGGCGAACACGAGTTGAAAACCCGCTCCAGTTTTATCGCCTCGTGGAAGGACTCGATGCTCAGGTCAGGCTGGTTCGGCGTGGGGAAGATCGCCAGGATGACTTGGTGCTGGTTCCCTCCCAGTAACATACTGCCGTGGATGTCTGGCCGGGTTTCCTGTGAGCCGTTAAAATGGCACCTTCACGGCCGCGAGCCACTCTCTGTTGCCGCGTGTCACCCACTTCTGGTAACCAGCGATATTGATGATGAAGGTAGACGAAATTCGAGAAAGGTTCCTTGCGTTCTTTGAAACCAAGGGCCACGTTCGCCAGGAAAGTGACGTGTTGGTGCCTACCTGGGATCCGTCGGTGTTGTTTACCCCGGCTGGAATGAACCAGTTCAAGGATCATTTCCTGGGGAAGGTGAAACTCGATTTCACACGGGCGACGACCAGCCAGAAGTGCCTTCGAACCGGGGATATTGAAAACGTGGGGAGGACGGCCTACCACCACACCTTTTTCGAGATGCTGGGGAACTTTAGCTTTGGTGATTACTTCAAAGCGGATGCGATCAACTGGGCCTGGGAGTTTCTCACCAGTCCCGAGTGGATGAACATTGACAAGCAGCGCCTGACCGTATCGGTCTACCTGGATGATGACGAGGCGGCCTCGATCTGGCATGAACAGGTGGGTCTTGAAACCAGCCGGATTGAACGCATGGGCGAGGATGATAATTTCTGGCCGGCTGGTGCGCCTTCGCAGGGTCCGGACGGCGTCTGCGGCCCTTGCAGTGAGATCTTTTACACGACCGATAGTGGTGTGGTGGTGGAAATCTGGAATCTTGTTTTCACGCAGTTCAACCGGGTTGGTGAACCCCCGGATAACCTGCGATCCTTGCCAAGTAAGAACATTGATACGGGAATGGGATTAGAGCGTATCGCTGCGGTCATGCAGGGCGTGGATACTAATTATCACATCGACACGCTTTTACCTCTCGTGGAAGCAGCTGGCGAGATCTGTAGCACGTCGTATGACCGGGAAGAAGAAGGGGGGCGCCGGCTGAGACGGATAAGTGATCATGTACGTGCCTGCGTTTTCTCCATTCACGAAAATGTTTACCCAGGGGCGAACAAGGAGAAATACGTAATCCGTCGCCTTCTGCGGCGGGCTGTTCTTGATGGTCACCAGCTTGGGCTGCGAGATCCGTTTCTTTACCAGCTGGTTCCGGTTGTGGCGGACTTGATGAAACATCCTTACCCGGAGTTATCAGAGACCGTTGATCGCGTTGCGGGTGTCATCAAGCAGGAAGAAAATGCTTTCTTCGGCACGATTGATGCCGGTTTGAATCGAATTGACTCAATTTTTTCGAGCATGCAAGCGAATGGTCAGGTCATCGTTGATGGTGCTAGTGCGGCGGATCTGTACCAGACCTATGGAGTTCCGCCGGAACTGGTGGAATCGATGGCATCCGAACAGGAATTCTCTTTCGATTGGGATGGATTTCGCGCAGCGATGGACCAGCATGGTGTGAATTCCGGCAAGAACCAGTTCGAACTGTTCAAGACCGGGCCGGTTGAACAGCTCAAGAGGACAATCCAGCGGACCGATTTTGTGGGATATGAATCGACACGGGTCGAGGCGACAGTGAAGGGAATCATTGACCTGACCGGGGAAGGCCAGCTTGTCGAGTCCTGCCAGGAAGAGGGCCAGGAAGTTGTAGTTATCCTGGATCGTTCGCCGTTTTATGGAGAAGCGGGTGGGCAGGTTGGAGATTCAGGCTCCCTGCAGCATGACGATTTCCAGGTTGAGGTGGTGGATACACAACGTGACGGTGAACTGCTGCTGCATCATGGTCGCCTACTCTCGGGGACAATTCAGTCCGGGGAGACCGTCACGGCGGAAGTGGATGAGATGGTGCGGGATGGAATTCGCCGGGCGCATTCAGCGACCCACGTTCTGCATTATGCGCTGCAAAAAGAACTTGGCAGCCATGCCCAGCAGCAGGGATCGAAGGTGGATGATGATGTACTTCGTTTCGACTTTACCAACCTTGAACCGGTGTCGGCAGAGCAGCTGGCACAGATTGAAAAGGACGTGATTGAAAGGGTCGAGCGGGGTGAGCAGGTCCAGTGGAACACGGTACCCCTGGCCGAAGCCCGAGCTTCTGGAGCGATGATGCTCTTCGGTGAGAAATACCCCGATCCGGTTCGCGTTGTCTCGATGGGAGAATTCAGTCAGGAATTGTGCGGGGGAACCCACCTTGAGAACACTGCCGGGATTGGCAGCTTTGAAGTTATTTCAGAGGAAGGGGTTGCAGCCGGCACGCGGCGAATTACTGCCCTGACAGGTGAGAAAGCAGCAGCACACGCCCGGCAGGTTGTCGGCGAACTGGAAAAAGTGACGGAATTGCTTGGTGTTGCTGCCGCGGAGGTGCCAGAGGCAGCACGGCAGCTCGCCAGCCAGGTACGTGAGCTCAAGAAACGTATTGCCAGCGGTGGTGGAATGACTGACGAGGCCAGCGGATCCGAGGAGACGAGCGGGCAACTGTCAGAAAACGACTACCTCGCCGTCCGCACCACGCTTCGTGAAACCGCGCGTCTTCTGAATGTGGGAGTATTTGATGTCTCTGGCCGCCTCAGCTCGCTGCACGCCGAGATCGTGCAGTTACGTGAAGAGCTCGAGCAGATGAAGTCGAGTGCCCAGGTTTCCGCCGATGAACTCCTGGAAATGGCTGAAGATTTTGATTCCGCCCGTGGGATTATCCAGCTTGTCGAAGGAAGTAACCCGGACATCATGCGCCGGTTGATCGACCAGTTGCGGAAAAAAGAGGATTCGGTTGCTGTCCTGCTTGCCACAGCAAGTGGTGAGGACAAGGTGGTACTGGTTGCCGGCGTCACGCGTGATCTTGTTGACCGCGGTGTCCATGCGGGGAACTGGGTTGCGGAGGTTGCCCGTGTTGTCGGTGGAGGGGGCGGTGGCAGGCCTGACATGGCCCAGGCGGGTGGAAAGGATCCGTCGAAACTTGAGGAGGCACTCGACCATGCACGCCAGCAACTGGTCGAGATGCTCTCCTGAACAGGCCAGGCACAAAAAAAGCGAGGTTCTCCTCGCAGGAAGAACCTCGCTTGTATCAGGCCAGTTGGGGTGCTCTACAGCTGTCCCTGGATAGCGGAGAGTGCCGAATCGTAATCCGGCTCATCCACCACTTCACCAACGGTCTCCGCGTGGACGACGTTTCCGTCGGCATCAAGGACGAATACGCCACGAGCCAATAGCTTGAGTTCGTCAATCAGCATGCCCCAGTTGTTGCCGAAGGAACGGTCCTTGTAATCGCTTAGCGACTGCATGTTNCTGACCTCTGCTCCCTCGCAAAACCGNCCCTGGGCAAACGGCAGGTCCAGGCTGACAGTGACCGCGTTGATCTGGTCTCCAAGTGCCGCGACCTCCTCGTTGAAACGCTTGGTCTGGACCTGGCAAACAGGGGTGTCGAGTGAAGGGACGACGCTGATCAGGGTTGGTTTGCCCTTCAGGTCTTCTGCAGTCACAGAATCGAGCGTACCATTTGTCAGCTCGAATCCAGGCGCGGGTTGTCCTACCTGGACCTCGTCACCAACGAGTGTTAGCGGATTTCCTTTAAACGTAACAGATCGAGACATGGGATCATTCCTGGGTAACACGTGTTAATAAGGCTTGACAAGCCACAAGTCTTGCTCAGACGGGGCGCTTGTTCAAGGGGGCGGCGTGATCAATTTGGGTCAAATCCTCAATATGAAAACTGGTCTTTTCGTGAGACTGGTATTTGGAATAGATTGTCGGGGCGGGACGTCACAAGCATATCTNCTTTCTGGGATACCACGATCATGCAGGAATTACCTGGTGGCTGGCGGGTGGAGATNGATCATGCCAGGGANTGGCTNTGCATGCAGTTGTTTGAACCGTTTTTGCANACCCCGGTTCAGCAACTTGCCGAACAGATCCGCGGACTTCTGGATCGTGAAATCGCCCGAAACCTGGTCCTGGAAATGGACCATGTTATTCATCTCAATGGTCGCTTGATGCGGCAGCTCCAGTTGCTTGATGACCACCTCAGTTACCAGGGAGGTGAACTCCGGTTAAGCGGTCTTTCCGACGAGTGCTACGAGGCGGTCGAACGGACAAAAATGGAAGCGAGGTTCCCTCGATTCCATACTCGTCAGCAAGCGCTCACGGGTCACAATCCGGGGCANCCTCGCTAGTCTACTTCAGCGAGCAGGCAAGCCAGTCTGGCAGTTTTCCGGCCAATGGAAGCTGGATCACCTGGGCACGTTCAATTCCCTCGTGATCGCGCAGCCTTTCCAGCGCCTCCTGGGGTGGGACCGTATCGAGGTTGAGAACACCGATTGCTTGTCCTCCTGGAGCATCCCCGGCCCGGCCGACTGACATCTGGGCGATATTCACTTTTTCCTCACCAAGAATACTCCCGACCCAACCGATAATTCCGGGGACGTCAAGGTGAGAGAAGACAAGCATCACGCCGTCGAGGTAAGTCTCCAGGCGATATTCNCCAAGCCGGATCAGTCTTGGCATGCTTTGTCCAAATAACGTTCCTGACACAGCAAAAGCGTCCCCGTCTGAGTCCAACTCGGCCGTGATCGATGAGCTGAAATCGCCCATTTCAAGCTGGCTTTGTTCAACCAGCTGGATTCCTCGTTCTCGGAGCAGCAATTCCGAATTAACGATATTGACGTCTTGATCCAGGGCGTGTTCGAGCAAACCTGCTGCGAATGCAGCAGTCAGAAGGCGTGTCTCGAGGTTAGTGACTTCTCCACGATAATCCAGGCGGCAGCTGGCCAGACCTGTTGCCATCCACTGGGAAGCAAACTGGCCCAGCCGGTGAGAGAGGTCCAGGTATCCGCTGAGCGATGCCAGCGTGGCGAGGTCGATCGAAGCCATGTTCACAGCGTGGCGAATCTCTCCGGTCCGCAGGTAGTTCAGCAGCAACTCAACGGCTTCCTGAGATACCTGTGTCTGGGCCTCCCTGGTCGTAGCCCCCAGGTGGGGAGTGCAGATCACGCCGGGCATGCCAAACAGCCTGCTTTCAGTACATGGTTCCGTGCTAAAGACATCCAATGCCACACCTGCGAGCTTTCCGGACTCCAGGCCATCGGCGAGCGCCTCCTCGTCATAGATACCCCCCCGGGCACAGTTGATCAGGCGGGCTCCCGGCTTCAACTTGTCCACCTGTTCGTGACTGACAAGGTTCCGGGTTTCTTCCGTGAGTGGTGTGTGTACCGTCAGGTAATCGACCCGCGGCAGTAACTCGTCGAGTGATAAGGCCAGCTCGATCCCCAGCTTGTCCGCCTGTTCCTGGGCCAGGAAGGGGTCGATACCGATGATTTTCATCTGGAAAGCTGCTGCCCGCCGTGCGACTTCCTGTCCGATTCGGCCAAGTCCCACGATGCCAAGTGTCTTGTGTGCCAGCTGGGATCCCATGTGCGATTTGCGATCCCAGGAACCCTCGANCAGGCTCTGGTAGGCAGAGGCCACGTTTCGGGACATTGCCAGCATGAGGGTGAAAGTGTGTTCGGCGGTACTGAAGGTGTTCCCCGCCGGCGTATTCATGACAACAATCCCTGCCCTGGTAGCTGCCGCCTTGTCGATGTTGTCGGTACCAACACCAGCGCGCACGATGACCTTCAGTTGGCGATTGCCAGCAAGGTGTTCTTCACCGATGGTTACGCCACTACGACAGATGGCTCCGTCACAGGTCGCCAGGGCAAGGCGAAGGTCCTCCCCGTCCAGCCCCGTCTGGATTTCGTGCTCGACATCGTCAGCTGCTTCCAGCAGGTCAATCCCCTCCGGAGCAATATCATCCAGGACCAGAATTCTGGGCATGCTTAACGACCTCCGCCACGAAACTGTTCCATGAAATCACGTAGTGCCTCGACGCCGGAAGTCGGCATGGCATTATAAATTGAAGCGCGAATTCCACCCACACTACGGTGGCCAGCGAGGTTGGTGAGTCCATTCTTTTCGGCCTGCTCGACGAAATCCTTCTCCAGTGTTTCGCTTGGCAATCGGAAGGTGACGTTCATTAATGAGCGATCGACAGTCCTGGCATGGGCCAGGTAGAAATCCTCGTTGTTATCGAGCAGTTCGTAAAGCAGGCCCGCTTTTTCCTGGTTGATCTTCGCCATCCCGCCAAGTCCGCCCATCTCATCCTCCAGCCATTTGCAGACTAGATCCAGCAGGTAAATCGCGAAGGTGGGGGGCGTGTTAAAACTTGAATTGTGGGTGGCATGCACCTGGTAACTCAGGTAGGCAGGTAAAGATCCGCTACTCCGCTCCAGCAAGTCATCACGAATGACGACCACGGTGACTCCCGCCGGCCCTGCGTTTTTCTGAGCACAGGCAAAAATCAAGCCGTAGCGGCTCACATCGATCGGGCGGGAAAGGAAGTCCGAGGAGGCGTCACAGACCAGCGGTATGTCGCCGCTGTCGGGTTCCTGGCGGTACTGCAGCCCCTGGATGGTCTCGTTGGATGTGAAGTGGACGTAACTGGCCGACGGGTCCAATGAGAGCTGGCCGGTTTCGGGAAGCTGGTTGAAACCATCTTCTTCACCATCCCAGACCGCATGGACAGGCCCCAGTGTGCCTGCCTCGTGCATTGCGGCCTTGCTCCAGTGGCCAGTCACGATGAACTCCGATCGTCCTTCCCCATGCATCAGGTTCATCGGGACCATGGAGAACTGGAGTCGGGCCCCCCCCTGGAGAAACAGGACGGTGTAACCGTCGGGGATCTCCAGCAAGTGGCGAATCCGATTCCGGGCAGATTCTATGATGCGGAGAAAAGTATCACTGCGGTGGCTGATTTCCATGACCGAGGCACCGCACCCAGGCAGGCTGAGTAACTCATCCCGGGCCTGTTCCAAAACNGGCAGGGGAAGCGCGGCTGGACCNGANGAGAAATTGTAGACTCTCGGATTACCATCTGCCGGGGTAACGTTCATGGATGATCATGACCTGTCGGGAAGAAACGAGGCTCGATCCCAGTCCTCGGGTGGAGAGNTCCTGTGAAGATATGGCAGGCAGGAGCCAAACNNAAATTCTAGGCTCTCTCTGTGATCCTGAGAAGGACCGGTAGCTAACGGCGAGAGGGAGTACCGGATTCAACCATGCGTGTGCCATCTCCACTGTCGTCCAGACGCAGGGAACGGTTCAGGGAGGCAATTCTTGTCGCCACGGTCGGCTGCTGGTTGTCGAGGATATAGGAACGCTGGTAGTGGGCCAGTGCGTTGGGCAGATCACCTTCCCGTTCCCTCAAGTGAGCAAGAGCGGTCCAGGCACGAGCGTTGTCGGTATTGATCGAGAGTGCCTGCTGCAGGTGGACCTCGGCCTGGCCTGTTTCGCCATCCTCGTCATGCAGGCGGGCAAGCTCGACCTGGGCGTTGGCTGACCGGGGGGATTGTGCCACCCAGTTTTCCAGCAATTCGTATGCCTGCTGCTTGCGTTCGGACTGAACCAGCAGTACGGCCAGGCCACGATGCGCATCGACATGGTTGGGTGCCATACCCAGGCATCGATGGTAGAGGTGTTCGGATTGCGTCAACATCTGGCGGTTGTTGCCATTCATGGCAAGCCGGTGGTAGGTTGCGGCAAGGTTGTAGTAGCCATCGGTATTGCCCGGGTCATGGCTGACCACCTGCTGGAACTTGTGCAGGGCATCCTGTAATTTTCCCTGCTTGAAGAGCTGGACTCCCTTGTTGTTCAGGCCGTGGTTGCGGAAATTAAGGGGCCAGATGGAAACGGACGCGGATTCCATGGGATCCGGTGTCGGTTCAGCAGCGGGTAGGTGATCCCCCGGGTTCGCAGGAAGGGGACTAGAGGTGGATCCAGCGGGAGTCGGAACCAGGTAACAACCGGGAGCCAGGCAGAGAGAGGCCAGTAGCAGGCCCAGCCATTGAGCAGTCGCCCTGCCTCCCCCATTCCATGTTCTCGAATTGCCAGGCCGTCTTTGCATTAGCATGTCCTCGTTTTGCATGCCGGATCGAAGGAAGATCCGGATCGGGGCGAGAGACTACTGTCTTGGGCCTTTTGTGACAAGGCCGAAATGAAATACGCCCTCCTTAAACGGACGTACAGCTCATTTCCGTCTCGGCAACCATCACATCG
This sequence comes from Planctomycetaceae bacterium, assembly GCA_002708345.1. The sequence continues at coordinate 8,925 of PANG01000054.1, read as the reverse complement.
CCTGCTCCCCGCTCTACCTGGGAAATGTCATCCTGGCGAATATATCCCAGACCACGGACCACCTCCAGGATCTCGCTACATGTAGGAAACATGCGACCCTGGTCGCGCTTGTAATCGTCCATTGCGGTCATGAATTCCCGTTCGTCTGATGAGTAATCCCGTTCACAGGTGGTGGGATCGATCTTGCGTCGCCGGGCAGCCTTGGAGCTGTTGGAAACGGCCTTGGAATGCTGAGTAGATGTTTTCTTTGTCACGTCACGATCTCCACATTGGTTTTCGGGAAGTTATTGGCCGGAGGCCAGGAAAGAGAATAACTCCGCCGTGCATAGAGAGAATCGACTAGTCGGCCTGAGAATATTTACCGACTGGGTAAAATGGTGGATCGTGGCAGATCTTACGGATCAGTGAAATAAGACCGTTTAAGCGATCATTCCGGTTATCAGGCGGAATCGTACCTTGAGAGGGCTCAATCGATGGCAGGGCAGTTCTTAACCCATGTCCTGCCCAAGAGGATTTCCCAGCGATTGCCAGAGGGCTTCGAGCATGTTTGTCATCCGTGGGGAGAAGGGACGACGATCTTCACGGAGTTGTTCGACTGGCAGGTGGTTATCCACCTGGTTAGCTTCGATTGAAGTACTTTCGCAATGTATCGGCCGCTGCATCACGAGAATCCTCTGCCTCGTCCTTCTTTGGCTGTTCGGGGAGTTTCCCTGGCTTCTTCTTTTTCTTTGCCCATCGAAAAATGCTTGAACCATCATCATCGGGCTCATCGCCAGGATCGGTATCATCGTCGAGTGCCGAGAGGGTCTCTGTAATGTCCTGATCGGATGGATCAGTGAACTGGAACTGGCGAGTCACAGCCAGATCTGTCTCATCCTCGGCGATGGCATCATCGAGCCAGCCCGAGACATCCCCGTCGGCCGGCGAACTCTGTGCGGATCGCTTGGCCATATCCGTCATGTCACGGACCTTGGGCCGTTTCCCACTGCTCAGGCTCTGTTCGATCACAACTTCAAAATGAAGCGGACCAATCGAGAGCTTGTCACCGGCATTCAGGATACAAGCATTCTCGATACGCTTGTCGTTGACAAAGGTGCCGTTCTTGCTGCCAAAATCGCGCACGGCGACCTGGTTATCGGTCGTGACGATGGCGCAGTGGTGGCGACTGATNGCCTCGCTCTTGGGGCGCAAATGGCAATCATCACCCCTGCCGATGAAGAACTTCGCAACCGGTACAGGAATATCCTTCCCGGTTCCAGCGCCCTTCAGCACCCTTAACTTCACTCGCATCATTGACTCACTTCGCCCAAACGGGCATGAAACAATCAACAACGAAAAAATCCGGACTATTGTATGATCCGAATGAAGTTATTCAGCTGTAAAACCAATTCACGTTTCCGAGATAGGAGATCAATAGATTGATTTTTGGGAACGTGAGTGCCAGCAAACATACCATCTGAGGGGCTTCATTGGAATAATAGCATGGTACGCTACCCGGTCAAAAACTCCACCGAGAAGCTGTTATAGGTTGTTATGAGCGAATTTGTCTTCTCGTCCAGTTAATATTAGCGAATTTTTCTGATTCAAACCCTTCTGCTCGCTCAATTTCAGACGCATCCAGCTCACTCTCCTGGAACTTGATTCCCCATTGTTCTGTGATTATCTGACACCATTGGCCTACCAGTTCGTCAAACTGGAGTTCGATCCCCAATTCCGAGCCGATACTGGAGAGTTCTGGTGCATGGCGGGATGTTCCCAGCAGGACACTTCCGTGCTGCAATAATGCCCCTCTTTTCCGCCGCTGGGCACTGCCGGCAATTTTCACATTCTGGACCACCATATCACCGGGAGAACGACGCTGGAAACAGAGGAAAGGGGTTCCCTGGATGCTTCCTTGATCTGCCTGCCAGAGCTCGGCCTTGATGTGAAATTGTGCCAGTGCGAAACGCAGGGCGTGGTGCATTTCCCGGTAGAACTGCTGGGTATCGATACCCAGGACAGGACAGCTGAAGCTGTAGGTCAATTCGTGATCGTGCACGATTGCTCCTCCACCACTGGAACGCCTTACCACCGGGCAATGACGACTTGCNGGATGGAGCTCCCGATCCTCCAGNGANTGGAAGTAACCGAGTGAGAGAGTNGGTTCCTGCCACTGGTAAAACCGCAGCGTGGGGATTCCGGTTGCAGCGGTCTCCAGCAGTACCTCGTCAACTGCCATGTTCCGGCAGCCCAGGGCGGGACCATCTACAATTAGCCGAACCTGGCATCCAGGTTCGATNAGTCGGCTGTCCATTTCATCACNGTTTGTCGAGCAGCCTGAACTTCGTCCGGTCGACTCACAGGTGTCGAATGGGGAGCGTGTTCAAGCAGCTGAGGATCTTCCTTGGTAATACATGCCAGTGCCTCGGCAAACAGGTCCAGTGTTTCCTTGCTCTCCGTTTCCGTNGGTTCAATCATNATGCTCTCGTTCACGGTGAGCGGAAAATAGACCGTGGGNGGATGAAAGCCATAATCGAGTAATCGCTTGGCGATGTCCATTGCCGGTCGTGGCAGGTTCATTTCTTTCTGCAACCGTTGGGCAGAGGCGACGAATTCATGCATGCACCGGTTTCCATGAGGTACATCCAGGATCTGTTCAACCTGGCTGAGCAGGTAGTTGGCATTAAGTACGGCATTCTCGGCAACTCGCTTGAGTCCATCGGGCCCATGGGAGCGAATGTAGCAGTAAGATCGGACAAGTACTCCGACGCTCCCAAAGAAACTCCGCACCCGGCCGATCGAGAGAGGGCGATCCAGGTCAAGCCGGTATTCTCCCTGCTGGTGGCANACGACCGGGCTGGGCAGGAAAGGTGCAAGTGCCTCGCTCACACAGATAGGGCCGGCACCAGGTCCTCCTCCACCGTGCGGCCCACTGAATGTCTTGTGAGGGTTGAAGTGCATCATGTCGGCACCGAAGTCACCTGGACGGGTAATACCCAGGATGGCATTCATGTTGGCTCCATCGAGGTAGATCAATCCTCCCTGCTGGTGGACCAGGGTGGCGATCTCTTCGACCTGCTGTTCAAACAAGCCCAGGGTATTTGGATTGGTGATCATGAAGACGGCGATGCGGTTGTCCAGCTGGCCTTGCAGGTCATCCATGTCCACCAGCCCGTCGCTGGTACTCTTGATGGTGATTGTTTCGAATCCAGCCATCGAGGCGCTGGCCGGGTTTGTCCCGTGAGCACTGTCGGGTGTCAGGACCTTGTTGCGAGACTCTCCACGGTCCCGGAAATAGGCTGCTGCCATCATTAGCGAGGCAAGCTCTCCATGAGCACCTGCCGCAGGCTGTAAGGAGACCGCTGGCAGCCCGGAGATCTCCGAGAGCATCTGCTGGAGTTCGTATAGCAGCTGTAGCATGCCCTGGAGGGTGGAGGCAGGCTGGTAGGGATGAAGATGGGCGAGGCCGGGAAGTCCCGCCATCCGCTCATTCCGCTTGGAGTTGTACTTCATGGTACAGGAACCAAGTGGGTAGAAGTGAGAGTCGACTGACATGTTCAGCGTGGAGAGGTTGGTGAAATGCCGGACCACATCCGGCTCGGCGATCTCCGGCAGGGTGAGTGGTTGGTTTGAGCATGCGGAGGCGGGGAGCAGGTCCTCCAGTGGCAGTTCCGGCACGTCGCATTCGGGAAGCCTGGCCCCCCGACGACCGGAGCGGGATAATTCAAAAAGAAGCGTGCTGGTCTGGGGATTACGCATGGTTGGTAGATCCTCCAGGGGCCTGGTCGAGGCACCTTGCAAGCCGGTCAATTTCCTCGCGAGTTCGTTTTTCCGTGGTGGTCACCAGGAAGCAATCTGCCAGTTGGTCGTACCAGTTACCCAGCGGAATGCCGGCAAGGATATGCTCGCTGGCTGCATGCTCAAGTAGTGGTGTCACCTCGCCCAGGCGATCCCGGATAACAAATTCCTTGAATACCGGAGAATCGAAAACTCGTTCGAATCGTTCCGATTGGCAGATCTGGTCCGCGGCATAATGTGCTTTTCGGGTACAGAGCATGGCAGTCTCGAGGAGCCCCTGGGGGCCCATGGTTGCCAGGTAAACCGCTGCTCGCAGCGCGAAGAGTCCCTGGTTGGTACAGATATTACTTGTTGCCTTTTCCCTGCGGATGTGCTGCTCACGGGTCTGGAGCGTGAGGACCCAGCAGCGATTTCCCTGGCGGTCAACAGTCTGGCCGGAGATTCGGCCAGGCAGCCTTCGCACGAAGGATTCACGGCAGGTCATGATTCCCAGCGAGGGGCCACCGTAGAGCATCGGGGAGCCAAGCGATTGTCCTTCCGCCACGGCAATATCGACGTCCATTTCCCCGGGTCGCTTCAGGATAGCCAGGCTAATGGGGTCAAAAATCGAACAGCCAAGCGCTCCCGCCTTGTGGGCGATCCGGGTAATCTCTTCTACCTCTTCGATACAGCCAAAAAAGTTTGGACTCTGTAATAGCACACAGGCGGTGTCTTCATCGACAGCCTGCTCAATGGATGCAGGGTCGACGATTCCATCGGTAACCGGAATGGTTACCAGCTCGGTTTCCAGGTTGGCGAAGTAAGTCTGCAGGACCTGGCGGTATTCCGGGTGCACTGATTCGGCAACCACGACCCGCCCGGATCTGCGAGTCGCACTGATGGCCATGAGCACCGCCTCGGCCGTTGCGGATCCCCCGTCATAGAGGCTGGCGTTGGAGACATCCATACCGGTCAACTGGCAGATCAGGCTCTGGTACTCGAACATCGCCTGCAGGTTGCCCTGGCTTACCTCCGGCTGGTAGGGCGTGTAGGAGGTGTAAAACTCTCCCCGGCCGGCAATCGTGTCGACCACGGCGGGGATGAAGTGGTCATAGCTGCCGCCACCGAGAAAACTGACAGCATTCTCCACGTGCAGATTCTTCTCTGACAGGGCACCCATCACCTGGGCGAGTTCCATCTCGGTAAGCGCGAGGGGAATGTCCAACGGACGTCCCAGTTGCAGGGACGGTGGGATCATCTCGAAGAGCTCGTCCAGCGAGTCGGCACCGATCGCGTCGAGCATCGCCCGCTGGTCATCCGTCGTGTTGAGCACGTAGGGCATGTCCGTCGCCGCCTAGCCTTCCTCGGCACACTGCGCCTCGTAAGCCGCACGGTCCATCAGCTTTTCGATTGCCGTCTCGTCCTGGACACGGATCTTTGCCATCCATCCAGCCTGGTAGGGATCGTCACCCAGAAGCTGCAGGTTATTTACGAGTTCTTCGTTTATGGCAATTACCTCGCCGTCGACCGGGCTGATGATCGAGCTGACTGCCTTGACCGATTCAATTTCCCCGATTTCATCCCCTGCACTCGCAGGGGTCCCGACCGGTTGCATTTCCAGGTAGGTCACATCCACCAGCTGTTCAACNGCAAATGCTGTGATNCCGACGACTGCGATTTTNTCACCATCGGTNTCTTCCAGCCGTATCCACTCGTGTGTTTCCGCAAATAAGAGGTCATCAGGATTCACAGTTCTTNTCCAATCCTCGCTGNGGAATAATCTCTTCCAGGTTTGCCNGGGGCAGGTTGTCAGGATGACTTGTCCCGCCGGTAAAACGGTAACGCGGTGACCTTGGCTGTTTGCCGGGTACCACGGATATCCACTTCCAGTTCCATGCCCGGTTCGGCTATCGAAGGACTATCTTGAACGTTCAGATAGGCCATTGCAATTGGGTATTGCAAAGTTGGCGAGAAGGAACCACTGGTCACGACTCCCACCTGCTCGGCGCCAGCGTGGACAGTATGTCCCTCACGCGCAGCCCGGCGACCTTCCAGTGCCAGTCCAACTCTTACCTGGTGACGTGGCTGTTGAGCCTGCTCGGCGAGTGCCTCGGAGCCGACAAACTGCCGGGGATTCTGCTGGGCATCTTCCAGGTTGACAGCAAAATCGAGTCCAGCCTGGAAGGGGCTGGTTGATTCATCCAGTTCGTGTCCGTAAAGGGGCAACGCAGCTTCCAGTCGCAGCGTGTCACGTGCTCCCAGGCCGACCGGTCTGATCCCCAGGTCACGGCCCGAGGCAAACAGGTTGTTTACCACCTGGTTGGCCTTGTCGGCATGAACAATCAACTCCACCCCATCCTCGCCCGTGTAACCGGTGCGGCTGACGGTGCAGGGCTTTCCCATTTGCCTGGTCACCACTCCCTGGTAATAGCGCAGGGTGTTCAGGTCCACGTCGACCAGGGGGTCGACAATCTGGAGAGCATGTGGACCCTGCACGGCAATCATGGCGGTTTCCAGTGTGCAGTCTGAGATCTGNACTTCATCTTCAGCTGTTTGATGGGAAGTGAGCCAGTCGAGGATCTTCAGACGATTCGAGGCATTCACCACCANCATGTGGTACTGGATCTCACTCGGAGTCTGAAGGTGATAGACCAGNACATCGTCGAGGACATTNCCCTCCTCGTTGGTNATCAGGGAGTAGCGTATCTGNCCGACCTGAAGGTCCAGCACNCGGCGNGTGAGAAGACGGTCGAGAAANCGNGCGGCACCGGCTCCATCAAAACGNACCCGTCCCATGTGGGAAACATCAAAGAGACCGGCTCCCTGGCGTGTTGCCAGGTGTTCTTCGACAATCGAGTTGTACTGGACNGGCATNTCCCAGCCNGCAAAATCAACGAGCCGGGCACCCTGTTCGATGTGCCAGGAATGAAGCGCGGTGGTGCNGANCGATTCGTTCATNTNCACGGGCAGGGGTTCGAATTGCCGTAACGACTGGCGAGTATTTTAGCCTATCGAGAGGGTCTGCCCAGTAGGTGCTGATGATCACAGGGTGGCGGTNTGAAACTAGCGTCGTTTCCGTTTGTTACCCCGTTTTCCCTTNNTGTTGGATCGNCCACGCTTNTTTGTTTTTTCCCCTTCGCTGGCCGTCTTTTTCCTGGTTGCACGGGGTTGTCCTGGCTGACGCAGGACTTTCACGAAACCAAAATCCAGCTCACGACGATCCAGATCCACTCGCTGAATCTCCACCAGTAGCAGGTCTCCCATGCGGAACTGGTTTCCCTTGCGGAAACCNGTGAGGCTGTAACCCTGCGNATCAAACCGGTAAGAGTCNTCCGGGAGGGANGCAACTGCAAGCAGTCCGTCGGCCGGAAGCTCAACNCCCTGGACGAAGACCCCGAATTCCTCCACTCCGGTGATGACTGCCTCCATCTGCTCTCCGATCCGATCGGCGAGATAAACGAGCAGCTTCAGTTTGANCAGCTGGCGTTCAGCTGCGGTCGCTCGCTGTTCTCGATCCGAGCAGTGATCACCGAGGGCCTGTAAGGCGGCCTGGTCCTGGACCGGCTTGCGTCCTGATGCCAGTTCATCAAGCATGCGGTGGATCAGCAGGTCCGGGTAGCGGCGTATGGGGGAGGTGAAGTGGCANTAGTGATCCATGTTCAGGGCATAATGCCGGCCCGGGCTGGGGCCATAGACTGCCTTTTGAAGCGCCTTTAAGACGGACATGTAGATCGCCTTCTCGGTGGGCTGACCGCGGGCCTGCTGGATCACGTCGATAATGTCGAAGCGACTGCGAACCGCATCTCGCTCGATCCCCATGTCCCGTGCAAAAACAGCCAGCTTATCGAGCTTGCCAGTATCCGGATCTCCATGCAGACGTCGCATGAAGAACAGCTGGTGATCTACAAGGAACTGGGCGACTGACTGGTTTGCCGCTAGCATCAGCTCCTCAATGATCTGGTGACTGACGGTGTTTTCCGTCAGCCTCGCACCACTCACCCGTCCCTCCTCGTCCAACTCGATTTTTACTTCCGGGATAGAGAGTTCCAGCGATCCTCGCTTCAGTCGCCGGGTACGCAGCACCATGGCCAGCTCGTGCATGTGTCCAAGCAATCTGAAGACATCACCCGAAAGGCTACTCTGCCATGGTTCCGGATCCTCCAGGTACTGGTCAACTTCTTCATAGGTAAAGCGACGGTCGCTCTGGATAACGGAATTGGCAACCTCGATGTCCACGACCACCCCCTCGGAGGTCATTTCCATGAAGACGGACTTGGCGTAACGACGTTTCTCGGGTTGCAGGCTGGCCAGGTTATTGGAGATGATCTCGGGCAACATCGGGATCACCTGGTCGGGGAGATAGACGCTGGTTGCCCGTTCACGGGCTTCCTGGTCCAGTTTGGATCCCTGGGGCACAAAATGGGAAACGTCGGCGATATGGACCCCGAGTCGCCAGTGGCCGTTCTCTAACTTTCGTAATGAGATCGCGTCGTCGAAATCACGAGCATCGGCTGGATCGATCGTGATAATCGTGGTCGTCCTAAGGTCAATTCGGCCCGACAGATCCTCTTCGTCAAAGCGGTCAGCCTGTTGTCGAGCGTCTTGCATGACCGGCTTGGGGAATTCACCTGGAAGCTGGAATTCATGGATCACGGTAAGCGTGTCTACTCCCGCTTCACCTTTCTTGCCGAGGACTTCCAGCAGGACCGCTTCGCCCGGCAAATCGGCGGTGGGGAAGTGGACCATTTCCACAAGGACCTTGTCGTCAGGATGGACGTTCCTGGCACCTGGATCCCCTACTGGAATGGGTTTGCGGAAGAGCGTGCCATCGACCAGCACCAGGCTCTTGGAACCTTTTTTCTGGTACGTCCCTACGAACTGGCGGGTCCGTCGCTCAAGGATCTTCACGATCCGGCCACGCGTGCGTTGTCGGTCACGTCCACGGTTAAGCACGATATTTACCAGGTCGCCATTGGATGCATCCTCGGTGTACTGGGCCGGAATGAAAATATCCTCGTCACGTCCCTGCTGGGCAGTTGTCCCTTCTGGACGAACAAACCCAAAGCCGGCTGCTGCCCGGTGGAATCGCCCGACAATTCCATCCTTCGAATGACGCTTCCGGTCCTTGCCGGCATTGTGCTTTGGAGCCGCTGGAGCCGGTGGAGTAGG